>NZ_JCAYNV010000018.1:0-98447 GCF_059758055.1 Shewanella sp. MF05956 | reverse complement strand
GAAATTCTCTTTGAAGTGGTCAATATGCATGGTGTGCTCCCGAAAAAAGGGAGTATAAGATCATAGCGAGATGTTAACGTCAAATAGTGCGTCAAATTGTTCAAAAAACATTCACGATCTCGCCCTGTACGGTTACCCTGGACAGCATAACTATTGAGGTGATTAGCAAGGATATTCTGTTAATGTTTTTTATGTATGCCAGTTAAATCAAAATCATAGTACGACAATTGATTTATCACCTTATCATTAACAAATTCGCTTTTGTTAACTTCAATGCTTCCATTTACGATATTGATTTCGCTTAAATTACTACTTAACGTCAAGTTTGGGATTTCAACTAGAGTAGAGTCAATATATTGGTATCCTTTCAATACTTGAAGCTTATTTCCAGTATGATATTTAATCAAAACATACTCTATTTCATCTTTTTTTATTAATGTGATGTCTGGTGTATGCCCCTTCAAACGAGCAGCAATATACGGAACACCCATATCATATGCTAAAACATAAGTATCAGGCGTCGGTAAACAAATACCCGATTTATCTTCATGTAAAAGCTTAACTTGATCAAATCTTTTTGACTTAACATCATCACTACTAAATTGAACTGTTATAGGCTTTATCACTTTTATTTGAATACAATCAGAAGCAACTGCAAAATGACTCACTGTCAGTAATAAGACTGTTAAAATAATTAATGTAAACTTCATATACACCTATCAATAAGTTTGTTTTTATTGATGCTTAGAATGTCATTCCTCGACTAATTTGTCTTGTGCGAACTTAATCAATTGAGCAGCATATTCTTTATTAAATTCAAACGTAGTATTATCAAAAACGTACTGGGCGTGATCACTAACCGCTAGCCAATTCTGTTGTATTATATACAGCTTTGCTAACTCTTCATGAGCAGCAGTAACTGACGATTTAGGTAGCTCAACATCCAATGCTAAAAACTCTTTATGGAGTGAAATAGCATGATTTATATCTTGCGCTATAAACATACCACTTTCATATAGCCAAGCCAGTGTAGAGTAAGCCATAGGGTCTTTTGCATTGACTCTTTTTGTTGCTTCCTTAACTAACCGAACACCATTACCTGTGTGCAAACTAAGTGGAACCAAACCTCTCCAATACCCCATACCAATGGCTTTTTCACACCAGAGTTCAAGCTTCTCGGGAGCATTAATTAAACTTTTTTGACACTGTTCAGCTGCAACACTAACCTTTAAGTGAGGATCATTTATATCAATTGAATCATCCCACCTTGGACCTGCTGCATTGGCGGAAATAGCCACACAGAATAAAGATAATGAAAATATTTTTATCATGTCAAAATACCTTCTAAAAATACTTTTTCTGAGGGAGATGTACAGTAAAAGAGGGCATTGGCGAAGGAATAAATGCGCCTTTTCGATAAAAATAAGTGTCTTGTAAAGATTTACTTTCATCTGATTGACCTTCACAAATACCATTATCAGAGCATATAGCACCACCAACATACTCTATAATACTCATACTATTAACATTCATACTTAGCATCAATGAATCAATACCAACATGTTTGTTTCCTGCATTAAACGCATGATATCTTTGCATAAAAGCGACTATACGAGCGTGTTTATACACTTGTAAATTCGTTTTCAATATACTTGCCCACATTTGATTTCGCTGTATGTGAGAATCTGAACAAGAACCTGTATTGGCATCCTCCCAGCTACACAGGGGCTGATCATACTCGATCGCTTTTCATACATCCTTTTTAAAAACAAAGAGATAAAAAATAGCTTGATTGATCTCGCCAGTGTGATCAAATAGCGCTCTTTTTCTTTGTCTTTATACTTAATATGCTTAAACATCTCGATAAGATTACTGATTGTCGTTCCCATATAAATCAAGAACATGATGTCATTGATATCTGCTTCCTCGTCCTAAGCGCAGTGATATCAGGTGCGCAAAGTTGGGCCGATTGCCACGAGTTCGGGACATTAAAACTCATGTGGCTGCGTAAATATCGCCCCTTCGCTAATGGTATTCCCAGCCAGCAGAGTATTGGTCGCATCTTCAGAGGAGTGTCAAAGCAATCCTTGCTAGATGCCTTGTTGAGTTGGGTCAACGAGCATCGGCTTAGCACAGGACTTTCTTCTATTGCGATTGATGGGAAAGTGCTTAAAGGTGCCAAAGCATCAGCCTCGAGCGCTGCATTACATATGGTCACTGCATATGATACCGGCTCTGGTTTAGTCTTCAGCGCTAAATCAGGTGCAAGCAAAAAGAGTGAACTCAAACTCGTTCAAGAATTGCTGACGTGTCTTGATTTGAAGTCTGAGTTACTGACATTTGATGCGCTGCATTGCCAGACGCAAACACTTGATTATATTGTCAAAGAAGGTGGGCATTGTATTTTGCAAGTCAAAGGTAATCAGCCCAAGCTGTACGAGGCAGTACAGGCACAATTTGCTGATTACATTACAAATACCCCAGATGCCGAATGCTTTACGCAAGACGATAAAGGCCATGGTCGAGTTGAAAAACGGATAACGTTCCAGTGTCCATTGAATTTACCCGCTGAGATAACGATGAAATGGTCTCAATTAAAAACATTAATCGCTGTAGAGCGTCATCGAAAAGTGGGTAACAAAACCAGTATAGATACGCATTTTTATGTCAGCAGTGCAGTGCTGACATCAGAAGCCTTTGGTACAGCGATTAGGGCTCACTGGCAAACGGAAAATAATCAGCATTGGCTTTTAGATACGCTATTTCAAGAAGATAAGCAGAAGATGTATGATGAAGATGGCGCCAGTATTCTAGCTATTTTAAGGCGTTGGGCGTTAAATCTAGTGAAGCTACATCCCGCTAAAACAAGCCAGAATCAGAAATTCAATAGAGCTTGTTGGAGTGATGATTTCAGGGAAGAGATTATTTTTGGTGCTGGTCAAAAAGTGTAATCAGCCCCTGCCAGCTACATCGTTCATCAATTAAATCCATCATTTCAATTGGCATATCTAACGGAATAATTTTCATACCTAAATCGTTTGCAGCTTTTACTAGCTCAGCATAACCAGTGCTAGCAGCATTATTCCAATTCCAATTATCTTTAAAATACTGCTTTATTGCATCAAAACCTTTCCCTGTTTTTTGGTAGAATTCAATTTTTTCATTTATATGTAATGGCAACATTTCCATTGCAAAGTGAGTAAAACCAGCTGCTTTAAGTTGTTTTAGTGCACGTATAGCTTCATATTTATAAGAAACAGGGTTATGGCTAGATTCTGCGATAATAACTAATCTAGCATTACCAGCCATTTTTCTGTAATTTACATCCGTGTTAACTTTGTTCATTGTTATTCCATAACTTCTTTATATTGAATATGATTTAAATTGCAAAAATAAAGCCTATTAAATACATTTTTTCCTACATGGAAAGCAGTATTCTAGCAATTAGAATCTATTAGTTAAAAAACTAACCCTAAGGCCTCAACTACGACAGATTTTAATCTACTCAATAGCATAGCTAAAATACTTCTCACGGTACTGTAACTGAGGTCAATAATCTTAACTCCAGGCTTGCCGATAAAAGTTAATATATGACCTAGCAATCCTTTACAATCTTCAGCATATTCACGAGACATTTCAGATAGCTCAACTAATGAACGAGCAATTAAATCATAAATGGATAACGTCGAACTGACGCCTACTTGGGCAAGTATTGAAGTCAATTTACCACTTGAACGTAAAAGCCATATTAATCCAGCACTAATTTTATCTGACCAGTGGGCATTAAAACACGCTAAATGACGTTTTTCATACTTTAAGCGAACATGTTCAAGGTTACAGATTGACCCCATTTTCATCTGCTTATAATCAGCGTATCTAGAAGCGGTATTAATGTAACCAGGAGCATTCCCTTTCATTTTGTGTGACGCACCAACAAAAGAAACACAGGTACTTAATCTATATTCATCCCCAGCATGTACAAAGGGCCAAACAGCAGGGTAAGAGCATGAAAATTCACTTGCCAAAAATAACCTTTTCAAGGTAATCGGTGTTGCGATTAGCTTTCATTTGTTTCGCTCTTACTCCTTTTTTAAAGCTTGTCTCTGACTGAAGACGATTCACTGCAACATGCCTAACACCTGCCATAATTTCCGGTGCACCATTACGTCGGATACGACAATCATCTTCTTTCATTCCAACATCAAGTTTCCAGTGCAATCCATTTTCAATACTCCAATGCTCTCGGGCACTTGCTGCCAACTCTTCTGCCGTTAGCGTGGCTGAACTGATGTAGTATCTAAAATTTAACTCTTTGGATACTTTGCCTTTTTCTTTTCGATAAGAAATGATCACCCCAATTGTCGTTAACATTGGCCAATCTGCCGCTGCGGGGATTTGACTCATGTCATTGGTCACAATACAGCACCGGTACTCTTCTCTATTCCGTTGGTAATCCGCTTCCTGAAATAGCGTTCCATCCTGACACTGGCGGCTAATTTCTGGTCCTAATAATTTCTCTACCTGGGAAAAGAACATAGGCTGATTGCCTTTAAGTGCCAGCAGATAATTCGCTTCTTTATCCAAAATTTTCTGAGCTATCGCTTTCTGACATCCCATGGCATCGATGGTGACTAGGCAACCTTTTATTTCTAACAAGTCAAGCAGCACTGGGATGGCGGTTATCTCATTGGATTTACAGTCGGTTTTCTGTTGTCCAAGCACCACACCATTTTCACAAGCAAATGCGCTCACCATATGAATGGCATCCTTTCTATCAGACTGATTAAATGAACCTTTTAATCTTTTCCCATCAATAGCAATCACTTGTCCAGCAGTGACCTGGTGGCACTCTTGCATCCATTTAGAGAAGCAGGATTGAAACGTACTCATATCAATAGTGCTGATAACCCTCGCTATCGTGTCATGTTTAGGAATACCATTTTCAAAAGAGACAAATTTGCGTAACCAATCGAGACGGTCGTGTCCAAAATCCTCAATTTCTTCCCACCCTTGGCATCCAGCAATCACTGCGCTGAGGGTAAGGAATAGGATATCAAAGAGTTTATGGACAACTTTACCTTGTTGACGGGGGTCATCAATGTTTGAAAAGTACTTGAATAGCTGTAGTTGCGACATGGGTTAACTTACTTCTTACTAAAAAGAAGTATAAGATCACAAACTTAAGTCAAGGTAAAGCTTCGTGATCTTGCCCTGGGCCAAACAGGAACCATAGGTACTGGGTCACTTCGGTGAACAGCACGATAAATACCACTTAAACTGGTTTCAACTTGAATTGCATACGGTGCAAAACCCACTCTTGGAGCCCCAAAAGTATATAATTTAACAGGATTTTTGAAGTTTGTTCGAATCCAAATTGCAGCAAGGTTGGCTAAAGCACCACCTAAACTATGACCAATACAATGTAAGGGCTTATCTCCAAGATTTTCTAGTAGCGTTTTGATTTGAGGTTTCATTGAGTTAAATGTTCTATTAAAGCCTGAGTGAACTAATTGGTTATTTGGACCAGATGTTACACCACAATGGAGATCGGTCAGTACATCACACATACCTGCAGTACCGCGAAAAGCAAGCACAGCCTCTCCTTTAAATATCCCCTCATTACGACCAATACCAAAAAAACCGAAACCAGACGTATGGTTTAAAACATGTTCAGCTGTAGTACCTGATACACCATGTAACGTTGACTTTTGAGCATTGAATAAAAAATGTTCCGAAAGAATTGCTGGAACCCTAATTTTAGCAATATTATTACTTTTAATAAATTCACTTTTGTAGGCAAAATCAGCCAAGTTAGAAGCTAGAGTTGGTGTCAAAGTTTTCATTTCATTCCCTTGAATTTAAGTTTACTTTAAGTACAAATTAAAAATTAAAAATTAAAAATTAAAAAAGTCATCATCGTCATCGTCATCGTCATTTCTTTCATAAATATCAAAATCCGTTTCCCATCGACAAATACTTATACCATCAAACATTAAGTTTGCATTTTTTTTATTTGGAAAGGTAAAAGTCACTTCTTTATTACTTAGGTCACAATTTAGCATTGTTAATTTTTCTTTAAACTCTGGAAACTCTTCAATACCACCGAACTCTGAGTCCCATAAAATATACTGAACACTATCAATAATGATGTAAACTTTCTGCATAACAGAATCATTGACGAACATATCACCTGGTTTTTTTGAACTGATACTGACTTCTGGCATAAAAAAACAGCCACACTCGTCCGTTAAGGTTTCATCATTTGATTCAACTTGATGAATATAACTAAGTTCTCTTATCACTTTAGCGCCAACAACAGGTTTTCCGTTTGACAGGACTCGCCCTTTTACTTCTGAGCACATGTGCACGTCGTATGTTTTTAGTAGTCCAAACATGTTGAGCAAATCTCCCTATTAAAACAGCCTTGTTGGCTGATAGCGCAACAACTGCGGTAAGCGTTAATGTTATTTTTTATTCTACACTTGCTAAAATTTAACAACATAGAACTGTATGTTTATCGCACTACTTTTAATTAAACTAATTAGTGTTTAGCATTAGAAGTAATATTTATTGGTTATGTGGTAATTGGTTTGATAAAGCAACAATATCAGCCATGACACGTTTTTCACCGAGTTCAGCTAGAAAGTTAATATGTTCTAGCGCTTTCATTTTTTGTAAATTCTCTAGCTTATTAATCCCACCTAATGATAGCGCAGGCACAAAAGAATAGATTTCATCAGACTCTAGGACTCCCAGCTTTTCTAGGGCTCGATTAAATAAAGGCATTCCATCTGCTTCTTCTTCAATTGAATCTTTTGACATAACTGCAAAAAATAAGTCAATTGATCGTTCCTCGCCCAACGCCTTCAATTTATCACTATAATCAGCAGGGAGTAACATTCCATAACTTGGATTTATTTTAATGCTTTGCCCAGACGTTTTACCCCATACAAATAAGCGACCAAATGCACCTCGACCGATTACATAGTATTTATCGATACCATCTTTCTCTCGTTCTTCAAATTCTGTACCTGACAACCATACTTGTAAAACCTCATGATAATCAGCTGGATTTACAGTCCAGAAAGCTCCATTACCCCAACCACAAAATCCATATTCTTGCCAATATTCTAAAAGACGGTTCGGCAGTTTTTCCTTAAAATAATCAAGCGTTTCTTGAGTAGGATTCACTGACTTGATAGCTGGTCCAAACCCTTTAAAGTTATAAAAATTATCAAAAAACTTATTCATTTATTTACACCTATGCAAATCTACATTCATTTTTGTCTCTGGACCTAACTCTTCTAGTGCTTTTTTAGCCTTTACATCCATCATTTCAACGCGGCTTGCTAGCGATTTATTACCCAACTCATCTTTACCTTTGTTCTTCCACTGCGAGCCTATGGATTTATTAATACTAGCATCACCTCATATACTGGACCTTAAGCATTAAGGCCTGAAAAAACTCCATCTAACGTTATGTCTTTTCTAGATTTTCTTTGTTGTGACTTTTTTGCGTTTATTGTTATATAGCAGACCGCCCAGTCTATCTTTTCTGTTATTTCTGACCAAGCCCGATGACAGATACACTCAAAGATTGGCAGCAGCCAAACGTCCACATTCTTTGCCGCTTTGAACAGCGAAACTGAAGGCATGATGCGCATCGCTGTGCTGCGTCTGATGATAAGTGCCAGCAGGCTGGCCCATACTAGGCCGTCAACTATCGCTTTCTGCGCGGTGGCAAATCTCTGCCAGTTTGTATGTGATTTCAACTCTTTGAACAGCAGCTCAACCTGCCAGCGGCAGCGGTAAATCGCCATAATGTCATCGGCTGAGTAAGACTCTGCCGGTAAGTTGGTTAGCCAGATGCAAAATCGTTTTTCTTCTGCAAACCAACGCCTTATCACTCGAAATTCCTGCGTTCCCCGCTGGGCTTTTAGGTCAAGCACTTCTGAGCGATTGGTGCGACGCGTGATGTCTTTAAGTTTCACTCCGGCAAGTGTAATGGTCTAATGAAACTGTAGAGATTTATAGCTTAAAATATGCAAAATCTTAAAGGTATTTATTATGATTAGAAAAACTAAAATCACTGTCAGCCCTCTTCAAAAATTACAATATGCCAAGCTGATGGTCGAACAGGGTTACACGAACAAGCAAATTGAAGATATGTCAGGTGCAGGTAAATCTGCGGTGTCTAGATGGAAAGTGCAGTACCAGGCTGAATTAGCCGGTAAAACACCGGAAAATACCAAAGCATTAACTGAAGAACAACGAAGAATACAGCTTCTAGAAGCCCAACTAAAACAAGCCATGAGGGATAATGATATCTTAAAAAAGGCTGCAGCTTTCTTCATTCGAGACAATCAAAACTTAAAATGATGCGCGAAGTAAAGAAAGCAAACCCAGGCTTTAAAATGAGTGAATTATCCCGAGTATTCGAGATCAGTTGCAGTAGTCTCTATTACAAACCGATCCCCAAAAGCGTTGAAAAACAAGCTCAGATACAATTGATAGAGCAAACTTTCTCTGAGTCACACTCGACGTATGGTAAACGTCGAATACAGGCTGATTTATTAGATTTAAATTGTAAGGTTGGGGTTTACGCCATAGCTAGCGTAATGAAAAAATTGGGATTAATGGGAAAGTGCTTAAAGGTGCTAAAGCATCAGCCTCAAGCACTGCATTACATATGGTCACTGCATATGATACCGGCTCTAGTTTAGTCTTCAGCGCTAAATCAGGTGCAAGCAAAAAGAGTGAACTCAAACTCGTTCAAGAATTGCTGACGTGTCTTGATTTGAAGTCTGAGTTACTGACATTTGATACGCTGCATTGCCAGACACAAACACTTGATTATATTGTCAAAGAAGGTGGGCATTGTATTTTGCAAGTCAAAGGTAATCAGCCAAAGCTGTACGCAAGGTGATAAAGGCCATGGTCGAGTTGAAAAACGGATAACGTTTCAGTGTCCATTGAATTTACCCGCTGAGATAAAGATGAAATGGTCTCAATTAAAAACATTAATCGCTGTAGAGCGTCATCGAAAAGTGGGTAACAAAACCAGTATAGATACGCATTTTTATGTCAGCAGTGCAGTGCTGACATCAGAAGCCTTTGGTACAGCGATTAGGGCTCACAGGCAAACGAAAAATAATCAGCATTGGCTTTTAGATACACTATTTCAAGAAGATAAGCAGAAAATGTATGATGAGGATGGTGCCAGTATTCTGGCTATTTTAGGCGTTGGGCATTAAATCTAGTGAAGCTACATCCCGCTAAAACAAGCCAGAATCAGAAATTCAATAGGGCTTGTTGGAGTGATGATTTCAGGGAAGTAATGATTTTTGGTGCTGGTCAAAAAGTGTAATCAGCCCCTGAGTATGATCAACCCTTGATACAGAAGAACGCTAAATACCAATCGCTAGTAACATGATTTTAATTAATGTCTCCAAAACTAACGATAGTGTTTCTTGCGCACGCCATTTGCTTTCATTAAGGGTCTTATTGGCTGAAGTTATACATTGGGGAGTCAGCACGTAATTATTAAAACATTGATAAGTGTTTATCTTCTGATTGACCAAACTAAAAAAGCGCCGAAAGGCGCTTTTTTGTTATTATCGTTACCATCGATCGCTTTAATTGAGTTTACGCTTTCTGTTCAATGTCACTATCATTGCAATGAGACACATTAAAAACAGCAGTAAAGGTTCGATCGCGCCACCGCTGTAATTAGTTTTGTGTTCGACCTTAGCGATTTTCTCTTCTTTTACCCTTGTTTTAAAACGCGCTAATTCATCTTCTAAGTTTTGACTCATATCCGTCACGGCGATATTAAATCCTTCCATCGACTTTTCTGACAATGTTTCGTCTATACCGACAGCAGTAGTGCGTTTTTCGAGCTTACTTATTCCTGGTGCTCTAAAAAGCATTTTGCGGCTTTTAATATCAAACACTGCAGTATCAACAAAAGTTTGCACTGTGTTTTCATTTCCAGGAATAATGTACATTCCGACAATCGTCCAGTACAACAATGCGGCGTTATTCTCTACCGACTGAGTCACTTGATCATAAGACACTAATGCCATCACATCGACATTATATAAGCGCCCTACTTGTTCTAATGTGGTAAAGCCTTCACCACCAGCCAGATACGTGCTGGGAATAACCTCAATTCGGTCAATATAATCGTATTTTACAAACGCTGCTTTGACTTTTTCCAGTAGTTCATACTGATCTTTATTATGAATGGCATCGCTGTTCAAGCCACTTGAAGGCACAAAGGCAATCCCGACATTAACAGGTAAACTTAACACTGGGATTTCAGGACTGTGGGCGGCTTTATCTGTTTTTTCAGGATAAAGAAAATCCATTAAACTGCTTGAAACAGATTGCTTGCCCGTTTGTTGACTCATTAGCATACTGCAAGCCGATAATAGGCTGACAGATGCAGCCACTACTAACCATGTTACTCTCATTCACGTTTCCTTTTGTTGTAATTATGTCCGTGTATATACCCAATCAAATACTCGTTAATCAGTCGGTTAACGGATCTCATTAAAAGTTAATCTTTTTCACTATTGTAACATTGTCAATTTTACCAACTTACTCACAGAAAACAACTAAACCGTTGTTATATAACAGTTAACATTATTGGCACACTATGTGCTTTCTATTGGGATATCGACACGCATTAACATTCGTTACAAATGATAACGTGACGTTTACCAATAAAGGCATAGCATCATGCTTAACCGTCACTCAATTAAAAATATAACACTGGCAGGTACCCCATGGATAGGTTTAACAGCATGAAAAAAATGGCAATCCCACTACTTTGCATTGCAGCCCTTAGTGCATGCTCAGGTGAAGCAGAGCAAGCAAAAGAAGAAGAGAAATTTGCTATCCCAGTAGAAACGGCATTGGTTGAAACGGGTAACGTGTCGTCATTTTATAGCACAACCGCCACACTCGAAGCACCAGAAGAGTCGCATGTGATGAGCCGCATAGCGGGAATTGTTGAAGCGATAAATGTTGAAGAAGGCGATAGAGTCACTAAAGGACAAGTGCTTGCAGTGATTGATGCTAAGCGTCAACGTTACGATTTCAATCGCTCTGAAGCTGAAGTACAGATCATTGAGCAAGAATTAAATCGTTTAAATAAAATGATCAATAAAGAGTTTATTAGCCAGGATGCCATGGCTAAACTCGAGTTCAACTTACAGGCGGCAAAAGCACAACGCGATCTTGCTGAGCTTCAAGTCAAAGAAAGCCAAATCACCTCGCCTATCAATGGCGTTATCGCTACCCGTCACATTAAGCTCGGCAATATGGCTAAAGAGTTTCAAGAGCTGTTTTATGTCGTCAATCAAGACCAACTGCATGGAATTTTACATTTACCCGAGCAGCAACTTGCCAGCTTACGCATTGGTCAACATGCCAGCATAGTGCAGCAACATCAAAGTAATAATGACAGCAGTATCGATGCACAAGTATTGCGGATAAGTCCAATTGTTGATGCCCAAAGCGGCACCTTTAAAGTGACATTGGCGGTACCCAATCAAGATGCAACCTTAAAAGCAGGCATGTTTACTCGCGTCGAGCTTAAATACGATACCCATCAAAATGTATTAACCGTGCCATACAATGCCTTGATAAACCAAGACAATACTCAAGCCTTGTATGTGATTAACGACACTAAAGCAGAGCGCCGTGAAGTTAGCCTAGGTTACCGTGAAAACAACACCGTTGAAATTGTATCGGGCGTTAGCGCAGGCGAACAAATTGTGATCCGCGGCCAGCAAAATCTCAAAGACCAATCTCTGGTAGAAATTATCACCCCACTTAGCTTTGCAGCCATTCGATAACGGAGCAAGATCATGTCAATGATAAATACCTCAGTTAACCGTCCGGTGACTGTGTGGATGTTCATGCTTGCCGTTATGTTATTTGGTATGGTGGGATTTTCACGCCTTGCAGTAAAGTTGCTGCCCGACTTAAGCTACCCTAGCGTGACTATTCGTACCGCATATGATGGCGCTGCACCGGTCGAGATTGAACAACTGGTGTCAAAACCCATAGAAGAAGCGGTCGGTGTGGTAAAAGGTTTGCGTAAAATTAGTTCGATTTCTCGCTCTGGTATGTCTGATGTGGTGCTCGAGTTTGAATGGGGCACAAATATGGACATGGCAAGCCTAGAGGTGCGTGAAAAAATCGACACCATTGAGCTACCATTAGACATTAATAAACCGTTGTTATTGCGCTTTAACCCTAATCTTGATCCCATTATGCGCTTAGCATTTTCAGTGCCCAACGCTGATGCTGAGCAGCTTAAACAAATGCGCACCTTTGCCGATGAAGAACTTAAGCGTCGCCTTGAAGCGTTATCGGGCGTGGCCGCCGTTAGGTTATCGGGCGGACTCGAGCAAGAAGTGCATATTGAGCTAAATCAACAAAAGCTCAGTCAATTAAACCTCAATGCTGACCAAATTAAACGTCGTATTAATGAAGAAAACATCAATTTATCTGCCGGTAAAGTTATACAAGGTGACAAAGAATACCTAGTCAGAACCTTAAATCAATTCAACTCATTAGCAGAACTTGGCCAGGTCATTGTTTATCGTAACGAGCAAACCTTGGTGAGACTGTCTGACATTGCAGTCATATCAGACGCCTATAAAGAGCGTAGCGACATCACGCGTATTGGTGATATGGAGTCGATTGAGCTCGCCATTTATAAAGAAGGTGACGCAAATACGGTTGCTGTCGCTAAAAAGCTGCAAGATGAACTGGCCAAAATCAATTTAGCAGGCAATAAAAATCAATTAAAAGTCATCTACGATCAATCAGAATTTATTGAAAGCGCTGTCAATGAAGTCACCTCGGCAGCATTGTTTGGTAGCTTATTGGCCATGTTGGTTATTTATCTGTTTTTACGCGATATTATTGCCACGTTAATCATCTCCATCTCAATCCCCTTCTCGGTCATTGCCACCTTCAATATGATGTATTTTGCCGACATCAGCTTAAATATTATGTCACTTGGCGGTATTGCGCTGGCTATCGGTTTATTAGTCGATAACGCCATTGTGGTACTCGAGAATATTGATCGCTATAAATCACTCGGAATGAGCAAAGTTGATGCTGCCGTCACCGGCTGTAAAGAAGTCGCGGGGGCTATTTTTGCCTCAACATTAACTACGTTAGCGGTGTTTTTACCGTTAGTATTTGTCGACGGAATTGCCGGGGCATTATTTGCAGACCAGGCATTAACCGTCACCTTTGCGTTATTGGCTTCATTATTTGTTGCGCTAACCGCCATCCCGATGTTGGCATCTCGCCAAGGATTTACCAGCCTGCCAGAGCCGGTCGAAACGCCAAAAGTTGCCAAACCCACTAGCGTTAAAGGCAAAATTGGATATTACCTCTTGGCGATAGTAAAATTTCCATTTACATTATTATTCAGCTATTTACCCGCAGGATTACTCACCGCGATTATTGTTATCAGTCGGTTCGTCAGCAGTGTATTGGGATTAATATTAACGCCCCTTTGCGCCGCTTTTAATGCTGTTTATCGCCTTGTTGAATCATTTTATTACCGTATTTTACACCATGCGCTGCGTCATCAAGTCCTCACGGTTGTTATCGCGCTGGTAATGACCTTGGCATCGAGCAGCTTGTTGCCTAGGCTCGGTATGGAGCTTATTCCGCCCATGAACCAGGGCGAGTTCTATGTAGAAATATTATTGCCGCCCGGCACCGAAGTCAGCGAGACTGATGCGGTTTTGCAACAACTGGCCTTATCGATTAAAGACCGCGATGATGTAAAACACGCCTATAGCCAGGCTGGTAGCGGTGGTTTAATGACATCAGACACTGCACGTGGCGGTGAGAACTGGGGCCGTTTACAAGTAGTATTAGCCGACCATTTAGCCTTTAATGCGGTCAGTCAGGTGCTACGCAAAACCGCCCGTAATATTCCTGAGCTTGAAGCGCAAATAGAGCACCCTGAACTGTTTAGTTTTAAAACCCCGTTAGAAATTGAGCTTTCGGGCTATGATTTAAGTTTACTTAAGCAAAGTGCTGATCAGCTAGTGAAAGCCTTAGGTGAAAATGACCGCTTTAGCGACATCAACACCACATTGCGAGATGGCCAACCTGAAATCAGCATTCGCTTTGATCATGAACGTTTAGCGGCACTCGGTATGGATGCACCAACGGTCGCCAATCGTATCGCGCAGCGTGTTGGTGGCACTATTGCCAGTCAATTTACGGTTAGAGATCGTAAAGTCGACATTTTAGTGCGCAGCGAATTAGCGGAACGCGATCAAATAAGCGACATAGAATCATTAATTATTAACCCTAATAGCAAGCAGCCTATCCCGCTCAGTGCGATTGCCGCAGTGCATCTGCAAATTGGCCCCTCAGCCATTAACCGTATAAGCCAACAACGGGTGGCGATTGTGTCATCAAACTTAGCTTACGGGGATTTAAGTGAAGCAGTGCTTGAAGCGCAACAGATACTGGCTAAACAGCAACTGCCCAGTTCTATCCAGGCACGTTTTGGTGGCCAGAACGAAGAGATGGAACACTCATTTGACTCGCTTAAAATCGCCTTAGTGTTGGCCATCTTTCTGGTTTACTTAGTAATGGCAAGCCAGTTTGAATCACTATTGCATCCATTGTTGATTCTGATTGCGGTGCCAATGGCCGTTGCTGGCAGTATTGTCGGATTATTTATCACCGGGACACACTTAAGTGTAGTGGTGTTTATTGGGCTTATTATGCTGGCAGGGATTGTAGTGAATAATGCCATTGTATTGGTTGACCGTATTAACCAGCTGCGCCGTGAAGGCCAGGATAAAATCAGCGCCATTAATGACGCTGCGCAATCGCGTTTACGCCCGATTATGATGACAACCCTCACCACCACACTCGGGTTATTGCCCATGGCGATTGGCATGGGCGATGGCAGTGAAGTGCGTGCCCCCATGGCCATTACCGTCATCTTTGGCTTAAGCATGTCAACATTACTGACATTACTGGTTATTCCAGCGCTTTATGCCCTATTTGACCGTAAGCAATACGCGACTAATGACGCAGCGATAAATAATGCGGAGACACCAGCATGAATATCACTCAATTAGCGATAAAGCGTCCGGTCACCACCAGCATGTTTTTCTTGGCCATAATGCTCTTTGGCATGGCCGCGAGCCGCATGCTGCCGTTAGAGATGTTTCCTGGCATCGATATTCCGCAAATTATGGTTAATGTGCCTTACAAAGGCTCTAGCCCAGCTGAAGTTGAGCGTGACATCACCAAAGTGTTAGAGGAGTCGCTCGCTACCATGAGCGGCATTGAAGAAGTGCGCTCTGACTCAACCCAAGATGGCGCTTTTATTCAGCTTAATATGAAATGGGGTGAAGACGTTGCCACTAAAAGCTTAGAAGCGCGTGAAAAAATCGATTCAGTGCGTCACTTACTGCCGACCGATGTCGAGCGAGTCATGATCCAGCAGTTTTCGACGGCCGACATGCCAGTGCTGACTATCCGAATATCAAGTGAACGTGAGCTATCAAATGCTTTTGATTTACTCGATAAACAGTTACGTAAACCACTCGAGCGCGTCGATGGGGTATCTAAAGTCACCCTGTATGGTGTAGAACAAAAACAAATTGAAATTAGATTAAATGCCGACAAGCTCGCATCGTCTGAGATCAACAGCCTCGATTTACGCACCCGCTTATTATCCGAAAACTTTGTTATTAGTGCTGGAACCATTCGCACCAATTCACAGGTGTATCAGGTGACGCCAAAAGGAGAATTTACCAGCCTAGACGACATCAATGCGCTGGTGATTGTACCTGGCGTTCATTTACAAGACATCGCAACGGTCAGTTACGCTTTACCAGAGAAAGTAGAAGGCCGCCATTTAGATCAAAAGTATGCGGTGGGGATTGATGTATTTAAAGAGTCCGGTGCTAACTTGGTTGAAGTGTCTGATCGGGTACTTAAGGTCATCGAACAGGTTAAACAAGACCAGCAATTTAATGGCATTAAACTGTTTATCATGGAAGACCAGGCTTACGGCGTTAAATCATCTCTTAAGGATTTATTGCTGTCTGGTTTAATGGGCGCTGTATTATCATTTGGGGTGTTGTATTTGTTTTTACGCAATCTCAAAATGACTTTAGTCGTGGTGTCATCTGTGCCGATTTCGTTATGCATGACCCTGGCCGGAATGTATTTTTTAGGCTACAGCCTGAATATCTTATCCATGATGGGCCTGTTATTAGCCGTCGGTATGCTGATTGATAATGCCGTGGTAGTCACTGAAAGTGTGCTGCAAGAAAAGCAAGCCGCACATATCGATGATACCTGCCAAATAAAAGCCAATCAGCTGGCAGTATTAACAGGCGTTGAAAAAGTCTCACTGGCGATATTGGCGGGCACACTCACTACTGCAATCGTATTTTTACCCAATATTTTTGGCGTTAAAGTCCAGCTGACCATCTTTTTAGAACACGTCGCCGTGGCTATTTGTATCTCGTTAGCGGCCTCTTTATTAGTGGCTAAAACGCTTATTCCACTGATGCTTAATCGTTTTCACTTTGAGGTAGAACCCGTTAATGACCACAACCGTTTAGGGCTGTTTTATCAACGCAGCTTAACCTGGATATTAACCCGCCCTAAACGTTCTGGAGTGATTGCTATCGCGCTACTCGTATCAACTGCCCTACCATTAAGTTTAGTGCAACAAGACCAAGGTGATGGCGAAGGCAATGACCGCTTATACATTAACTATCAATTAGAAGGTCGGCATAATTTGGCTGTGACCGAAGCGATGATTAATCGCATGGAGGATTACCTCTACAGCAACAAAGACACCTTTTATATCGACGCGGTATACAGTTATTACGCGCCACAAGATGCGCAATCAACCATTTTGCTAAAAAAAGATATTCCTATTGAAATGAGCGAGTTGAAAAAGATGATCCGCGAAGGGTTCCCTAAATTCTCTATTGCCACACCTCAGTTTGGATGGGGCAATGAAAATAGCGGAATACGGGTCACATTAACAGGTCGCTCTACCACCGAGCTCATTCGCCTCAGTGAACAAGTCTTGCCGTTATTGAGTAACATTGAAGGTCTTGTTGATGTGCGCTCAGAAGTCAACGGCGCCCAACAGGAAGTGGTTGTGGTGATTGATCGTGAAATGGCTGCAAGGCTTGATCTGACCTTAAGCGATATCGCCTCTAACATTGCTATCGCCCTTAGAGGGTCACCTTTACGTTCATTTAGGCATGATCCAAGCGGTGAGCTTCGTATTGAGCTGGCTTATGATAAAAGCTGGCAAAACTCGCTTGAAAAACTCAAACAATTGCCGATTATTCGCCAGGGTGACCGTGTTTACACGCTCGACAGTTTAGCCACAGCCACGGTAGTGCCACGCTTTGACACCATTAAACACTTTAATCGCCAAACTGCGTTGTCGATTGGCGCAAACCTAGATGACTTCACCACAGAAGAAGCACAAGAGAAAATCACCCAAGTCATGGATTCGGTGAATTTTCCTTACGGATATGGCTACTCGCTACGTGGTGGTTTTGAACGTCAAGATGAAGACCAATCTATCATGGCAGTGAACATGATTTTAGCTATCGCGATGATTTATATCGTCATGGCAGCATTGTTTGAATCATTATTGCTACCCACCGCCATTATCACCTCGATAATGTTTTCCATTACTGGGGTATTTTGGGCTTTGTGGTTAACGGGCACACCCATGTCGGTCATGGCCATGATTGGTATCTTGATTTTAATGGGTATTGTGGTCAATAACGGTATTGTATTGGTGGATCAAATTAATCAAATGACACCGGATTTAGATAAACTGAGCGATACCATTATTAGCGTGTGTATTACCCGTTTACGTCCGGTATTAATGACGGTAGCCACAACCGTGCTCGGCTTAGTACCATTAGCCATGGGCGACACCCAAATCGGTGGCGGCGGCCCACCCTATTCACCAATGGCCATTGCCATTATCGGCGGACTCACCTTCTCCACTGTCACCAGCTTGTATTTAGTGCCTTTGTGTTATCAAGCACTATACTTAGTTCGCCATAAGTCTGCGATTCGATTGGGTTTAGCCAACAATTTTGCTCAAAAGCTGTTACCTTGGACCCGATAAGATATTTAATAACAAGTTTGTAACCTAAAAGTGATCAAACAGGCCAGAGCATCAGTATTAATGTAGTTGATTACCAGTTATCCAGCACAAATAAAGGGACAAAAATGAAACAGAGATTTCAAACAAAGATGATTAAACTTAGCACATTGGCCTTATTGGCGATCAGTAGCAGTGCAATAGCCGATGACAGCATGAGCGATGTCAACATCACCTCAAAAAAGCTCAATGACAATACCTATATGTTTATGGGTGCTGGCGGCAACATTGGCGTATCAGCGGGTAGCGACGGTATTTTGATTATTGATGATCAGTTCGCGCCATTAGCCGATAAAATATCAGCCTCATTAAATGAGATACAAGCTGGAGTGCCTAAATACATTGTTAATACTCATTACCATGGCGATCATACCGGTGGTAATGCACACTTTGGTGCCACGGGTACCATTTTAGCCCACCACAATGTATTAAAACGATTAAGTGAAGACAGCAAAACCCCAAAATCAGCCTTACCGGTCATTACCTTTGCTGAAAACATCTCGATTCATTTTAATCAAGATACCCTAGAAGTGATCCACCTGGGTCCAGGCCATACCGATGGTGACAGTGTCGTCATGTGGCAAAAAGCCAACATTATCCACATGGGCGACTTGTATTTTAAAGACCGCTTTCCTTACATAGACCTAAAAGGTGGCGGTTCCGTAATAGGGTATCGTGACAATGTCAGCGCAATTTTAGACAAACTCGATAATAAGGTGCAGGTGATCCCAGGCCATGGTGAACTAGCAACCCGTAACGAATTATTGAAATTTAAGCATATGCTTGATGATTGTATTAATTGGATGCGCGGCGAAATTGAAATGGGTCACGACCTGGCTAAAATCAAACAACAAGGCGTACCCAAAGAGTATAAAAATTGGGGATGGCAGTTTATCTCAGCAGAAAAATGGATAGACACCTTGTATGAAGATCTCAGCCCAAAAGCTGACGTGCAATAACTGACGATCTATCTGTGACTTACAATTAATGACAGTCAATTAATCAATGGCACTGAATAACTAGCGTTAAAAAAGCTTACTGATCAATAACACTAAGCAACAACAGTACATACCCAAACTGAATCTCAATAGCGGTATAAAACAAAAAAGCTTGCCCATCAGCAAGCTTTTTTTGTTTTAGTCTCGCACGGCAATCTATCTTGTTGCCTAAAATGCCAAAGTACCCAATACACGGGTTTTAAATCTTTGCCACCAGCATAACGAAATGGCCAAGCAAAATAATACAACCATTGCCAAGACGCTAAAAATTGTTGTGCTTTTTGCCATATTAATTCGCCACCCGCGGCACGATAAGCGTCAATAGCGTGAGAAATCAACGCATTTCGAGGACCAATATAACGATACAAGCTGTGAATAAACACCAGCAAATCTCTCACTTGTTGCGATACTATCGATTTGTCCTGTTGATGCGCTTCAAAATCAATGAACTTGACCTCGCCATCTTGCCAACTGATGTCACGCAGAGCTGGACGACCGTGTGAAAAATGCATAGCGTGCAACCTTGCCAAGGCAATCGCGACATCATTAAGAATAATGGGCAAGAGCGCTGCTTTATCATGGGCAAGCAAATCTTTAATCGTTGCGCCCGCATCTTCAATCACCATATAACCATCACCGACTTCAACCACCGCTGGCACTGGTGCGCCATGCTTAGCCAACTCAGTGAGTACGTTTATTTCTTTGTGTAATGCGAGTGTTGAATTTTGTTTAAGCAAACGCATCGCGCCTGCCAGTTTCTCCACTTGCTTAAGCCAATAACGTTTGCCTTCAAACTCAAACGAGACCACTCGCTCACCGCGATGTTCACGAATGACTTCAGCAACTAATTGTTGAAAACCTTCATGTTCAGCCATAAGACTACCTAGTCAAAAACACGTGTATTACTGATAGGTAAATTATCTGCCTCACTGATAATAAGTTCAATTAAACCAATGGTTTTTCTTGTTATTAGATATGCTTTTAGCGTTTTAGCTTCACTTTCCTTATAGCGTGTTAACATTCTAAATACACCGATAACATCCGTTGTCGAATTCAGTCAAGTTTGAAACACGGGCATAAAAAAACGCCCCGAAGGACGTTTAAAGCACCATATCACGGTTTACGTGTTTACGGTTTATTCAGCAACCCAAGGTGTCGCACGGTTTTCTAATAGCACCGGGATACCTTCTGTAATAGGGTAAGCTAACTTATCAAACTTACAGATCAATTGTTGTGCTGTTTTGTCGTATTCCAACTTACCTTTACATACTGGGCAAGCCACAATTTCGAGTAGTTTTTTATCAAATGCCATGAGACAGTCCTTTTTTAGTTTGAGCCACTTGCTGTAATTGGCTCAACAATGCGTGATCAAATTCTGGGGTAAGTTTCGCATTTACCGGTAAATACCACCAGTGACTTTCAGCAAAATCGCGACATTTAACCGCATCTTTTTCAGTCATCACTAATGGGTGTTCGCGCGACAAGGTATGTAACTCTGTCGCCGAAAAAGCTTGATGGTCGGTAAACTCAACGGTTTTGGCTAGGTTATAGCCTAATTGTGTCAGTGTATTAAAAAAACGTTGTGGATTACCAATAGCCGCCATGGCAACCACGTCTTGCGATATGGACAGTGGCACACTATCGGGTTGACTCACTTGAATAAGCGGTGCTGGCGTTAAACTCATTAACACTTCATTTTGTTGTACTGGGCCGCCATTGTTGATCACAAAATCAACACTGTTTAAACGCCAAAGCCCTTCGCGTAGCGGGCCTGCTGGGATAAGACATTGATTACCATATCGACGTTCACCATCGACTAAGGCGATTTCAATATCTCGTGCTAACGCATAATGTTGCAAGCCGTCGTCACTAATAATCACATCTACATCATTATTGGCTAACAACATATTGGCAGCATCGACACGTTTCGCGCCCACTACCATAGGCACCTGAGTTCGAGCGACTATCATGGCCGGTTCATCACCCACCTCAGTGGCTTTAGCCCCCGCATTAACCGCTAAGCAACCTGGTATTTCTACGCCATATCCACGGCTAATCACGCCTGGGGTGTAGCCTTGCTTACGCAGCAATTCAATCAAGTAGATCACGGTAGGTGTTTTACCACTGCCACCAGCGGTGATATTGCCCACCACAATGACAGGCACAGGTAATGTGGTAGCGTGCTGAATACCCAGACTGAACAAAGTTCGTCTTAACATGGATATCACACCAAACAACCAGGACAGTGGCAAGAATAACCATTTAGCCCAATGATTGTGGTACCAGATACGATGGATTAATTGCTGCATTCCACCGAACCCTTACTGACTAAACTGCATCTTGTATAAATTCGCGTAAATACCCGCATGGGATATCAGCTCACTGTGATTACCGCGCTCCACAATTTGCCCTTGATCAATGACCAAAATCTCATCGGCACTTTCAATCGTCGATAAACGGTGGGCAATGACAATTGAAGTACGATTGTGACGCAAATTATCTAAGCCTTTTTGGATGGCTTTTTCAGATTCGGTGTCTAACGCTGAGGTTGCTTCATCTAAAATCAGCACTGGCGCGTCACGAAGCATGGCTCGAGCAATGGCGATACGTTGACGTTGACCACCAGATAATAGCACGCCATTTTCGCCTACTTGTGTATCCAGCCCATCCGGTAAAGTGCTAATGAACTCCATGGCATAAGCAAGCTCAGCTGCGCGTTCGATTTGTTCGCGCGTCACTTCACCTGGGTAGGCGTAAGCAATATTGTTCGCAATGGTGTCATTAAATAACGTCACTTGCTGCGACACAAGTGCCACTTGGTTACGCAAAGACTTGAGCTGATAGTCATAAATGCTGGTGTCATCGAGGGTGATATCACCCTCACTCAAGCCACCATAAAAACGGGTGATCAAACTGGCAATGGTAGATTTACCAGAGCCAGAACGGCCAACTAACGCCACTGTTTTACCTGGCTGAACTTCAAAGCTAATCCCATTAAGTGCCGGTTTTGCTTGTTCTGGATAAGCAAAAGTCACATTGTCAAAACGCAACTTCCCTTTAACTCGCTCAATAGAAAACGGGCCATTATCGGGTTCAGGCGCGGTGTCTAATAATTCAAATACTGTGGTACACGCGGCAATACCGCGCTGAAACTCAGCATTAACACGGGTTAAGTTTTTAATCGGCTGTAACATAGCAAGCATGGCACCTAAAATAGCCGCAAACGTACCTGCGGTTAAATCAGTTTTCATGCTGTCCCATGTGGCGGCATACAATACAAATGCCAGTGCAAACGACCCTATCACCATAATCAATGGCTGACTCACCGCCTGAGCGACGGCGAGTTTCATATTTTGATAACGGTTACGATCATTCACCTGAAAAAAACGGTCTACTTCTGTTTTCTGACCACCGAACACCAACACGTTTTTATGGCCTTTAATCATTTGCTCAGTGGTTGCGGTAACACCGCCCATCGCTGATTGAATTTGCTTAGAGACTTTACGAAAGCGGCGACTAACCACGCTTATCACGATACCGATAATGGGTCCTATCACTAAAATACACAGTGACAGTTTCCACGAGTAATAAAACATAATCGCCAGCATACCCACTGCAGTCATGCTGTCGCGCACGATAGAAATAAGCGCGCTGCCAGATGCTCTAGCTATTTGTTCTGTATCAAAGGTCACGCGAGAGATTAAATTACCACTATTTTCACGGTCAATGTAACTTACTGGTAACCGTAAATAATGCTCAAACACTTGCTGACGCATATCCATAATCAGTTGTGCACTGATAAATGACACACAATAGGTAGACACAAAGTTAGCCACCCCGCGCAACGTGAACATTAAAATCACCACAATCGGCGCCATAAACATAATGTCGTTATCGGCATTAAACCCACCGTGCGTAGGCACATCGACCCCAGCTACGACAGTTGGCGTTTGGCTAAAACCTTCGTCAATAAACGGTTTAATAAAGGCAATAAAAGCGGCGTCGACTGCACCATAGGTGAGGAGCGCAAGCACGGCCATAATAAACATGGTTTTCATTGGCGCGACATAAGTCATTAGGCGCTTAAAAACGATCCACATTTCATTTTTTTCATTAGAAGTTGATGCTGACATTGAATCCAATACTTAACTAGCAAACATAAGTATATTCTACTCTGCTTTAAGTGACTCACCAAATTTAAACAAATGGTTATACCAAAATGGCGCTAAATGTTGTCGATAAGTGGCTATTCTGTAGTCATTTTTTGTAAACGTGATACTAATTTGACCTTCGTGTCCGGTTTGTAATGTGCGGATATGCCGCTGTTGATAGCGCGCCATAACATCATTTTTAGGAAAGCCATATTGATTAGCAAAGCCTGCCGTCACAATTGCAAGATCAGGGCGAACCGCATCAATAAAGGCGGGAGTAGAAGATGTTCGGCTACCATGATGAGGAACCAGTAAAATATCGGCTTCAACATCCGTTTGAGTTTGCAGTAACGATTGCTCGCGTGGAGATTCTATATCCCCAGTAAATAAAACACGTGTATTGCCATCGGTCACACTCATCACGCAAGAGTTATTATTATCATTGCCATTAAGCAATTGATTATCTATAAAATGCACATCCAAACCGTGCCAAACCAGATTATCACGACACCGTTGGCTCAACGGTTTATTGGTGTGCCCTGCTAAGTCAAAATCAGCAATCAATTGGCTGGCAGGAAATGCATTGGATAATACCCTTAATCCGCCGACATGATCGTTATCATCATGACTAACAATAATGTAATCAATATCCGTGATACCTCTAGAAGTCAAAAAGGGCAGTATCGCTCTATCAGCATAACTAAACTCACCAAAAGCGGCACCAGCATCGTAAATAAAACCATGCTTGCCCTGCTGCAACACAATCGCCATGCCTTGGGCGACATCTAACACATGCATTTGCCACACATCATTAAACTGATGATGGGGCTCATCACGCCGTTGTAACGAGCTCAGTAAGTGAACCCCTACAGGCAGGCACATTATCATTAAGCAATAACGAATAAGGCGTTTATCAACACCAATATGAGGCCGCAGATAGACCAATGTCAGGCCTATCAACATAAACAACACCGCAGCAAGCACCTGCTCTGTAATAGGCAACAGTGCTAAAGGTAAATGGTCGCTAAACTGCAATAGTTCAACAAACGGCACTAAGCTGACATCTGCCAACCTGAGTATTGTTGTGCCTATATTCTCAATCACGTGTTGTTCAACACCGAGACTAGTTAACAAGGTCGAACTCAATAACCACAAGCAAAAGCTCAACATGGTCAATGGAATAACCACCACACTAAACCAGGGGACAAACAATAAATTTAACCAAATGCTGTGCGGCGTCACCATCCCAAATAAAATGGCCTGCAATCCACCTAATCCCAATGCTAAACGCCATTGGATAGACCACAGCGTCTTAACCGCATTCAACAAGTAACCCCCTACTTCACGGCACTTGATGAATAGCCGTTGCCAGATATTGATCACAGTAACTTCTGCGCGTATTGAAGCTGATGGCGCTGTGGACGATTGCGGTTTTACGGCAAGTAAAATAATAGCGAGTGCTAAAAATGATAACCACAGACCAGCTCCTAAGGTGGCAACGGGATCTAACAGTAATACAAAAAATAGCGCGTATAGCAATCGGTCCCAACTGTGGCTAAATTGCTTAATGACACTAAAGACAACTAACAATAACATCATCAATAACGCACGTTGAGTTGCAATGCCAAACCCCGATAAGTAGCCATAACCCAAGGTAATCAGCGCTGCTGCGAGCATAATAACTTGCACTTTCCCACCATGTTGCGACGCAGGCAATACAGCGGAACAGAACAGCAATACACCATAAAACAGGCCAAAGACCACAGATAAATGCAAGCCAGATATCGCCACCAAATGCCCTGCACCTGTTTGCCTAAGTTGTTGCCATCGAGTTTCATCGAGCGCACGTTTATCGCCAAATATGAGGGCTTGTAAAATATCACCTTGGGATAAGCCCTGTAGGATAGGCAGTGTCCTATCCATAATATATTGTCTAACCGATGTATCACTGCTGATTAATGCAGCCTGCTTAACCCGTCCCTTTGCCACAATATGCTGACTAATGAAGTGCTTTTGCTGGTTAAACCCTCCTTGGTTTTGAATACTGCTGATCCCTTTCATTCGAGCACTAAATTGCCAAATTTGCCCAGGCTCAACTTTCGCTGGCTTTTGCCAAGTTAATCGGTAATATCGCTGCACATTAGAGAACGCTATGGCTTCAAATAACGATCGGTCTTGTCGTGGTGGCATAACCCGCACATCGAAACTTATCCAGTCGCTGTTTTGACTAACAAGTGTTACTATCTGCGCCGTAAATTGAATTTGTTGGGGTTTTTCAGCATTTTGGTGCAAATAAAGACATTGAAAAAACGCACTGAGCCACAGAATGGCGAAAAAGCATCCTGCTAAAAAGGACGCTTTTTTAAGGCAGAACAACACCAGTAAGCACAAGATAGGCAAACACCAGATGGGTGCCAGCGATGGCCATAACATCGCTGATAAAGAACAGGCACAAAAGCCATAGATAAATCGATTCATAGTGAATGAGTTAAGACATTAATCGACGAATATGCCAAAAAAATTAATACAAAGGTTTATGCCAAAACCAGAAACACTCCGTGAACATAAGTATTTACGGATGTTTGGCAAATTATTACACAAGCCAAATTTATGGGCTCTAAACCGAAAATCAGCACCTGGTGCGTTTGCTGTAGGCTTGTTTGTGGCTTGGATCCCCATGCCATTTCAAATGGTCGTGGCAGCCGGTTTTGCCATTTTATTTAATGTTAACTTACCCGTCGCAGTTGCTCTTGTGTGGATCACGAACCCATTAACTATGCCCATTATGTTTTATGGCGCGTATTTGTTAGGGACTAAAATCCTTGGCCATAAAGCACAAGCATTTCAATTTGAAGCCACATGGGCGTGGATTGAAGCCTCAGTGTCGACTATCGGTCCACCTTTTTTGGTTGGCTGCTTAGCATTAGCCATTATTTCTGCGCTGATCGGTTTTGTGGTGATAAAAAGCATGTGGCGTTATTCAATTTTGTTTAAATGGCAAAAGCGTAAAGGCGAGTAATACGGATCTGTGACACAAGCTCAGTAGATCAAAAAAGGCCACAATGAATATTGTGGCCTTTTGTTTTGTAAATGGGTTATCCGCGGTTGCAGAGATGTCAGTCTTGATGATTTAAATTATGCGCCATTTGTTTTGCTAACCGCGCAAAATCAGCAATTTCTTGTTCGGTTAAGCCTGTTTTCATTATCTCATTAACACGATCCTCGGTAACCGTTAACCGTTTCACCACTTCGCTTCCACTTGGGCTGATGCCTAAAAAATAGCTGCGTTTATCTGTCGGATTGTCTAACTTAAACACATAATCCAAGCTGATTAATTCTTTAATCAGTCTCGCCAACTGAGCTTTATCGAGTAGGGTTTTCTGAACAATATCGTTAGCAGTCACCTGCTTATTGTTAAACGATATTATTTTAAGCACCCGCATATGTAGCGGTGTGATGCCTAAATCATTACTATCCATTGCCTGGCGTAACGAACGCTTCATGCTGTGTAATAAATTAAACAGCGGCTCTTTTATATTCTCAGACACAAGCCATCCTCAGTGTTAACTTACTCATACAATGATAGAGAAACGGTTATTCATTATTAGTAACATGATCGAGTGCGCTCAAGGCTAGTCACTCACTCATTAAACATTATACGGCGATAAAGCCAAACCAATAAATGCAAAACCAACAACCCACTAAAACTAATGGCAAAAAATAAGAGTGCTATAGATTCAACGGTTTTAGGCGTATCAATAAAGTAATACCACCACATTGGCCAGGTCAGTAAGCTCAATACCGTGAGTTGCAGCATACAGCGCTTACAGCGGCCAATCTTTTGTTTAAATATTGAGTCAGTACATTGATTACATGCCATCAAACTACCTGCACACCTTAACGACCCGCTAATGCCGTTGCAGGAGCAATCTTAGTTGCTTTCCAGGCTGGGTAAATCGTGGCGAGCAAACTCATTACCAAGCCCATTATGATGACAACAACCACATCTTGGCTATGTAATTCAGACGGTAAAAAGTCAATAAAATAGATATCAGATGCCAACAACTGAAAGCCAAAAAGCTGTTCAAGCCCCTGAGCAATAGCACTTAAGTTATACGCAAAAATCACCCCTAAGATGCCACCAATCGTGCAACCCATGATGCCATTTAACGCCCCTTGCAGCATAAAAATGGTCATTATCGCACCGCGACTGATACCCATAGTCATTAAAATAGCAATTTCTGAGGCTTTGTCGCGCACGGCCATCACCAATGTCGAGACAATATTAAAACATGCCACTGCAATCACCAGCGCCAAGACTAAATACATCACTAAGCGCACTAATTGAATATCTTGATAAACGTGCCCTTGCGAGCGGGTCCAATCATTAATGTATAAATATTGCTCCTGAGCAAAGCCTAAATCACGTGTGACTGAAGCGGCATTCAGCACATTAGCGACTTGTATACGCACCCCACTAACACCAGTACCTAACCCTAAAACTTCGGCTAAATATTCAATGGGCACAAAAGCTTGGGTTGATTCAATTTCGCCGCCCACATTGTAAACACCCGATACCACAAAACGATGGCTTTTGGCCGAGGTCAATTGGCTATTATTGGCATCAGGGGTGAACATCGCGACGGTATCGCCGACTTTGAGCTGTAGCTTATCGAGTAAACTGCGTCCTAAAACGATATTATTTTGATTACCTTGCAAAGATTGCCACGCTGCAGCAGACATATATTGATTAATAGTCGACACATCAGCTTCGTGATTAATATCAATCCCGCTGACCACAAGGCCTTGAAAGCCTCCCGGTTTTTGCACTAAACCTTGCAAGCGAATAAACGGCGCCACACCGGTAATTTGTGTTAAGTGTTGCGCACTGTCTGCAATCACTTTCCAATCGGCTATCGGCTCATTAACACCCACTAGCTCACCATGAGACGCTACGCCCAATAACCGTTGTTGTAACTCTTTTTCAAAGCCGTTCATGGTCGACAGCAATAAAATCAACACGCCCACACCCAATGCGATACCCGCCGTTGAGGCAAACGAAATAAACCCAATAAAGCTATTGGATTGTTTAGCACGAAAAAAGCGCCAACCTATTGTTAACGGTAACCACTTACTCATTCGGCTTGCCCTGTTGTGTTAGCTACGGTTTGTAACACACCATCTTTCATGGTTAATTGACGGTCCATTTTAGCGGCGAGTTTATGGTCGTGCGTCACCACAACAAATGCGGTATCAAACTGCTGAGCCAATTCACGGATCATCGCATAGACATTATCGGCACTGCTGGCATCAAGGTTACCAGTGGGTTCATCGGCCAGTACCAATTTAGGTTTGTTAATTAACGCCCGAGCAATCGCTACTCGTTGACGCTCGCCACCTGATAATTGCGCCGGAATATGGTTTAGACGATGCCCAAGCCCCACACGCTCAAGTAATTTTTGCGCATCGGCTAAGGTTTGCTTTTTATCTCTGCCTTGAATAAATGCCGGCATTGCCACGTTTTCTAATGCGGTAAACTCGGGCAACAAATGATGAAACTGGTAAATAAAGCCTAAATCTTGATTACGCACCTGAGCTTGTCTCATGGCAGACATGCTATACAAGTCTTCGCCGTCAAGCAGCACAGAGCCCGCTGTCGGGGTGTCTAAGGTGCCCATTATGTGCAACAAGGTACTTTTACCTGAGCCAGAACTCCCCACAATGGCTAATTGCTCGCCTTTATAAACCGTTAAGTCAACGCCAGACAACACATGAGTCGTGACTTCGCCATCATGGTATTGCTTACTAACGTGGTTAACTTGTAATAACGCTGTGTGTGTTTGACTCATTATTCGTATCTCAAAGCAGAAGCGGGTTGAACCCTTGCAGCCGACAGCGCAGGGTAAAGAGTGGCAAGTAAGGTAATTAATAGCGAGCCAACAATGATGAAACTCAATTGGGTGACTGACAAGGCAACCGGCAAGGTTTGCCCTGCCCCTAAAATGGCAATGCCGAGCGCCGACAATATACTGTTTAAATTAAGGGTTAAGCCTATGCCGACTATCGTGCCTAAAACTAAACCCAGTAATGCATTTAACAGGCCTTGCACAATAAAGATAGCCATCACAGATGATGTGGTCACGCCCTGGGTTTTAAGCACGGCAACGTCAGTGGTTTTATCCACCACCATCATCACGAGTGCCGACACCATGTTAAATGCGGCAACGGCCACAATTAAACTCAGCATTAACGACATCATGTTCTTTTCCATCTTCACAGCAGAAAATAAATGACCATAGTCTTGACGCCAATCACTGGTTTTAATCTCAACGCCTTGCTTGGCAAAGGCATTCACCATTTTTGAGGCCATTTGCGGAGCCGTAAAAGGGTCGGACAAATACACCCGTAACTCATTTATTTGTTGGCTGTTTTGACGCATCAACTTGCGCGCATCTTGATAATGCACATACGCCACACTGCCATCAACCTGTGAGCCCATTTCAAATACGCCCGCCACAGTAAATTTACGCTGGCTCGGCACCGGGCCCATAGGGGAATACACCACACCATCGCCACTGAGCAATCGAATTCTATCGCCGGTATTCACATCAAGCTTTCGCGCTAACTCGCTGCCAAGGACAATATGGTAATCACCCGCAGTAAGTTGCTCAAAGGCATTTGAATAGGTATGCGAGGCAATGCTCGACAATGTTTGCTCAAGCTGTGGATACACGCCATACACTTGTACCGCACTGATGTTTTTGCTCGATTGGATCATCGCCTGTGTGGTCGTGCTTGGCACCATGCCTCGGATGCTAGAGCTTAATCCATCTTCAGCCAACACACGCTGGCTCAGCGGCTGCCAATCAGTAAAGCCTGGCTCGCTGATTAAGGTTAATTGCGGCACAGCACCCAGGATACGGTTTTTTAATTGGCCTTCGAGGCCATTCATTACCGAGCTGACCACAATTAATGCTGCTACACCCAAAAAAATACCCGAAACAGCAAAAAAGGTAATAAATGAGGCAAAAGCATTGGCTTTTCGGGCACGCCAGTAACGGTAGCCGATAAAAAACGAAAATCCGAAATTCATAAAAAAATACTAATCCTATGCGCTAATCACAGCGTATTAGTCTGACAATCAAGCTAATTTAGAAGATGAAAACAACAAGCCATTGTGTATGACTTGCTAAATCATTAAGTTGGGCACGATAATAGGGCTATTAGTGCGATAAATAAAGAGGCAAACCTTGATACCTGACAGCAATTCTTATTTTAGTGTGCCTCATAACTTTAACGCTTACTTGTCGCCGTGGGATGCAAGCCAAGGTTTACCAAGTGAAGATGAGCTAAAAGACATGCAATCGGTGGGCTTAAGGTTATTGACTGAAGTCAAAACCCTCGAAGCCAGTTGCCTTTTACAATTACGTAATTTAGATAATGACGCCAAAGCGGTAGTGGATTTTTTAAAGTTGCAATCTCGCAAGGTCGATTTAGTATTGCAACATGTCCTTGAAAAAGAAGTGCAAGAAGGTCAGCACGTTAAAGGTAATCAATTCGGCGGTAGTGGCATCAGCATCACCAGTACGTTTGCACTAAACGTGGGAGATTATTATAAAACCCATATTTATTTGCACACAGAAGTGGTCGCCTTATTATGCATTTGCCAGGTCACACAGTGTTCGCCTATTAACCAAGATGACCGAGAAGATCAAGACAGCACACCACAATGGCATGCTGAACTTGAGTTTAGTCAAATTCTTGAAGATGATATTGAACAACTTGTTAAAGCCAGCTTAGGCGTGCAACAAAAAATGCTTAAAAAACGTAAACAGAATATTGATAAGCAACGACGCTAACAACCGCGTAAACATAATGGCGTTTCAATACAAATTGACAGCAAACGGAACTGAAAAAGATTTTAATGAAACAATTTAGTGTACTCACGCCGCCGAGTGTAAAAAAAGGCCAACAAATGCAAACTTTGGCAACATTAGGTGGGGTATCTCAAGCCATCACCTTAGCCAAGTTAATTCAGCAACATTCTGGTACCAGCCTAGTGGTCACCCACGACACCCCAAGTGCGTTGTCGCTTGAGGTAGAGCTAAGCTATTTATTGCAACACAGCCAAGTTAATGTGTGCTTATTTCCCGACCGTGAAACCCTGCCTTACGACAGTTTTTCACCACATCAAGATTTGATTTCTCAGCGACTCGAAACCCTCGCCAATATTAGTCAAAGCCAGCACAACGTGGTTATTGTTCCAGTTAATACCTTAATGGTGCGCCTGCCGCCAAAATCATTTATGACCGCCAATGTCATGGTGCTCAATAAAGGCGACACATACAGTTTGCAACAAGCAAGACAACATCTTACCGACACAGGCTATCACTTAGTAGACCAAGTGTATGAGCACGGTGAGTTTGCGATCCGCGGTTCTATCATTGATATTTTCCCTACTGGCTCTCGCCAACCACTGCGCATTGAATTATTTGATGATGAAGTCGAATCGATTCGATTTTTTGATGTCGACACCCAACGTTCTGGCATGGCGCGCGATGCCATTCGCATGTTGCCAGCAAAAGAATTCCCAACAGACAGCCACGCTATTGAAGGCTTTAGACAGCGCTATCGTCGACGCTTTGAAGTGATATCAAAAGAAGCAGAGTCTGTTTATCAATTGGTTAGCCGCAATTTGATGCCCGCTGGCATTGAAAACTACCTACCGCTGTTTTTTGATGAAACCGCAACACTATTTGACTATTTACCTAACGACAGTCAATTAATTACCCTAGGTGATATCGATAAAGCCAGTAAAAATCATTTACACGAAGTGGCGGTGCGTTATGAAGACAGACGCATTGACCCATTAAGGCCGCTGCTGGCGCCGCAAGAATTGTATTTATTGCAAGATGAATTATTTGCCGCATTCAAACCGTTATCGCGCACGCAAGTTATTCAGCAAATCCATGCTAACGACACCGACAATGCCGGTCAGCCTCTAGCGCAAATCGATTTACCAGCACACGCCATTATGGCCAATGTTGAAAAACTGCCCGACATTAATGCCAACCACAAACTCAAGCAGCCTTTAATTGCGCTGCAAGAGTACAGCGCGACACAGTCGCAATTATTGTTTAGCGCCGAATCCGAAGGTCGCCGCGAAGCCTTACTTGAACTGTTTGCCAAAATTGGCATTAAACCCAAGCTGTTCGATCATTTAAATGACTACCTCGCAGCCAAAGATGCCATCGGCTTAATGGTATCGCCGCTCAGCCGTGGTTGTGTATTAACAGACACACCAAGAGGTATGGTAAGCGTTATTTGTGAAACAGAGCTGTTCGGCCAACGAATTTCACAGCAACGTCGCCGCGAAAAGCAGAAACAAGTCAGTTCAGATGTCTTAGTTAAAAACTTAGCCGAGCTAAAAGTCGGTCAGCCTATTGTGCATTTAGAACACGGTGTGGCGCTTTATCAAGGTCTTGAAACACTTGATACCGGTGGCTTAGTCGCCGAATACTTAAAGCTAGAATATTCAGGCGGCGATAAACTCTATGTGCCAGTGTCATCACTGCACTTGATCAGTCGCTTTAATGCCAGTGGCGACGGTGACGCCCATTTAAACAAACTGGGAAATGAAACCTGGGCAAAAGCAAAACGCAAAGCCATTGAGCGTATTAGAGACGTTGCGGCAGAGTTATTAGATGTGTACGCCCGTCGTCAAGCTCGCCCAGGTGAAGCCATGGCCATTGATGAGCAAGAATATGCGCAATTCAGCCAGGGGTTCCCTTTTGAAGAAACCGTCGACCAAGAAACAGCGATTCATGCCGTACTGGCAGACTTACAAGCCCCGCTGGCTATGGACCGTCTGGTGTGTGGTGATGTGGGCTTTGGTAAAACCGAAGTCGCCATGCGCGCGGCGTTTGTCGCCGTAAATGCAGGTAAGCAAGTGATTGTATTGGTGCCGACCACCCTATTGGCGCAACAACATTACGAAAACTTTAAAGACCGTTTTGCAGACTGGCCTATCGTCATCGAAGTGATGTCGCGTTTTAGAACCACCAAAGAGCAAAAAAGTGTCGTAGAGCAACTGTCTGAAGGTAAAGTCGATATTGTTATTGGTACTCATAAACTATTGTCAGCAGAAGCCGACTTTAACAATTTAGGTTTGTTGATTATCGATGAAGAACACCGTTTTGGTGTGCGTCAAAAAGAAAAGATTAAAGCATTGCGAGCCAATGTGGATATTTTAACCCTTACCGCCACACCCATTCCACGCACACTTAACATGGCCATGTCTGGCATGCGTGATTTGTCGATTATCGCCACGCCACCCGCAAAACGTTTAGCGGTAAAAACCTTTGTGCGCGAATACGACAAAGCCACTGCGCGCGAAGCCATTTTACGTGAGATATTACGCGGCGGTCAGGTATATTATTTACACAACAATGTCGAAACCATTGAAAAGACAGCACAAGACATACGCGACTTATTACCCGAAGCTCGTGTAGTGACGGCCCATGGGCAAATGCGCGAACGCGATCTTGAAAAAGTGATGTCAGACTTTTATCACCAGCGCTTTAACGTGTTGGTGTGTACCACTATTATCGAAACGGGTATCGACGTACCCAGTGCCAACACCATTATTATCGACCGTGCCGATATGTTTGGTTTAGCCCAGTTACACCAATTACGTGGTCGTGTGGGGCGCTCGCATCATCAAGCTTATGCTTACATGATGACGCCGCATCCAAAACGCATGACACCCGATGCCCGTAAACGTCTTGAAGCCATTGGCGCATTAGAAGACCTTGGCGCAGGCTTTATGCTTGCCACCCAAGATTTAGAAATTCGCGGCGCAGGTGAATTATTAGGTGATGAGCAAAGCGGTCATATTTCTAAAATTGGTTTTAGCTTGTACATGGAAATGCTCGAGTCTGCAGTTAAAGCATTAAAAGAAGGTAAAGAGCCCTCACTTGCCTACATGATGAGCGCCAAAGCGGAAATCGATTTACGTATCCCTGCTTTGCTGCCTGAAGATTATGTCAGCGACGTCAATATGCGCTTGTCACTTTATAAACGTATCGCCAATTGCGAAAACGATAATATGCTCGACGAGCTTAAAGTCGAATTTATTGACCGTTTTGGCATGTTGCCGCAGCCAACGCGTAATTTAATGGCCATTACCTTGTTTAAACATCAAGCAACCGCACTGGGAATCGTTAAAATTGAAATGCATGCCAAAGGTGGTAGCGTTGAATTTGGCCCTGAAAACTGCGTTGATCCAATGTTTATTATTGGTTTGTTGCAAAACCAGCCACAAATCTATCGAATGGACGGGCCAAATAAGTTAAAGTTCACCATTCCTGCTGAAACAAGCAAAGAGCGTCTTGAATTAGTCAATACCTTGCTTGAACAGTTCGCTAAACACCAAACTGGAGACAAATAGTGCTTCGTAAATTTGCGATGTCTATCGCCGCTATCACAGCGCTATCCCACAGCTTTTCAGCCCATGCAGAATCATGGTTTGAAGTAGAAGTATTTGTATTTGAACGCCAACATCCATCAGTTGAAAAATGGCTCGATGCATCACCACCCAAATTAGCCAATAATACTGTCGATATTATCACTCCGGTGATCAGCACCGACATCACTGGCGTTGCTGTGGGACTCAATGGTTGTTCGTCTACCGACTGGGCCAGTGACACCAGCAACTGCAACGACCCTAAAGTGAGTAATAATATTGCCACTCACCCAAGCCAGGTGCCTTTTAATATTGGTGCAAGTAGCCCACAATCGGCTTACTTAGGTCAAGGTCCATTATTGCTGGCACAAAGCCAAGGGCAATTTAGCGATATTATTCGCACCATCAGTCGTGAACCCTATGTTAAAGGTTTAGTGCACTTAACCTGGCAGCAAAATATGCAGTCTCGTCGAGCGGCAAAACCGGTGCGTATTTTTGGTGGTAAAGATTTCTCTAAAACTTTTGATTACCACGGCTTAAGCGTGAATAAACCCGCAGACAGCAGTAACAGCATGCCTGCAGGTGATTACAGTGCATTGGGTGGGTTTTATGATGCACCGAAAATCAGCCCTGTGTGGGAATTAGATGGCTCAATTAACATTTACCTAAGCCATTACCTGTACATCGAAAATAATTTGGCGTTGCGTAAACCAACCCAAAAAATGATTGAATCGACTCCTGCTGCGTTTAACGAATACGCTGCATTAGATATTGATGGTAAAAAGCAATTAGCCCCTTACCTGCAAAGTATTCCGTTAATTCAAAACCGCCGAGTAAAAAGTGGCGAGTTACATTATTTTGACCACCCACAAATGGGCATTGTGATGCAAATTCGTAAAATGGCGCAACCTACCAACGTAAAGCCTATTGATTTAACTGTGCCTCGTTCTGTGAGTAACGCCACCAGTTCAGACTTTGGCTCAAATTAGCTTCTATTATTAAGATATTAATTTGAGTTAAAACAAGAGAGACTAAAAGGCGTTTAATCTGTTGATTAAGCGTCTTTTGCATTTATATCGATAACTTATTTATCAAAAGCTGTTCTCAACTTGACGTGGCATTCACACTTTCGCAAGTATCTATAAAATATAAGTTTTAAAGTAATCCTCCTGTGCAAACAATGTAAATATGACACATTATTCAAATGATATAAACGAAGTATATCTTTTAGATAACATGAATTATTTGACGCTTATACTTCTTCAAATGTAGTAACAACACGCTGAAAATAGTTATACTGATTTTCTAAAGCGAATGATGAACTTTCTATTTAATCCAGCCCATTCATGAATTAGCAGCATAAAGGTCCCGTCTACAGTATGGCTACAGTAAAGAAAAAAAGAACTCGACTTGCTCCTGATGTTAGAAAAGATTTAATTCTAGATAGAGTAGCTGATATTGTTGCAACTGAAGGCGTATCATCGTTAAGTATGGATCGTATAGGCAAAGAGGCTGGAATAAGTAAATCGCTGGTTTATTCCTATTTTCCTACTATTAAAGAAATGCTTCAGACGTTACTTAAAAGAGAATACGAACGTTTAAGAGCTTTACAAGACCAGGCAGCTCAAAGTGCTGAAACATTTGAACAATTAGTACGTCGAGTCACAACCGCTTATTTAACCTATATGGAAGAACGTGGACTGATCCTAGATAGATTAACCGCTGAACCAAACTTGACAGATATAAGCGATCCTACTGAGTTTAGTCGAGACACCGCCGTACGGCATTTAGCCAAAATTGTACGGGATCATTTTGATATTGATATGGAGATAGCTTTGCCGGCAGTCGATATCTCTTTTGGTATGCCAGCGGCTGCGGGACATTATTTGATTAAAAACAATGTGCCACGCCAAACGATTGAAGACATTACCGTTGCGATGATTATTGGCAGTATAGAAGCATTAGCAAAAAGCTATAAAACCTCATTTAAGCTTATCAAGAAAAAACCAGTACAAATATAAAAATGACTGCGTTAGTTTTTAAATAAAAAAAGCCGAATCGATGATGATTCGGCTTTTTCTATTACTGTGATGGTACTTAATCTTCTAAAGCATAAGCAATAACATAACCGCCTTTACCGTCTACCACACTTTGAGAATCAGAGTAGGTATTGGATTTAGGATCTCGCGGGTAACGCCAGCTTGGGTTTGGTACAGTCACAATTAAATACTGCTTACCGTTTTTGTTCGACAAGTAAGACATTGGTGTTGCTTGACCATTGCCCGGTAACGCGTCAGACCATTTCAGTTCACCAGTACGTATATCATAAGCACGTACAGTACTGTCCATCGTCGAACTAATAAAAGTCAGTCCGCCACGTGTTGTTAGTGTACCAGCGCGTACAGCAGTACCAACATCAAAAGGTAAGCCAGAACGTATTCCAAATGGTCCTGAATCTTTCATACTGCCTAATGGTCGACTCCAAAGCAGCTCTTTTGTATTAAGATCTATCGCAGCAATCAATGACCAAGGAGGTTCAAAGCAAGGCACTTGTGAACCGATGATTGACATAAAGGGTAAGATTAATCCGTAATATTTAATACGAGCATAATCATAGGGATCAGTCGGATCTGGTTCACGGCTTACTGGCATAGGCGCATTAATATCCATTCTTACAGCAGGATGCTCTTCACCCAATAATAATGCAGCTCTAGGACCCGCTTCAGCAACTCGTTCTGGTGATACGGCAATAAGGGTATGTGCAAGCAACATCGGAGCGGCAATTAAAATACCATTGTCTGCGTCTACTGAAACACTGCCCCAATTAAAGCCACCAAAATTCCCCGGTGCAGCCAATGTGCCTTCTGGCGTCGGCGGAGTAAATAGTCCGTCATAGCGCATTCGTTTATACATTATGCGGCAGACTAGTTGATCTACAGGTGTTAAACCCCACATGTCTTTTTCAAAACGATGCGGATGAAAGTTAGGTAATGGCGATGACGGTTGTGTGGCAGATAAGTATTCATCAATCACAGGGTTTTGTGGTACTGGCTTTTCTTCGATGGGATGAACCGGAGTGCCATCTCGTCGATCTAACAGAAATATCTCTCCTGTTTTAGTGGGTACGGCGACAGAAGGTACCATTTCACCTTCACGTTCTACGTTAACCAATACAGGTTGAGCCGGAACATCGTAATCCCAAATATCATGATGAACCGTTTGAAACTTCCATTTAGGCTCGCCTGTTGCGCCTTTTAATGCCACAACTGACGATGACCATTCGTCATCAAAATCACGTCGAGCACCACCAAAGTAGTCTGGATTGGCATTACCTGTCGGCGCATAAATGAGATCTAATTCAGCATCGTAACTCATTATCGACCATACATTGGGTGTACCAGGCGTGAATGTTTCGCCAGCTTTAGGTTCGCCATAATAACCTGGATTACCTAAATCCCATGCCCAGGCAAACTTACCCGTATCAGCATGATAGGCACGAACTACACCCGATGGTAAACCAAGATCTTGTGAGTCTAAAACAAGCCCGCCCACCACAAACACATCATCGGCAACCAATACTGGTGAAGTAACATAGTATTGTTTTGCTAAATGCTCACCTAAACCTTGGCGGAGATCGACAATGCCGTTATCACCGAAATCAGTACATAACTCACCAGTTTTGGCATTGACGGTTAATAATCTAGCATCAACCGTACCCGTAACAATTTTAGTTGGGCATTGGCCTTGATAATCTGGAGGGGATTCGTAATAGCTTATCCCGCGGCACGTACGTGCGTATTGATGTGCATCAGGCACAACCGCTTTAGGGTCATAACGCCATAACTCTGTACCCGTGTCACTATCAACTGCCATCAAGACATTTTGAGCACCACAAATGTATAAAGTATTGCCCACTTGCAGCGGGGTCATTTTAAAATCTTCGGAAACACCGGTGCGGTAGCGCCATACTTCTTTAAGCCCACTTACTGTGTCTTTGTTGATTTGATCTAATTCAGCAAAGCGAGTGCCGCCATCGGTATTACCGTATTGACGCCAGTCAGTTATTGGCTCACTTTTGGCTATATCGCGAACGGTACCTGTACCATTTTGCTCATAACCTTGCAGCGATGCTACGGTTAATAATAAGATTGTTGCTATGCTAGGCAATGCTATCCAGCGATGGCGATAAGTTGTTTCGGTTTGGATTAATGTAGAGCGATACCAAGGTGTAATAAACCATAAACCTAAGCCTAACCATGTGGCTAAACGGGGAAGTAACGCTAATAAGTATAAGTGTGATTCATACACTGACCAACATAATGATATCAGCAGCATTAGGCCGTAAAATTTTGCTGCATTGGGATTGTGTTTTATCATTAAGTAAGCAATGACAATCAAACTTATGCCCGTGATCACATAATAAAAACTGCCACCAAGGTAGCCCAGATAACCGCCACCCAAGGTTAAACATAGTCCGATGACTATGAATACAATGATGACAAACCAGTTAATAATTCTTGCTAGCATAATGAGCTAATTCTCCGACAATACTTTTACAGGGTCTTTGGTATTAAATTGGTTGAGGTTATTTAAGTACCATTATTTGCAAATTGTTTAGCTGAAAAAATAGAGTCTGTGGGTAAGGATTGGAAACCCAATAAATTACCGTCTACATCACGACCAAATAAAATGTCATTACCATCTAATGGCTGATTCTCAGACACAATTGTTCCGCCTGCTTCAAGCAGTTTCTCTTTTGCTTTAGCGAGGTTAACGACATCAAAAACAATCATATTATATCCAAGTGCGTCAATAGGACGTGGTGTGTCTGAAGAGGTCGGAGCTGGGTTGTGGTATTGAATAATCTCGAGTTCTAAATTACGAACTTGAAACCAAGCCATTTCTAATTCAGTTTTGTCAAAGCCTGAAACTTTATCGACTTTCTCACCTTTTAGCGCAATCAATCGGCCTGCTCGTCGAGGGTTTTGAGTCTCTAACAAGTGGGAGTAAAATTTAACTGCACGCTCCATATCTGTGGTTGCTAACGAGATGTGTCTAATACGGTATTCATTACTCGGTGGAGTGGGTAAATTCAGTGCCGCAACATCAACATGCTCAATTTCAACCATGATGTTGTCGTGATCCCTCGCATATGCGTAATAAACAGGATTTTTAGGGTTAATTTGTATCATTTCGGCGGCGCCGATATGCGTCGCACCAGCAGCTAAGAATTTATCATAAGCCTTAGTTGTTTCATTTACTTGAAAACAGACATGAGCAATTCCAGGGCCATTTGCGTCGACAAATTTATGTGAGTGTGCTGAATGTGAAGTTGTGCCAAAATCCATAAAACGTAATTGGGCGTTCACACTGGCCATTAATTGAGTGTTAAGTTGAGTATTCTCTCTACCCGTAAGCGTATTAATTACCGGGCTATTATCAATCGTGTCTTGGTGAGCGATTTTAAGGTCCATTGCTTGCTGATACAAAGTAGAAGCTCGTTCAAGATTGCTTACTGTCATGCCTACATAATGAACACCGGTAATAACAGGATTACTGGCTTGTACCGGTGGTTGAGTCAACCAGTAGTAACCGCTGAGTACGGTTAACAACAGAAATATGATTAAACCCACAATAATTTTTATAGTACGCACGATTTTTCCTCTCTTGTTCAATATACCCCCATTAAACACAGATTATGCCTTAATAAGGGGGGGGAATAATATATTACGCCTTATTACTGGTTAAAGTGTCAATAGCGAGTTTTTAACACCGTATTTGTGGCGACGTAATTAAGGATCAGTAGTTCACCGTTTTAATTGCTCCACCATCAACTCGTAAGTTTACCGCAGTAATATTTGATGCTGCTGGGCTTGATAAAAAAGTGATCGCGTTAGCTACTTCGGTTGGTGTACCCATACGATTAAAGACCGACACAGCACATGCACGTTGATATAAATCAGGCTGTTTTTGTTTAACCATTTCCCAAAACCCTTGTTCGTGATGTATGGGACCAGGCGAGACTAAATTGACTCTAATATTGAATTGACCTAATTGATTTGCTAGCTGAGTGGCGTAAGACACTAACGCGGCTTTCATCGTGCCGTATTCAACTTCGCTTGGCATATTAGCTGTCATCACCGAGGCAATAGAGGCCACATAAACAATGGCAGGTTGGTTTCCTTTTTTTAAGTAGGGCAGTGCTAATTCAGTTGCACGAATATGTTGTAATAAATCAACTTCAAAGGTGTCTTTCCAGCGCTCTATCCCTTTAGATTCAATACGGGTTGTTACGTTACTGACGAGTATGTCTAATCCGCCAAGTTGCTGAACCGACTGCTCAAACCAATTTGCGTATGCCTGTTCGTCAGTAACATCAACTGACTGACCTGTTACGCAAGTACCCGCTTTATTCCATTCTGTTAAGCTTTTTTCTAAAGAAGCTAAGCCTCTAGCACAAGTGGCAACTTGCATGTTTTCAGCGACAAAGTTATCAATAACTGCTTTACCAATGCCTCTGCTTCCACCCGTTACGATCGCGCGTTTACCGTTTAAATTTAAATTCATATTGTGTATCTTCTATCTGAAAAAATTAAAAAATCTAGATAAGTAGTAACGCCAACATTTAACAGAGGGCGATACTATTTACTGTAATATCCATTGCGTCAGTTTTTATTATTCAAAACGGTACTGAAATCTCACCCCATATTGAATCGGGTCTAAAATAGCGGGTAAGCGGAATCTACCCGTTAATGAGTTTTCTACAGATAAGCCTGTGACTGAGTCGTTATTGCTGACATTCTTCACAAACGCTTCAACTTCCCATAGTTTGTAAGTGTCTGAAATTGATACGGTAAAATCAGTCTGGTTCCAGCTGTCAATGTTATCTGTAGACGTGTTGTATACGCGGGCATAGAAATCGTCCTGCCAGTATGTTTGTGCAAGGTAGGTAATTTCTAAATCGTTGAAAATCCCGTGAGTGTACTGCACGCCGAATTGAATTGAAGATTCTGGTGCATAAGGCAAAGAATTACCTTTAACATCTGGCGCTATTGCCGTGCGACCTAAGCTACCGTCTGGTGTTGAGAATGTGCCGGTGATTTCTGAATCAAGTAATGCCACATTCAAATTAAACATTAAATCGGCAATTGGCATTGCGACAAATTCAAACTCAGCACCAGATACTTTTGCATCTGTGTTATCTGTAATCGCTGCGCCGGTTCCACCTTGCTCTAATGCACCCAGTTGAATGTCTGAGTAATCATAGTAAAACACGGTGACGTTAGCTTGTAAGCGGCGATCAAGCATGGTGTTTTTGGTACCAAACTCAATAGAATTAATATATTCAGCGTCAAATGCTTTTTTGCTTGCACCACCTGGGTTTAAGCCGCCAGCTTTGTAACCGCGGGCTAATGTACCAAAAAATAGTGTGTCATCAGTAAAGCTGATATCAGCGTCGTAGCTTAAGCCAATTTTTCCGGTGGTTTCTTGCCAGTCATTTTCTAAATACTCAAATGCGGTTGGATCGAAGCCTGGTTGTAAAAAACTTAACGGAGACACGGTTTGTGTTGACTGACTCTTCTCTTCATTTGAATAGCGAATACCCGTTGTTAATTTAAGCTTTTCGGTTAAATCAAAGTAGGTTTCACCAAAAATCGCCCATGAGCTTGTATCAAGTTCAGGCGTGCGAGTGTCAAACTCATGGAATTCATTTGGAAGACGCAGTGCCGAAGCTAATAAACTAAGATAAGGGACGAAGGTGGCGACTCTTGAGTCTGATTCATAATTTAACCAATAGACCCCAGCCGTGTAGTTGAAATTAGCATCTAAATCAGACACGAAACGAAACTCTTGGCTATATTGCTTTGATGTCGCCTCTAGCACTTGTACCGCTTCGTAATTGCGAGTGCCTTGTAATACAACATCATCATTGAAAACGTAATTAACAGGGATCAAAAAAGCATTAGACCCATTGGCATTATCGTAATCTCGTTGACCAGCATTGTCTCTATCATGATATGCAGTTACGCTGGTAAATATACCAGAATCAATGACATAATTGAGTTCGAAAGAGACTAGCAAATCATCGGCTATAGCGATAGGGTCATTATCAAGATTGACTTTATGCGGGTCATTAGGGTTAATTTTTATTGACCCATCTGGATTGGTATTAAAAAAGTCAGATCTAACAATAGCGGCTGATGCACCTAATGCAGCCTTAAGATTACCGTCTAAATAGTCTGAATCAACAAATTCAAAGCCAGTTTTGTCAGAGGCACAACCTAAGATGGGATCAGAGATACAACGCACACCTCGTCGATTAGAGCGGTTGCTATCTTCTTTATAATATTGCGCAAATAAAGTGGCATCAAGTGCATCACTGAGCTGAAATGCTGTTGTACTTCTAACAGAGAATTGGTCACGACCGTCAATGTCATTACCCGTGGCAATATTTTCGGTAAACCCATCTCGTTTAACGGTGTTAAACGCAAACCGTTGTTTAATATTGTCGCTAATGGGGATATTGACCATGCCAACAGTACGAAGGCTGTTGTAATTACCAACCTCAACGTTAATGCTGGCTTCAAAATCTTCTGTGGGGCGTTGCGTGATCATATTCACTACACCCGCAGTGGTATTGCGCCCGTATAAGGTACCTTGAGGGCCACGTAATACTTCAATGGTCTGTAAATCATAAAACTCATTTGACGCTGACGGAGCCGTTAAATATATCCCATTAACATGAACCCCTGTGCCAGATTCTGCTGATGCGCCAATTGCATTATTTCCCACGCCGCGAATATTGTAAGTGCCGCGATCGGTAAACATTGCATTCGGTATAGCAAATTGAATGTCATTGGGTTCTTCAATATCTTGGCGGGCTAATTCATTTGCATTAAATGCACTAATTGCAATAGGCGTTTCTTGCAGAGTTGATACCCGTTTTTCAGACGTGACAGTAATGACTTCAATTTCAGTCTGTTCTTTTTGTGCCCCATTAGATTCAGCTGCAATTGCTTGCGCAATAGACGATAACGCAAATGGTATAGCCATCACTGTACCAATGATTTTTATTTTTTTTATATATGTAGTCATACGTAAGTGCATCCCTTGTTGTAATGTTTATTTAATCAAGATACGGCGTTAATTGACAAACCAGCAGCGCTATTACGCAATGTGTCACTAATGACTGATAACTTATTGACATATTGTTCAGTAGTCAATATTTTTATTTGATAAACTTATGGTTTGGCGCTATAAATATGATTCAACATCTATTTAAAAACACGATAAATGTGGATTAGTCATTGTTTTAAAGGTGTTAAACCTGTTTTTAATTTTGTTTTTCATTTTAATGTCGAAGTGTTCACTAGTAATTTGATTTGTTCGAACTTAATTAATACATAGAGGAAATATGAAAATAACAATTATGTTGTCTTTTTTGATCTCGATAGCAGGTTTTGTGAGTATTTCTGGTTGTGATAACAATCAGGGCACACTGACATTACAACAAGTTAACGAGCCAAAGAGCTATTTGGGTTATTCATCAAACACTGTAATGATAAATGGACTTAGGTTTCATTATGTTGAGTCAGGTTCAGGCCCTGTAATAATACTCTTGCATGGTTTTCCATATTTCGGTGAAACGTGGGATCCATTACTAAAACCATTAAGCAAACGATTTCATGTAGTTGCACCAGACAATCGAGGCTATGGTTTTACTGAAAAACCACCCGAAATAAATGATTATAAAATCGAGTGTTTAGTGAGCGATGTTGTTGAATTAATTAAATATGTAGCAGATGATAGACCCGTTATTATCATTGGTCATGATTGGGGAGGCGTTTTAGCTTGGTCAGTGGCTCAGCAACATCCTGCACTCGTCGATAAACTTATCGTTATTAATGCACCACCATATAATGTCATGTTAAATATGCTGTCAAACAGTGATTCACAAAGGGCTGCATCTGGATATATCAGTAAAATGACAAGTTGGGTTGGAAAACTCTACTTTTATATTAAAGGACCTGAATTAATGTGGGGCGAGGCACTGGCTAAACTGCATGAACAAGGTGTGTTAAGTGATGAATTTAAGCGTGCATTCTTATCGGCATGGAGTCAGGCAGGTGCTGCAGAAGCAGCGATTAATTGGTATAAAGCCAATATTCCTAATTTTGATGATATTAATGAAAAGAGTTATTGGCCGAGTAAAGCTGCCCGGGTCACTGTTCCCAGTTTATTAATTTGGTCGAAAGATGACAAAGCGTTTTCTAACGACACATTTCGAGAAATACCTCGTTTTGTCGATAATCTACAGATAAAAGTAATCAATACAAGCAGTCATACACCCTTTTTAGATCACACAAACCAAGTTATTGATTATATTGGGCAATTTATTAGTACGCAATAAGTATCATTTTAAAACCTTGAGCAAATGAAGATTAGGAATACCTGTGAAACTAAAAATAATTACATTTTCGCTTCTACTTGCTAATGGCGCTGTATTAGCAAACACCTCAAATGAATCTATTGAACAAATAACAGTAACAGCTACTGCAACAGAGAGTCCGTTACTCTCTGTTGCAAGTAATTTGGCGGTAATCAATGCCGAAGAATTAGGTTTTATTGAACATGAACACATTAATCAAGCTTTTTCACGCGTAGCTGGCGGTTGGATTAGCCGCGGAAATGGACAAGAGCATTTAACGGCGATCCGCTCCCCCGTATTAACGGGAGCAGGAGGCTGTGGGGCATTTGTCATAGCACAAGATGGTATTTCAGTTCGAGCTCCAGGCTTTTGTAATGCAAATCAGTTATTTGATGTGAATAGTGAACAAGCTGCACGCATTGAGGTACTCCGAGGGCCATCAAGTACTTTATTTGGCACAAATGCTGTTCATGGTGTTATTAACATCATTACTCCTAATCCAATAGATCAAGCAACAAACTCCATAGGAATTGGCATTGGTCCCCACGATTATTTGAATAATCATATAAGCGTAACACGTTTAATGGATGACCACGCCATCATGTTTTTTGGCAATACTAGCCAAGATGGTGGTTATAAAAATGACAGTGGTTATGAACAACAAAAAGCGACGGCAATACATCAATATCGAACACATAAACTCGATGTTAAAAGCGTTATCGCTGTTACAAATTTAAATCAAGAAACGGCAGGATTAGTTGCCGGATTTGAAGCTTATAAAGATCACAGTTTAAGACAAGTTAATCCAAATCCAGAAGCGTTTCGAGACAGTAAATCGGTGCGAGCATATAGCAAAGTAGATATACAGGTTGATCAAAATACAAACTACAGTATTACTCCATATGTTCGTTGGACCGATATGGCCTTTTTGCAACATTATTTGCCTTGGAAACCATTAGAAGAAAATGATCAACTGGGACTTGGGTTAAAAACAAATATGGTAAAAAAATTTGGCGATGCGCAATGGCATTTAGGTGCAGATATAGATCTTACAGCAGGCGACTTAACAGAAACCCAAGCTGCAGACTTTTCACCTACAACCCCCACTGGAGTTCATTATAATTACACCGTAGATGCAAAGATTTTAGCCTTATACAGCCAACTTAATTGGGCTTGGTCATCGAAAGGCTCACTCTCTGCAGGGGTTCGATTAGAACAAACTAAGTATAATTATAAAAATCATTTATCCGATGGTGATATTTGCAATGTTAATGTCACTAAATGTAGATTCACTCGACCTAAAGATCAAAATGTTACATTTGCTGAACCAGCATATCAGTTAAGCAGCCAATATTTACTTGGTGATAAACATAGTATTTACTCCACTTATTCAATAGGTTATAGAGCACCTCAAGCTACAGAGTTATTTCGGTTGCAAGCAGGGCAACAAATCGCGGACTTAGAACCTGAGCAAATCAGCTCCTTTGAAATTGGATTACGAGGGCAATATTCAGATATTTACTACGATATAACCGCGTTTACGATGCAAAAAGATAATTTTATATTTCAAGATACTAATCGACAGAATATCAGTGATGGCAAAACGTCACACAATGGCTTTGAATTAAGTCTTAATTATCAATTACCGTATAGATTATACCTAAATGCTAATGGTACTTTGGCAAACCACAAATATAATTCAACACTGAATCTAAGTCATAATGATATCAAAGGAAATGAAATAGACACTGCACCACAGCACATGGGGAGTGTGCAGTTAGGATGGAACAGTGATCAAGGGTCAAGAGTTGAACTTGAATGGATTCACTTAGGTAATTATTTCTTGAACCCTGAGAATACCTCTGAATATGAAGGTCATAATTTATTGAACTTGAGAATGAATACTGACATCCATAGGAATTTAACATTTAGTGCACGTATATTAAATTTAACTAATCAAAACTATGCAGAAAGAGCGGATTTTAGTTTTAATCAATACTCGTATTTTATCGGAGAACCCCGTTCTTTATTTTTTTCGTTAAAATATACTTTCTAGTGTAATCGACTAGCTAACTGCACCGATTGTTTAAAGTCAGATGTAACAGGCTGCCAATGTCCGGCTTGAGTTGACACTGTTCATCAAGGTAAGTGATGTTTAAGCTTGCTTAGAATAGGCAGACTAACCTCTTGTCTAGCGACGTACTTTCATCACTGCTTTACACTTTTACCCGTGGCTCAACACCGTACAACTTTTGGATAAGGCTTAGTATCACATCAACTCTACCGGTTATATTTTTCCTTTGTAGTTTTTTCTCGTCGATAAATTTACGACGAGTATGAGCCCATGACAGCATGAAGGTAGACCAACTCAGACGGCTAAGCAGAACAGTCAATTAAGCTTGTCTCTTTTTTGGTATGATCTTAATATCATTAAAGATAATCAACCACGCAGCCAGGCACAGCATTGGCAAAGTTGAATTAGGCTTGTACTCAACCAGTAAAGCACGCTAATTATAGTAAGTGATGATAGAGATTTTATGTAGTTGGCAAAATTCGATAGTAGTGCCACTAAACAAGCTACGTTGCTGAAGTAGCATCTGCCACTGAGTAGTGGTTCTGTAAGTTTTCATCACCAGCTCCAAATTGCTCATTGAGCAGGTATTATTAGAGAAACATAACATCAGTATTAGGTTTACTTCGTTAGACGTTTACATGCATGTGATGAATATGCTTTCTTAATAAAACGACGTTGTTCTTACCAAATAAAAACCTCTGAAAAGTCTAATGGAATCACTACCACCTAGCTTGAATAAAACTTCTGAACATCGAAGGTGCTTTTATTTCAATCAATGTTACGGGTTACCAAGTTAACATTGCAGATCACATTAGTAAGCAAGGTCGAGATTACTTTTTGCCCCTAAAAGTAATTAAAGCAACAGACATAACACAGTAGAAAAGCATTTTCAGAGACACTGAAAACCGCTTTTCGGTTTAAACTAGCTAAAGCAAAACAGGGTCGTATCGAAGCGCGATTTTACCCTGTATTGAATGCCGAATAATTCAAAATAAATGATCACCATGGCCGCAATGACAAATACTTGAATACCCTAATAATTACATTAGCGATTTTATGAAATTATTTATTTCCAACATGAGCACTTGCGCCGCTTGAATGCGGGATTGCTGCTCTAGAGCATGGCACACTTGCGCAGGCTGACTTTTAAGCGCCAATGCCGTATGCAGCGGCTCATCTGCTGGCCAAACAAAATCAGTCAGTAATGCATTAACGCCTGTCGGGTCGTTACACACTAAAATCATGTCACATCCCGCCTCTAAAGCCGCTTTAGCACGTCCTTGATAGTTACCCGCAAAGCTCGCGCCCTTCATGCCTAAATCATCAGAAAATATCACCCCGTCAAACGCCAATTGTTGACGTAATACCGTTTGTAACCAGTATGCTGAAAACCCAGCAGGATTAGGGTCAATAGCTGAATACACTACGTGCGCGGGCATCACTCCTTGCAACTGTTTTTGGCCAATCAGTTGCTTAAATGGCACCATATCAAATGCGTCAATCACATCTTTAGTGCGAGGGTCTACTGGCATTGCAATGTGCGAATCGGCAGCAACACTGCCGTGTCCAGGAAAATGCTTACCTACTGCTGCCATACCCGCTTCGTTCATGCCGATAATAAACTGCTCAGCTAGCGCACTGACGTGTGCAGGGTTAGGACTAAAACTGCGTTTACCAATCACTTCACTTATACCGTTTACATCTAAGACCGGTGCAAAACTTAAATCAATATCGCACGCAAGTAGCTCTATCGCCATTAAAAAGCCACATTCTTTCGCCCATTGTTTTGCTAATGTTAAATCCATGTTCGCAGCGGGTAAAATATCACCCATCGCAGGAATTAAACTAAAACCTTCACGAAAACGCTGTACCCGGCCACCTTCGTGGTCTACGGCAATTAACAATTCTGGCCGAATGCGGCGAACTTGCTTAACTAGCTCAATTAGCTGGTTTTTATTTTCAAAATTGCGTGTAAATAAAATTATCCCACCCACTTTTGGGTGTTGTAACTGCTCGGTTTCCAGATTTGATACTGTTAAACCGGCTAAATCCATCATTAAATAGCTCAAACTGTTCCCCTAATCGTATCGTCAACGTCTAAATATTGCGGTTATTGTGCATGATAAGACAAGCTAATGTGAAAATTATGCATAAAAAAATCTAATGAACTGTCATTCATCAAACTGTGGGATACTCTGCTCACAAAAGAGATAAACCGCCAAGTTGATATAAGGCGATTATACTCACTAATAACGAAAACAATAAACGACTCAGCAAGGGTTACACAAGATGATTAGTGTATTTGACATGTTCAAAATTGGTATTGGTCCTTCAAGCTCCCACACGATGGGCCCGATGAAGGCTGGTAAAATTTTTATTCAACATGTAGCAGACAACAATTTATTGGATCAAACCGATGAATTACAAGCCGAATTGTTTGGTTCTTTAGGTCAAACAGGCAAAGGCCACGGTACCGGTAAAGCGGTCATTTTAGGCTTAATGGGTGAAGATCCTGAAACCGTTGACACCGATGGGGTTGATGCCATTTTAGACGCGGTCTCAAAAAACCAACAACTCACTCTGGCCGATGGTCGTTTAGTTAAGTTTACCCGTGATGATGGCGTCACTTACCACAGACGTAAAACCTTACCTGCGCATGCAAACGCCATGACGTTATACGCGCTATCAAAAGGCGAATGCATTTATAAGCGCACCTATTACTCTGTAGGCGGCGGCTTTATTCTTGATGAAGATGAAATTACCCAACGTAATGCCTCACCTGCCACACCGATTGAACAAGCCCCCTACGACTTCAACAGTGCTTTGCATTTATTGCAACTGTGCTGCGATAACGGTTTAAGCATTTCATCGTTAATGATGTCTAACGAAATGAGCATCGCCAGCGAAGAAGACATTAAACAAGGTTTGTGGAAAATTTGGCAAACCATGAAAAGCTGCGTAGAGCGCGGTTATCAAAAAGAAGGTATTTTGCCTGGCGGCTTAAAGCTACGTCGTCGTGCCCCTGCACTTTATCGCCGCCTAAAAGCCGAAGGTCGTAATAATACTGATCCGCTAACCGCAATGGATTGGGTTGATTTATTTGCCTTGTCGGTTAACGAGCAAAATGCCGCGGGCGACCGCGTTGTTACCGCACCAACAAACGGTGCTGCGGGCATTATCCCTGCGGTATTGTGTTACTACGATATGTTTGTGCAAGAAGTCGACATTGATGTCTGTAGCCGTTACTTACTCACGGCAGCTGCAATTGGTATTTTATACAAGAAAAATGCCTCTATCTCTGGCGCTGAAGTAGGCTGTCAGGGTGAAGTAGGCGTAGCTTGCTCGATGGCAGCAGGTGCATTAACCGAAATTATGGGCGGTACGGTTGAGCACGTCGAAAACGCCGCCGAAATCGGCATGGAACATAACCTTGGGTTAACTTGCGATCCTGTTGGCGGCCTCGTACAAGTGCCGTGTATTGAACGTAATGCGATGGGCGCGGTGAAAGCCATTAATGCCTCACGCATGGCACTGCGCGGCGACGGTAATCACAAGGTGTCGTTAGACAAAGTCATCAAAACCATGATGGACACCGGTAAAGATATGCGCAGCAAATACAAAGAAACTGCCAAAGGTGGTTTAGCGGTTAACATCGTTGAATGTTAAGCCTGATTAGCGGTTAATTACTTACCATTAACCATTAACCACATCAACACAATAAAAAATGCCTGTTATCGCTAACAGGCATTTTTGTATCATTTTATCAATCAAATCAATAACCACATATAGTGATCGTATGGTGGATTAAACCATTAACTAATGCGTTTTAAATTGACCAATTTGTCCACGCAGTTGCTGCGATAACTCATCTACTTGCACGCTGGCACTGTAAGATTGCTGCGCGTTGTTCGCCGTTAATCCTGCTTCGTCGCTGATATTAACAATATTACGATTAATCTCATCCGTCACTGCGGTTTGTTCTTCAGCGGCAGTAGCAATTTGAGTCGCCATATTCGATATAGTCGCAACCGATTCAGTAATTTTACTGAGTGCCTCACCCGCTTGCGCGGCTTGTTCTGTGCTCTTAAATGCTTGCTGACGACTTGAATCCATTACGGTCACCGCATCTTTCACACCGTTTTGTAACTGACCAATCATTTGCTGAATTTGATTGGTCGAATCTTGCGTGCGTTTTGACAATGTTCGTACTTCATCCGCCACTACCGCAAAGCCTCGGCCATGCTCACCCGCACGTGCAGCTTCAATCGCGGCGTTAAGAGCCAGTAAGTTGGTTTGGTCAGAAATACTGCGGATAACATCTAAAATACTGCCAATATTATCGGTATCTTTTTCAAGCTGATGTAACGCGGTGGCTGCGTGCTCAACGCCATTGGCTAATGCTTCAATTGAGGTAATCGTAAGCTGAACCACTTTATCACCCTGCACCGCTTGGGTATCAGAGTCCTTGGCTGCTTGGGCGGCTAATTCGGCATTGTTCGCCACTTCTATCACGGTGGCTTGCATTTGATTCATCGCTGTTGCTACTTGCTCGGTCTCACTTTGTAGACGCTGCATACCGGCTAAGGTTTCATTGCTTGAAGAGGTTAACTGCACGCTTGCCGTGCCCAATTGTTGACTATTGTCATTAAAGTCAGTAATTAACTCGCGTATTTGGCGTACAAACAGGTTAAAGCTACGTGCCACTTTGGCAATTTCAGTATTGCCGCTGTCATCCAATTTGACCGTTAAATCTTTTGCACCAGAGGCGATATTGCGCATCGAATCATCTAATATTCTCAAAGGGTTAACAATCGCGCGGTAAAGCAGCAATAAAATAATGGTCAGAAACACGCCGAGGCCAATATTACCCCACAATTGCACGCTGGCAGCAGATTGCGTGGCGAATAAGGTCTCTTTCACCGCGGCATCAAATTTACCATCAATTTCATCAGCCAATAAATCTAAATCATCAGCAAGGTTCGATGACACTTCATCAAATCCACCCGCCCCTTTCATAAGCTGATTACCCGCTTCAGTACCTTGAGTTAAATAAGCATCAGCCATATTAACGCCAGAGGCATGCAAATCATTGACCTTGCGTTTAATCTCTTGCGCTCTTTGACTCACCTCTGGCGCAACAGCAATCAATAAATCAAGCTTTTCGAGTGCGCCGTTTAGGCTTTCTAATGCTTCCGCTTTAGCTTCATCGCTCTTGGTGGCGCCAACATCGGTTAAAAATTGCTGAATTTGCACCACAAAATAACGCGTGTCTTTAAGCGCGAAAATAGCATTAACCTGCGCCTCTTCGTGCACGACACCTTCATGAATATGGGTTTGTTGAATATTACTGACCGAAATCAAAATCACTAAAGCCAACAAGGAAAGCGTGATTGTGATTTGGAGCATTTTTTTGATAGATAAATCAAACATTATTGAGGCACCTGTATCGGAATAAGTAGATCCTGTTTATAGGATAACGCTCGGTATATTGACTGTCATTAAGTGTAAATCAATTATATGCACTACATCTTATAAACATAGAAAATGCATTATACAGACAGTCCAAAACCCTTAAAAACCTATAATCCCTCACAAATTTATAACATCATCATACTTTAGCCTGAAGCACATAGAAATGGCTTTGCTGTTTTTTGCGTTATTTTGTCGCTTGAAAGACCCACTGAGTGTGCTAGGAACGCTTTAGGAAGGAGGTCCGAAATGAAAAAGGTAACCTAACGATCTAGCTAAAGGTGTGACTGCACGACAGGAGGTATATGTGTTAGCACAATGAAAGTAATAATTAACATAACCATCACTCTTATTTATCCCTTCAAATAACCTTCATTTAACGAATAGTGCTGTTAATTCAATACCTGCATTTTTTGCATTTAATCGTTGTTTTCTAGTCTGAATTAGCATTAGATGTAAGTAGGTTGTATTTGAAGGAAGAAATGAAAGAATGAAAAATATTATATGTGATATTGATGGTGTGTTACTGCACGACAACAAGTTAATCCCTGGTAGTGATAAATTTATTCACCGCATCTTAGAGCAAGGCAATCCGCTGGTTATTCTCACCAATTATCCTGTACAAACCGGTAAAGATTTACAAAACCGTCTGGGTGCGGCGGGCATTAATGTACCCGAAACCTGCTTTTATACCTCGGCAATGGCAACGGCGGATTTTCTTAAACACCAAACCGGCACCAAGGCCTATGTGATTGGTGAAGGCGCCCTCACCCACGAGTTGTACAACGCAGGCTTTACGATTACCGACATTAACCCTGATTTTGTTATTGTGGGCGAAACGCGCTCATACAACTGGGAAATGATCCATAAAGCGTCACGTTTTGTGGCGGGCGGTGCACGATTTATTGCCACCAATCCAGATACACATGGCCCAGCATTTAGCCCCGCGTGTGGCGCATTGTGTGCTGCTATTGAACGTATAACAGGCAAAATGCCCTTTTACGTGGGCAAGCCAAGCTCATGGATTATTCGCTCCGCACTGAACCACATTCAAGGCCATTCTGAAAATACCATTATTATTGGTGACAATATGCGCACCGATATTTTAGCGGGCTTTCAAGCAGGGCTTGAAACTATTTTAGTCACCAGTGGCGTGAGCCAAATGAGCGACATCGATAAAGAACCGTTTAGACCAAACCATGTGTTTGCCTGCGCCGGTGATATTGACGTGGTGTAAGGCCACACATTTAACGATTACATTAAGCCATTACATTTACATTAGGTAACACATTATCAAGCCAGAGCCCTTGTCATAGCGCGCTGGCTTGATTCATTATGCTGGTCCGAAATAATAAAAACGATAATCAGGATAGAGCATGAAACGACTGTTTCCTCTTTGCGCCGTAGCGCTGCTCAGTGCATGTAATGGTGGTGAGTCAACCACCCCACCACAAGATACCCCAACAAAAACAACTCAAGTGAGCTTTGACGAGCAGCGCTTTAGAACCGATATCGAAACCTTATCATCAGACAAATTTGAAGGCCGTGCGCCCACGACCCACGGTGAAAAACTCACCCTTGACTATCTGTCTGCCGCTTTTACTAAAATGGGTCTTACCTGTGCAAATAATGGCAGCTTTTTACAGCCTGTGCCGATGGTGAGTTACACCGCGAGCGAACAACAAAAGGTTAATTTAGCGGGTATAGCAATGCAATATCGCCAAGATATTGTGCTGGGCAGTCGCCACGACAACCAACAAGTCAGTATCAAGGATGCCCCATTGGTGTTTGTGGGTTATGGCATTAATGCACCTGAGTACGAGTGGAACGATTATCAAGACATCGATATGCAAGGAAAAATAGCCATTATATTGGTTAATGATCCCGGTTTTGCGCATCCTAATGATAAAAAGTTTAACGGCAATGCCATGACGTATTACGGCCGTTGGAGCTACAAATTTGAAGAAGCCAGCCGTCAAGGTGCGCTGGGCGCGATTATTATCCACGACACCAAACCCGCATCCTACCCTTGGTCGGTGGTTGAAAATAGCTGGACAGGTGCGCAACAAGATTTAGTGCTGAACAAAACTGAACAAGACAAACGAGTACAAGTTGAAGGTTGGATAACCTTAGACAGTGCCAACAACTTGTTTAACAAAGCGGGTTTATCATTACCCTCGTTAATGGACCGCGCGGCAGACAGCGCATTAAACGTTGATTTAGCCCAAAATGCCTCTATCGAATTTACCAATAAAGCGGACTATGCCGACAGTTATAATGTCGTGGCTACCTTACCTGGTACTAGCCAGGTTAATGAGCATATTCTGTTTACCGCCCACTGGGATCATATTGGTACCGATGACAGTAAAGAAGGCGACAAAATCTACAATGGCGCCCTAGATAATGCCTCAGGCACAGCGGGCATATTAGAAATAGCGCGTCAATTTGCCGAGCAAGCTAAAGCGGGGAATGGCCTTAAACGCTCATTAACCTTTATTGCTACCACGGGTGAAGAGCAAGGCTTACTCGGTTCTCGCTACTACGCAGCCAATCCGCTTTATCCTATCGATAAAACGGTTGCAGTGTTTAACCTCGACAGTACCAATGTGTATGGCAAAACCAAAGATTACACCATTGTCGGCAAAGGCCAGTCCGAGTTAGAAGTGTATTTAGATAAGGCTGCGGCAAGTCAAAACCGGGTCACCACTGGTGAAAGCAATCCAGCCTCTGGCGGTTTTTTCCGCTCAGATCATTTCAGTTTTGCCAAGTTAGGCGTTCCAGCCGTATTTGCCGGTGGCGGCGCAGAGCCGCTTGATGAAGCAACCGCGAAATATAAAGCGCTAATGAGTGAGCAAATGAAAGGCTGTTATCACAACGTATGCGATCATTACCATGCAGATTGGGATTTATCTGGTGCATTGCAAGATTTGGGCGTGTACTACCAAGCAGCTGCTGAGTTAGGTAACAATCAAGATTGGCCTGGCTACTTTGCCGGTTCTGAATTTAATCAATTACGTCCTGCAGATTAGCGCAGCACCACCGAATTCCTTCCCCCCAGCAAGGATTGGCCCATCATGTATTTGATGGGCTTTTTTTATTCGTATTTGGCTAGTATTTGGCTAGTATTTGGCTAGTATTTGGCTAGTATTTGGCTATTATTTTGCTAGTAACCATCTGTGCCATTAATCTTTGTGTCATGTAAGCGTTGTGTGAGCCAAGCCGCTGGATAAACGTGACTACAGGTTGCTAAATTCATTTAGGGCTTCGATGGCTAAAGCCGCCTTTTCGGTTTGCACAAAAATATGGTCATGATAATAAGCGGCAATGACATTGGCACTGATGCCTTTTTCGGTGAGTTTATTAGCCACAGCTGCCGTTAAACCAACGGCATCAAGACTAGAGTGTACCGTTAAGGTAATGCCTTTAAACACTGACTCAAAAGACAAGCCACCCTCTAGCGCTGCCGTTTTGGTTAATACTAACGTCAACCCTTCTGATTCGCGAAAGGTCGCCAGTGGCGATAAGCGTTGATAATCACCATATTGGCCGCCCGGCACTGAGCAAAAAACGTATTCATCATCTAACAATACCGGTGACATTGATGAGAGTAATGTCGTTAAATTTGTTTCACCTACCATTCTTTCTCCTTCAATAAGTTTTCGTTATAAAATGATGTTATTCATCAGGTTCGGCTGAGTGAGCAAAAAAAGTGATCATATCGAGTATTAAAACACATCACTCGTTAGATATGATTGGCTACCTGTGAGTGAATAGAAGCCCCATTATCGCGCATCTGCATGTCCCGTAGGCGCTATTATGGCCATGTTAATGCCGTAAAATGACCATTAAGCCCCACTTTTGCTCAAATAAACATCAAGCGCACAGCATTAGTGCAATTATGGCTTTTAGTGGGATTTGATTATGAAATCTTAAAAAAAATAGCCATTATCGCGATAAAAATAAAGATACTGCAGATAAATAGCAATTTCACAAAACATTACTCAAACAAAAAGATATTTAAAAGAGATAAAACCATTAAAAACACCATATTTATGATGTTATCTCAAAAAATTGACTTGGCAGTTAACAAAAATACTGGCAAAGTAGAAAACAGATAAAGATTAGCTAACGCTGCTGGAGCCGTATTATGTGTTCAATATTTTCAATTTTAGACATCAAAACTGATGCAAGTAAACTTCGCCAGGTGGCGTTAGAAATGTCAAAGCTACTGCGTCACCGCGGTCCAGATTGGTCTGGCATCTATGCTGATGACAAAGCCATTTTAGCGCATGAACGTTTATCGATTGTTGACGTTGACCACGGAGCGCAACCGCTTATCAGTCTTGATGGCAACATAGTATTAGCCGTAAACGGTGAAATTTATAACCACAAGCAGTTAAAAGCTCAGCTAGGTGACAAATACCAGTATCAAACCAACTCAGATTGCGAAGTGATTTTGTCACTTTACCAAGAATACGGTTGTGACTTTTTAGACAAACTGAACGGTATCTTCGCATTCGTACTGTATGACAAAGCCAAAGGCACTTACTTAATCGGTCGCGACCACATGGGTATTATCCCACTTTACACCGGTCTTGATGCGTCTGGTAACTTCTACGTTGCCTCTGAAATGAAAGCATTAATGCCAGTATGTAAAACTGTTGCTGAGTTTTATCCAGGACAGTATCTATATTCTGCCGACGGTAAACCAACTCAGTATTATCATCGTGACTGGCGCGATTTTGACGCCGTTAAAGATAACCCAGCTAGCATTGAAGAATTACGTGACGCATTAGAAGCGGCGGTGAAACGCCAATTAATGTCGGATGTTCCTTACGGAGTATTATTGTCTGGTGGCCTAGATTCATCAGTGATTTCAGCCATTACCCAAACATATGCAAAACACCGTATTGAAAACGATGGAGAAACAGGCGCATGGTGGCCACAACTGCATTCATTTGCAGTAGGGTTAGCAGAATCTCCTGATTTGGTTGCGGCGCAAAAAGTGGCCGATGCTATTGGCACTATTCATCACCCAATTGTGTACACCTTCCAAGAAGGCTTAGATGCGATTAAAGAAGTGATTTATCACCTAGAAACATACGACGTCACCACTATTCGTGCCGCTACGCCAATGTACTTAATGGCACGTAAAATTAAAGCTATGGGCATTAAAATGGTGTTGTCTGGCGAAGGTGCTGACGAACTATTTGGTGGCTACTTGTATTTCCATAAAGCGCCTAACGCCCAAGCGTTTCATGAAGAATTAGTGCGCAAACTTGATAAGTTACACTTATTTGATTGCCTGCGTGCTAACAAAGCCATGGCAGCATGGGGACTAGAAGCACGCGTACCTTTCTTAGATAAAGAGTTTATTGATGTAGCAATGCGCATTAACCCTGAAGCGAAGATGTCTAAAGACGGTCGCATCGAGAAGCACATTTTACGCCAGGCATTTGAGCACAAATTGCCTAAAGAAGTGGTGTGGCGTCAAAAAGAGCAATTCAGTGATGGTGTGGGATATTCGTGGATTGACGGCTTAAAAGCTCACGCGGCAGCCAACGTTGATGACGTGCAATTTGCTAACGCTAAATTCCGTTTCCCGTACAACACGCCAGAGTCAAAAGAAGCGTACTTCTATCGCAGCTTCTTTGAAGAGTTCTTCCCACTAACCAGTGCAGCAGAAACGGTACCAGGTGGCAAAACAGTGGCCTGCTCTACACCAGAAGCGCTATTGTGGGATGCAAGCTTACAAGGCATTAACGACCCATCGGGCCGTGCAGTGAAAAACGTTCACGCCAGCGCTTATTAATTGCAAGTCGCATAGCAAACACCACCTACCTAGGTGGTGTTTTTGTTTATACTAACCACTCAAAAGCACAAAAAGAGAATCCGATAGATGCCAGAAATCAGTATTTTTAATTTAGAAATGACCGACCGCAGTCAACTTAACGCTAAGCCGCAATCTAACGGTTTAACGTTAATCCAGACCAAGGTTAAACAATTTGAATTCAATCGATTTCTGTATCAGTTTGTCGGCGCGGCATGGGAATGGACCGATAAACTGGCGTGGACAGACAACCAATGGCAAGCCTATAGCGAAGCGGAAAACCTGCACTTGTATGTTGCTTATGTTGAGGGGGCACCAGCTGGTTATTTTGAATTACAGCAACAAGAAGCTGGCAATGTAGAAATAATGTATTTTGGCCTAGGAGAGCGGTTTATTGGTAAGGGCTTTGGTGGCGATTTACTCACACAAGCCATCGAACATGCGTGGGCATTACCCAATACTCAACGTGTTTGGGTGCATACGTGTTCGTTAGATCACCCCAGTGCATTACATAACTATCAAGCGCGTGGGTTTACGCTCTTTAGAACCGATATTGAACCGCAAACAAATTAGGCAATACAGGAAAAATAGGAAAAATAGGCTGGTGAAACCACAGATTAGCGATGTTTACTCGCAATTGCGCGTTGCTGCATAATGCCGAACAAGGCAGTTTTTTGTTGATCGTTCATCGAATGCCACGCTAGGATTTCATCTAACGAGCGATGGCAACCTAAACACACATCGTTGCTGTCTAAGCAACAATGGCGGACACAAGGTGTTTCAACTGTCGAGCGATTATTCTGACCATACGGCATATTCGTTACCATTTACGTCGGTGAAGTGAAAACGTCTACCTCCGGGGAAAGTAAAAACATCACGGCTGATAGCACCGCCCGCTTGAGTAATTGCAGTTTGTGTCGCCAGTAAATCTTGACTGTAAAGTACAATCAATGGGCTGCCTGTTGCTAATGTAAACTGGGTAGACGACTGGTAAAAACCGCCGTCAATACCCACTTGTAAAAAGCAACTGTAATCAGGACCGTAATCCTGAAACTGCCAACCAAACACTTGCTTAAAAAAGGCTTTAGTGGCCAACACATCTTTTACCGGTATTTCTAAATAATTAATTTTGTTGTGCTGGCTCATATTGACCTCAATTAAAGGTGTTAAACACACTGGCTATTAGATGATGAGCATAAAACGAGTCGATGATTAATGTGAGCAAAATGCCTTAAGTGACGTCTTACTGTATCAGTGCCGCTGCAGCACCAATAATGCCACCAAACACCCCGCCCCATACCACTAACCAACCGAGGTGGGTTTTAATCATATCTTGTATTATCTGCTTGACTAACTCTGGGGTTAGCTCGTTTAAGCGTTGCTCAACAATATTGGCGACCTTAGCTTGCATATCTGCCATGACACTCGGTTGTTCAAGCTCACTAACTAAAATAGCGTTAAATTGATCACTTTGCGCTAATTCGACCAAAGATAGCTTCATTTTTTCAATAAAGGGCTCTTTTAATGGGATAAGCGCTTCAGTGCCGCCAAACATTGCTAACATGCCACCAAACGATGACTTCTCAATCGTATCAACCAACGCATCAAAAGACGGCGCTAAATCAATTTTTTCAATCACGGGCGTTAAATCAATATGACTGGCACTGCTGCTCGTTAAAAAACGGTCAATGTTTTCTTGGGTAAAAAACTGCTGCATCATTAAATGTTGAATACCGGCTTTAAATTCTTCAAAACGTGATGGCACGACGCCAGAACCATATAACCCTGGGACTTTTTCAAACAGCATATGGATCGCTAACCAGTTAGTGATTGCGCCAGATAATGCAAATAAGCCTATGGTTAATACGATTTGCTGCTCTAAGCCGTAACCGACCAATACAAAAATGGCGGCTATTAAATTTGTCGCTACGCTCTTGTTCAATCTCTGTTCCTTAACATTATCCCGTCCCGATAATCGGCCACACCTTGAATGCAGTAACTATATAGAGGACACAAAAAAACCTCGGTCATTTTATCAGAAAATGGAACCGAGGTTTATAGCTTGTTATGAGTGGCCGTCAATAAACTGCAAACTAATAAAGCTTAAGCAGTACATTGTTCCTTTAACACCTGTTGCTCATAACGGTTGATCAATAACACCCCAGTGCTTTGTGCCAACTGTTCAGCCTTTTGGTGCATTTTATCAACAACATCTTGTTGTTGATATTCCGCTAACACAAACACGTCTTCTAAATACCAAACGGGGGCGAGTAATAAAGATGAAAATGATGGGTATAATTGCGTAAAGCCCACCATATGATCGTCTTTAATACACACAAAAATCATGGTGTCATTTTCAGCAAGACGATGCTTTAAAAAGGCATGGCAAGCAGCATAATCCTTAGGTTGATGAAATTGTTGGCGATACAAATCAAATAAGGCGCTCAGTGGTTCTAAATCGATGCTCGAAGCAAGACGAATTTGCATTTATCATCCTTGAAAATAGTCATCACAGCGAGATGAGTCGCTATTGATTAAGTTAATGAGTCATTATGCTACGCGCCGTTAACAACCCAGTGGTTTTATGCGCAAACAGACAATGAATGTGATCATGATTGTGATTGTGATTGTGAATCTAAATGTTAACAAAGCATTAGTTTGCTAAGCGAACAAAACATCATCACAATACGAATATAAAACCTATTAATTACATAAACTTAATTTAGATATTTAACAATCTAGCATCAATAAAGACCAAAGTAAATTAATCTGTTTCTACTGTAAAATAATCCCTAGTAACGAAATTTATTTGTTACTATAACTCACTGTGACCCTGCATTTATCAAGAAATCTCCTATGAAATCCTTTTTTGCTCAACTTCGCACAAGTTTTAAACGCCGTCCTCGCTATCAAAAATGGCTATTTTGGCTCGTAAGCGTGTATCTACTCTTGTGTGCCATTTTAGGCGGATTAATTCCTGCGGTTGCTAAACAACAACTGCCACAGCAATTAAGCGATATATTGGGTCGTCAGGTGACATTGCAAAACGTTGAAATTAATCCGTTTACGACAGAACTCACCGTCACAGGCTTTGCGATAAACGAACAAAAACAAGACACTCAGTTTGTCAGTTTTGAGCGCTTATATGCCAACTTACAAGTGTGGCAATCTATACGGTTAATGGGCCTGGTCCTCGAAGATGTCGTGCTTGAACAACCTAAAATTCAAGTTAGCCGCAGCCAAGATAGCCAGCAACATGATGTGTTTAACTTCACTGATATCATTGAACGTATTGCCAGTAATAGCAGCGCGCAGCAAGCAGAGCAACAACCTCAATCGGCAGAAATGTTGTCGATGCGCATGGCAAACATTCAACTCATTGACGGGACATTTACGTTAAACGATAAGGTCACTGACACTAAAATCAGCTACCCGAATATTCAACTAAAACTAAGCCAATTTGACAGCATTATGGCGGCTATTGATGATCAGCAAAACTTGGTTAATCAATTTAATATCGCCATTGAAGATCAATTCCAAGGGGCATTAAGCCTTCAAGGTCAGCTACAGCTGGCACCGCTCATGCTCCAGGGTGATATCAACGTTGCCAAAATCGATTTATCGCGTTACTGGTCTTTTATCGACCAATTGTTTGCCATCAATTTAGCCCAAGGCCAACTCAGCGTGAATGGACACTTTCGTGTTGCGCTGCAAAATGCCGAATTTGAGCCAATAAGCGACATTCACATTGCCAAAGCACGCGTGGTGATTGAAAACGTAAAAGCGGTACACCTACAAGATGAAAAAATCTCGATTGGCGTTCTGGCGTTAAATAACATCAATGTTGATACCCCAAAACAACAGGTCACCATTGATGAGTTTTACAGCGAAAATGGCAAAATCAACCTGAATATTACTCCCACAGGTGCAGATCTCGTTGCCTTGTTACTCCCAAAAAACACTGAGCTTGTGGTTAGCAGTGACGATGCAGCGATTGCAACAACAAACACAAATACAAAAACTGCCGAAACGGAAACCACAGCAACTGCAACTTCTGAGATTGAAAACCCAGAAACAAAAACCGCCGCTATTGATACTACAACTATTGAAACTGCAGCTACTGAAACGATAGCTATTGATACGACAGCGACTGAAACGATAGCTACAGAAACGCCAGACACTGCGGTGCAAATTGAATCCTCGGGCACAGACAGTCAAGGCAAGCCATGGCTCGTTACGCTCAACAAATTCAAGCTTGAACAGTACCAGGTAACATTAGGTGAAGGCATTGCTAGCGACAACATTATCATATGGCAACTCGGCCCGATTAATGTCAGTACCGGCAAAGTTATATCAGACTTTTCTAGCCCGATAGATTATCAATTCTCAACCGTGATTAACGAGCAGAGCCAATTGAGTTCCACTGGCCAAGTCGATGTATTGGCGCAAAGTATTGTTGCTGACATAGATTTTAGCAACATGATGTTGACGCGCTTGCAGCCGTATATCGCTCCTTATATTAACGTCACGTTAGAAGATGGGGTATTTTCAACGCAAGGAAAACTCATTGCAGACGCTAACGAAACCTTAATTTATCAAGGCAGTGCCAAAATTGAACAACTCGACATTACAGATAATATGCTTAAGCGGCCTTTATTAAATTGGGAAACCATGGCGATAAACCAACTGTCTTATGACCGTAAACAAGCCAAAATAGACATAGACGAGATTAACTTCGACGCCCTCTTCGCGCGTTTAATTATTTCAGCTGACCGAAGCACAAACATTAGCCAATTGATCCATGACAATGGCCCTGACCAAGCAGACGCGACTGCAAAGGATAGTTCGACGGAGCCAAAGTTAGCGGCTGCAAATGAAAACGCCAAACAAGAAACCACAACAGATACGCCTGAAATGCAGCTCAACATTAACAAAATTGGCGTTAAAGACAGTTCAGCCTTTTTCGCAGATAACTCGTTAACGCCCAATTTTGCTTCCGGCATCGAAATGCTCAATGGCGAAATCACTAATTTATCGTCTAACCCGCAAACCACTGCATCAGTCGACTTAGCCGGTAAAATAGATAAATATGCACCAGTGACTTTAAAGGGTGATGTCAATCCTCTGTTAGAACAACCGTATTTAGACTTAAACCTCAACTTCAAAAAAGTAGAGCTCACATCGGTTAACCCTTATTCGGGCACTTACGCTGGCTATTACATCGATAAAGGCCAGCTGTCGCTTGATTTAAACTATAAATTAAAAGACAACGTGCTTGTTGGCAGCAATCATCTGGTTATCGACCAGCTCAAACTGGGTAAACGCAGTAATAGCGACTTAGCAACCAGTTTACCGGTTAGCTTGGCAGTGGCATTGCTGCAAGACCGTCACGGAGTGATTGATTTAGGGGTAGATGTGTCTGGCGACATTAACTCACCCAGTTTTAGTTTTGGCAGTATTATTATAAATGCCATCGGTAACTTAATCACCAAGGCGGTAACCTCACCATTCTCATTTATTGCAGGGCTAGTTGGCGGTGAAGAAGCCATCGATAAAGTCGGCTTTGATTATGGTGTCAGCGCCATTGAGCATCAACAACAAGTCACCCTGGATAAATTGGCCAGCGCCTTAATCGAAAGACCGTTATTGAATCTTAATATTAAGGGTAGTGTTGATGTGGCTAACGACAAACCTGCGCTGGCAGAACTGAAATTACATAAAAAACTGGCTAAAACGGCTTCTATTAAGCTGCGTGCGCTGCCTAAACATTTATCGGCAAGCCAGTTCCCAGTGTCAGGCCCGCTAACCGATGCGCTTTATACATTAGTGGAACAAGAGTTAGGACAATTGCCAGACGACATTAAGCAGGCTTTATTAACAGAAGCCCCAGAGCTTAGCCCACAAGAGCTCACTACGCGCTGGCACATCGCGCTTTACAATATGTTAAAAAACAATCAAGACGTCAGCATTGATGATTTAGGTCTACTTGCTCAAGCACGCGCCAGAGCAGTGAAAGCCTATTTAGTCGAACAGGGCCAAATTGATGCTGGAAAAGTTTTTGTACTCGAAAGCCGTATAAACACCAATCAAACTGCGGCATCGGCGTTGTTAGAGCTACAAGCAAAATAACCCGAGCTTGTTATCTGCGCTTAAGTTGGAGTAGACTGCGGCTAATTTAATTAAGGCCATGCCACCACAAGGTTTTGGTCTTCACATGATGATACTTGAGGATAGATATGTTCATTGTTCGCTGGATTTTAGGTCGAATTATTTTATTATTAAATTTTGTATTTGCGCCTAAAAAACGTCAACGCCCGCAAGAACAACAAGCCGTTGTCGACCAACAAACTCAGGCACTGGCGCTCTATCAATATGCTGCGTGTCCGTTTTGTGTAAAAGTACGTCGTGAAATGCGCCGTCAAAACTTGAACATCAATATTGTTGATGCCAAACAAGAACACAACAAAGCCTTACTCACAGCAGAAGGTGGTAAGTTACAAGTACCTTGCTTACGTATCGAGCAAGATGGCCAAACACAATGGTTGTACGAGTCTAAAGCCATTACGAGCTATTTGAACGAACGTTTTGCCTAGATGCCCTGAGCATTAATAAATAAGCCGCACTTGTTGCGGCTTATTTTTGGCTGTTTAACAGTGTAAACCCTCTCTTTAAGTTAATTTACCTTGCTGTGGGCTATCATCCTTCCAACCGCTTAGGTTATGATTTACGCCATTATTTTGCTTTAGGGGTTTATCTGTGTTTAAAAATAGTCTGGTAATATGTAGCGTGGTGTTATTGAGTGCATGCAGTTCAAGCCCACCCGACCCAATGGATTTTGCCGGACAATTTCGCGACACCTTTAGCACGCAAATAAAAGGTGACGGCATTAAGCTATTCACCTATAGAGCAAAATTGGCCACGGCAACAGATCGCCCTCTGCCTGGCGAACAACCTCACGACCAACGTATAAACCGCCGTAAGCAAGACATGCAAAGTTATTTAATTGAACAACGCAACGCCGAAGAACGCCTTGAGTTGTGGCATCAACAAGTTGATTTGGGCCTACAAAAAACCATCGAAATGAGTGGTTACTGCAAAACGAGTTTTGTCGAGTTAAGTCGTTATGTGGAACCCGATCGTGCAGAAGTGCGCGGTGAGTGTAATGACGGCGCGACTGAAGAAGACATTAAAAAATTCGGTCGCTAATGTCACAGCAACAGCTTCTTGAGCGGCGCTTTGTTGTGCTTGTTATAAATTGCTGTATCCAGCACCGCAATTGAGCTAGAATTAGCCTCCAATTTTCTCGTGAAGTTGCCGACGGCCGTTAGACCAGCGCCTTCACGCTTTGATAAGCCATTTATCTTCTGAAATGATATGAATAGTTTGTCGTTTACACAGTAAGAAGTCAGATGAATAGAAAGCAAGAGATGATCAAAAAGTTGGCCAAACGTGCCAAAGCACGTGCCAACAAAGTGGTGCCATCGAACCCAAGCACTAAAACGGTTGAACGTTATATTTCTAAAGCTGATCGCGAAAAAATCGCCTTAGCACAGGCGGCTGAGCAAGCTGCTGATACGAGTGAAACAACTGAAACGACCGTTGTTGACACTGCGACAGAAGATTCAGACAACAAATAAGCTCATTAATACCTTAGACGTTAATGACTAAAAAGCCCTTATTGCATGCAATAAGGGCTTTTTTAATGGCGTATGACTGAATGTATAGTGGTTCTCTGTCAAAGTCATGCAACGCAGTGTAAGCCCTTTATACCAATTCTATTAATTATGTGACCAATCAGAGCCACTCAGATTGTTCAGTTTGAGGCGCATTGTTGAAATAATGGTTATTCCCTTTTAAGGCAATGCAACAAAGAAATGAACGGTCTGAGTGTCTCCTGTAAGGCGGGTTTCTGTGCCTTCCATGCTGCTTAATAGCATTTTGACGTAGAACAACTATGCCTACAATTCTATTACTTGCCTAGAAGACACAGAACTCCCGCTGAATGACCAGATAATTAGTGGAATTGGTATTAAACACTCGCCTAAAAGGAATGTCCTAGCCGTTTTTGCTCTGCGCACTCGCCATTCGAACAAGAACAACCATGACGCTATAGCGACGCTTTAATCAAAAACAGCTGAACGTATTCTGAGTGGTTCTTTATTAATGCCGATTGGTATTACGTGTCTCTTGCTCAGCTAATTGCTTGCACAAGGGCTCTTCGTCTAACTGCGCCATCTGAGTTCGTCCTGGCATAGGCGATGGCGCGGCAACCATATCAATATTGATGGCATCATCTTCCAGTAATTGCTTGTTGGCACCGGCTGATACCAAGCCTTGCTGGCTGATTTTATCCACTAATCGATAAGCACATACAATACCGATAACGCCAAAGATAATCGCGCCAATCACCTGGCCAATTAACACGCCGTACACCCCGCCCCACTGCGCACCAAAATACACAAAAGGGATCGTGCCAATCGTGGCTTTGCCAACATTAAACATCGTCGAATACTTCGCTTTGCCTAAGTTATTAAATGAGGCATTGGCAATAAATAATATCCCCGAGAAAATGAAGAACACAGCGATATATTGACAGAAAAACAAAATCAATTCGGCAGCATCGCCTTTCATATCAAAACTACTGATAATCACATCTTTTAGTAAAAACAGCAGCAACGACATAGCTAATACATACACAACACAAAATTGAATAGCCTTGGTCAAGCTTAGCCTTACTCGCTCAAACTCATTCGCACCAAAATTCTGACCCACGATTGGGCCAACGGCACCCGATAAAGCAAAAATCATCCCAAAGGTCACCGGAATTAACCGACCTAGCACCGCCCAGCCGGCCACATAACTGTCGCCAAAATCTGCAATCGCTCGCGTTACTACAGCGTTACCAATAGGAGTCGCCACATTCGTCAGCATGGCTGGCGCTGCAATCGCAAAAATAACCCCTAAATCTTGTTTAAACTCAACCCAGGAAAATTGACCTAATAACTTATGCTTAACGACAACCCCGCGAGCAGAGATAATAAATACCGCGATACGCGCCAATACCGACGCAGCAGCAGCGCCTTCTATGCCCATAGACAAGGTAAAAATAAAGATCGGATCGAGCACGGCATTAACGCCACCACCCGCGAGTGTCGACATCATCGACAATTTAGCATCACCCACCGCACGCAGTGCGCCGCCTAACGCCATGGCTAAACAAATAAACGGTAACGAAGGCACTAATATTGTTAAGTAGCTTTCAGCCAGTTCAGCAGTTCGCCCAGTAGCGCCAACAAGTGCCAGTAATTCTGGAATAAAGAGGTATACAACAATGGCCACCAGCACGCTGGTTAACAGCGTCACTATGGCACTGTTTAAAAATAACCGTTTGGCTAACTTGATATTTTTTGAACCGATGGCTTTGGACACCAAAGCGCCAAGCGCAATCGATAAACCTATGCCAATCGAGGTGGTGAAAAATGAAATCGTACTGGCATAACCCGCTGCGGCTGCAAGCTCAATTTCACCCAATAAACTTAAAAAGAAAATATCGAGTAAATCAACAACGAATAACGCCGAAATGCCGACCGCCGCGGTCGAACTCATCACCAATATGTGACGTAAAATAGGACCTTCGACAAACTTAGCTGTGGTCATGCGTATCCTTTAATAAAAATCACCCAGCAAAACCAATCTCGATGATAAAGCGCTGGGTCTATAAAATGGCAACATTAATGATGCACATCAGAGTTTTTCTAACTCGCTGCCACAGTGATTACAGTAATCAGCATCGTTGTCGTGACCTTTTTTGCCACAATTACTGCACTTACGTAAATCACGGGTTCTCACCATCTCATGAGAAATCTCCGCGGTTAAAATCCCCGTGGGTATGGCAATAATCGAATAACCAATTAACATGGTTAATGCGGCAATACCCTGACCTAGTGGCGTTTGTGGCGTAATGTCGCCATACCCTACGGTGGTAATCGTGACTACGGTCCAATACATGGATTTAGGGATCGAGGTAAAGCCATTATTAGGCCCTTCGACGACATACATAATCACACTGAGCACCATGATGATGAGGCTGACCGAAAAGAAAAACATAAACACTTTACGGCTAGACTGCACCATGGCTTTTAATAACAAGTGGCCATCGCTTAAATAGCGCAATAGCTTTAACACTCTAAATACCCGGAATAAACGCAGCACTCGTAGTGCTAAGGCCACGTTTGCCCCTGGGAAAATCAAGCCTAAATAACTGGGCAAAATCGACACTAAATCGACCAGGCCAAAAAAGCTGCGAGCATAATGTAAGCGATTGAGCGAGCAATATAAGCGTAATATGTACTCAACGGTAAACAATACCGTAAAGCTCCATTCAGCGATACTAATAAGCTGACCATATTGCTCATTGATGTGCTCAATAGTGTCAATAAAAATCAACACCACACTCAGCACAATGCATATCATCAAAATGATATCGAAACGTTTACCTTCTGGCGTTTCAGTGCCAAAAATAACATTTCGGAGTTTTTGCTTTAGCGGACTGTCGGACTTTTCTTCGGCATTCATTTCAGGTTTCGCTATATTAGGCAATCTTTTAGACGAACTTGCAAAAAACTTGCAAATAAACTCGGTTAACTAATATCAATTAACCCTTGATGTCGTTAAAATCTAACATTGACTGCCGAGTTTTAACATTCGGAATTAGTCATTTTACAATAAAAATTAAAATGGTCATTGGTTTACGGAGATTTCATGCGCGCGTTGTCTATATTATTTATGGTTATGTTTTTTTGCCCACTGTTGGCAAATGCTTCTTCATCTCAATCATTAAAAGCCAAAGTTGACCTCGTGGTGGTGAACAAATCAGAATCTCGCTTGTCTGTGATGCGCGACGGTAAAGTAGTTAAGAGTTACCTGATAGCCATGGGCGATGTACCGCAAGGACACAAACTCAAAGAAGGTGATCAGCGCACCCCACAAGGTCGTTACACCTTAGATTATAAAAAATCTGACAGCGCTTTTTATAAATCGATTCATATTTCATACCCTAATGAAGAAGATAAATTACGTGCTGATGCATTAGGCATTCGCGCCGGTGGCATGATTATGATCCACGGTGAAAACCCACGCTCACCTTTACCGCCAGAAGAAGCTCAAAAGTACAATTGGACCAACGGTTGTATTGCGGTAACCAACAAAGAAATGGACGAGCTTTGGCAAATGATTGATGCCGGCACTCCAATTGAAATTTGGCCATAGCCACTGCCGTTTTACGTTAATAATTGTTTGAGTGTGCACATGAACTACCAACATCTACAACAAACCTGGGCTGACTTTAGCGTGCGGATAACCGCCTTTATTGAGCAGTTAGGGCTAGACCGTTTATCTTTACAGGCTGATCACGCCGCATTGCGGGTTAATAACAACCAAACAGCGCAGTTACTTGCTGATGAATTTAGCCAATATGGCGAGATTATTTCAAATAACATGATTAATGGCAGACCCATTTTAATCATCAAGTTAACTGAGCCCTTAGTGATAGGTAAAATGCAGATTAATTGTGTTGAGCTGCCCTTCCCATCAGATAAAACCTATCCGGTAGAAGGATGGGAACACATTGAATTGGTGTTTCCCTCTCAAGCACAAACCTGTGAAGCCCTTGTTGCCGAGCTAATTGAACAAGCACCACAATTGGCCAGCATCATAGAGAATGCTCAAGCTGGGATTGGAAAGATTAAAGTGAAACAGAGTTCACCAAAAGGTGATAACGAACGCTTAGCCAACCCAACCATCGCATTTAAAGCCAATGGCATTTGTTTAAAAGTGCATCCGCATGATATTCAAACTATTATCGCCAGCGAACAGTAACCACATTACTCGGCTCGAGCTTAATCAACGCTGATATCTATTCACTCAATCAATGAATCGGGTCATAAATAGACTATTAGGATCAGCCTGATAATTCGCAAATGGGCCGCAATATTCAAAACCATGACGTTGATACAAACGTCTTGCGGGGGCAAAAAAGTCCATCGAGCCAGTTTCTAAACTCAACTGCTGATAACCTCGACGTTTAGCCTCATTGAGCAGATGTAATAACAAGGCTGTCGCCACACCCTGGTTTCTCGCCGCTGCGGATGTGCGCATTGACTTAATTTCGTCATGGGCTTCATTGAGCTCTTTTATCGCCACACAACCTAACACTTCGCCTTGAAGCTTCGCGCACCAAAACGTAATACTAGGATGAGTTAGCGCATCGATATCTAACGCATGCACACTCTCTGGTGGTGAAGTCGCATACATGTCAGCCAAGTGCGCTTGTAATAATTCAATCACACCAGCACCTTGTAAATCATCCACCAAAATATCCATCGACTAACATTCCTTTTGCGTTGAGATTATTAATTAAGCGTCCAACCACAGATATAATACCAATTCTATTAATTATCTGGTCATTCAGCGGGAGTTCTGTGTCTTTTAGGCAAGTAATAGAATTGTAGGCATAGTTGTTCTACGTCAAAATGCTATTAAGCAGCATAGAAGGCACAGAAACCCGCCTTGCAGGAGGCACTCAGACCGTTCATTTCTTTGTTGCATTGTCTTAGAAGGGAATAACCATTATTTCAACAATGCGCCTCAAACTGAACAATCTGAGTGACTCTGATTGGTCACATAATTAATGGAATTGGTATAATACTGCTTATTATTTACACTGAATTTCAGCTTTTAACCAGGGATGATCAATAGACGTCACCCCGCCTAAAAAAATCCCACCATCCGTTTTGCCTTTATTTTCATCGATAACATCATAGCCATTTGGGCATAATTCAATGGCGCGAGTACTCCAAAACATGTTCAGCATTTCAATTGAGGTTGTGCCATTACCATAATATTCTACAAGGTAATGATTTTCAGCCAACACTTTGTCTTTATATCCACCAGACCACGTATAAGCTTGATAACCAGTCGCACAACCGCTTAGTGATATACATAACGCAATTAGTCCTAAACACTTCATATATCGTCATCCCTCGCGTGACATAAAATCTTATGGAAAATACACAATAAATTAACTGATTATTTTATTGTCCGCTAGAAATTAAATGCTTGGTTTTAACATTATGATGTACTTCTGTATTTAACCAATAACCACCTGATTTTCTTTGCCTATACGCTTACTCACCACTGCGCGGCTTTCGAGTCTAAGTAAGCCGAGTAAAAATAGCGTTCCCATCATCACCACACTGGCAGAAACGTATAAACCAATGTCATAGTTGCCAAAAAATTCGGCGAGGTAACCCGTTGGCACTGGTGCAATTATTTGCGCGGCGCCATAGGCTAATGTCATGGTACCCATAAACTTCGCGGGATTACTGGGGTAGAACTTCCCTGCCATGGTAAGCACTAAGCTGACACACGCTATAAAGGTGCCACCAAATAACAATGCGCTAATAATGACCACGGCTAAGCTGTCGTTAAGTACAGGCAGAATAATCCCCACAGCTTGCAAACAATACGCGGCTAACAGTGCTTTAAGGAAACCTGTTTTACGCGCAATCCGGTCCCATATTAACGCGGCGGGAGTGGCGGCGAGTCCAATCAATAAAAAAGTTAATCCACCTTGGCCTTGCAGCCCTTCAGTTCGCTCAACAATATCGACAATAAAGGTTGAACTCACAACATATCCATAGCCGGCACAAAAATAGGCAGACATCATCAGTAACTTAAATGTGTTTGTTGGTGGATTGTCCTGCGCAACCTCCCCTTGTTGTTCACCCGCAGAGGGATGCGGCATCCATAACCAGGCGGGAACAGAAACCACTAGCGCCAACACCGCAAGCGCTAACCATTGTTGTTGCCAATCAGCAGACAACCCAAGCATCAGTTCGAACAAGAGTGAAGTGATAATAATACTCAGGCCAGCGCCTGCAAAATGAATACCTAATTCTGCACGATGATTGTGTCTTACCAACCATTTTAAAATAAGCCCAGATGCAATAATAAAGCCGCCAGAGGCACAAATCCCTGCAATAAAACGCAATACAGCCCATGCAACAATGTCAGTCGTCATCACCATGGCGACAGAAGTCACCACACTCAAGAGTAAATACACTCGCTGTAAATGGTATTTGTAGTGCAGATTATGCAGGCTCGCAGCAAGCAAAACACCACTCATGTAACCCATAAAATTAGCGGTTGCCAACCAACCACCTCCAGACTCGGTTAGGCCAGCACTGTCCTGCATTACGGGGAGTAGCAAACTGTAGGAAAACCGTGCTACGCCAACGGTGACGATTAAACTGCAGATCCCTGCCAAATAAACCCGAAATTTTGTCAGTTCCATTAACATTTATTGTCGCCTAATCGAAAAATGATTCACTGACAATACGTCAACCTGTTAATCTAAAAAATTGAATTATTGAGAACTTAAACTTCTTGTATTGAGAACTATACTGAGCACTATATTGGAGCTATATGGAAATATTGACGCTTAAAACGTTCAAAGCGGTAGTAGACGAACAAGGTATTAAAGGCGCAGCCGATAAACTCAATACCGTTCAGTCCAATATTACCAATAGGATTAAAAAGCTTGAAACCGAAATAGACACCAAGCTGTTTACCCTAACAGGCAGAAAACTGCAACTCACGCCCAGCGGACAGCTGTTATACGAATATGCAGAACAAATATTAGAACTGGAATACCAAGCTATTTCAGCGATATCACGCAATAAAAACACCTATGAACTGCGTGTTGGCATGCCTGAAACATTTGCTGCCGTACACATGCCATTAGCGCTCAAACAACTTAAGCTCAACCATGCTGAAATTAAAACCAAAATCCATACCGATACTAGCGAACGCCTAGTGTTTTCGGTACTCAATAATAAAGTCGATTGCGCTGCAATAGGCAATGCTCCTCAGCATGAAAATCTGGTAGTGATCCCAATCGTTAAAGAAGAGTTGATCATGGTAACACCGCGAGACAGCGAATATGATCCAGTATTATTGGTTAGAGATGAAGGGTGTGGTTATCGACAACATGCCATGCTCTGGCGACAACAAGCGGGTCGTGGCAGTGATGAGCTAATGATAATGAGTAGTGCTGATGGTGTGTTAGGCTGCATCGCTGCGGGGTTAGGTTATACCATTATTGGCAAAAATATGGTCGCTGGCAGTCGTTATGAAAAGTCTCTGGTTATGACGCCTGTGAGCCATGGTCCAAAACATGTTCAGCTATCGATTGTCTACCACAAAAATAGCCCGCTAGAGTCAGGAATATTGACCCTTGCAAAGCTGTTAACCAAGTAATAACGGTCTGTTCAAGTCATCAACAATGGTTTATTCATTACCGTGATGGCTCTGCCATACAAATCAACTAACCCTTTATAAAGTACGACAATCAACTCAATCACAATTTGTTCTGGTAGCTACTTGAATAGAATCACTTGATTAGAATCACTTGAATAGAATCACTTGAATAAAGTCTCATCAATAACGCCACTTGAGTAAAGCCACGCCCAATACAATCACTCCGATATAGTCAAAATGACAATTCGCAGTCATAAAGACACTGATTATAAATGTCATTATGACAGTGCTTATTCCACAAAAATATCATCAGTCACATACTTATCAATCACTTAGCTAGTTGGCATGCCATCTGCAATAACGAAGTTAACTTTTGAAACTTCATCTTTAAACATTAACTTCTACTTTATTACAGGTGTACTTATGACCATTCACATTAAAAATAACATCAACTGGGTTGGCCAACGCGATTGGGAAATATTAGACTTTCATGGCACTGAATATAAAACGACTAAAGGCACGAGTTACAACAGTTACCTTATTCGTGAACAAAAAAATGTCTTAATCGATACAGTTGACCATCGCTTCAGCCTGCAATTTATTCAAAATCTTGAGATGGAAATTGATCTCGATAAAATTGATTACATTGTCATTAATCATGCTGAAGAAGATCACTCTGGCGCATTAGCCGCACTCATGGCAAAAATTCCTAATACCCCAATTTATTGTACCGAAAATGCTATCGATTCCATTACCGGATTACATCACCATCCTGAATGGAACTTCAATATTGTCAAAACTGGCGACAGCCTAGATATCGGAAATGGCAAGCAATTGGTCTTTATTGAAACCCCAATGCTACATTGGCCAGACAGCATGATGACTTATTTAACCGAAGATGCGGTGTTATTTAGTAACGATGCATTTGGTCAGCATTATTGCGATGAACGCCTGTTTAATGACGAAGTTGATCAAATTGAATTAATGGATCAATGCTTGCGCTATTATTCCAATATTTTAACTCCATTTAGCGCATTAGTGACCGCAAAAATTAACGAAGTTTTGGGCTTTAACCTTCCCGTTGATATGATTGCCACTGCCCACGGTGTCGTGTGGCGAGATAACCCAACTCAGATTATTCATCAGTATTTACAATGGGCTGATAATTATCAAGAGGATCGCATCACAATCTTCTACGACTCAATGTCTAACAATACCCGTTTGATGGCCGATGCCATTGCTCAAGGGATCCATGATGTCGATCCTGGTGTGTCTGTAAAAGTGTTTAATGTGGCTCGTCACGACAAAAATGACATTCTTGCGAATGTATTTCGCTCTAAAGGCATTTTAGTCGGCTCATCAACCATGAACAACGTCATGATGCCAAAAGTCGCGGGCATGTTAGAAGAAATAACCGGTTTACGTTTTAAAGATAAAAAAGCCGGTGCTTTTGGAAGTTACGGTTGGAATGGCGGCGCTGTTGACCGTATTCATACCCGCCTGACTGACGCCGGGTTTGAAACCACTGTTGGCCTAAAAACAAAATGGAAACCAGACGGTAAAGCAATGCGCGAATGCCGTGAGCATGGCCGCCAAATAGCCAAGAGCTGGGCGTTACATGATCTCAGTAATGTCGATTCCATTTCATCTTCCCTTACCCAATACAAACCCTTAAAAATGCCAGAAGTGAAAACACCTACTGCTCAAACATCTTGCGCATCAACCACCAGCAGTGACGATAAACAAGACATGTTATGTACGGTATGTAACTGGGTTTATCAACCGGTATTAGGTGAGCCAAATCAAGATGTGCAGCCGGGAACCCCTTGGTGTGAGGTACCTGACTTTTTCCTTTGCCCTGATTGTGGTTTAGGTAAAGACGTATTTGTGCCTATTGACGCGAGGAAAGCATCATGAATGCACCTATCATCATTATCGGTAGCGGCTTTGGCTCATATCAGTTAATCAAAACGATTAGGCGCACAGACAAGCACATACCCATAACGGTTTTTACTCTTGATGACGGTCATGATTACAATAAACCAGATTTAAGCCATGCATTCAGTCTCCAGCAGACAAGCGCCGATTTAATTCGTCAGTCGGCTCAGGAGTTTGCTTCAGAGTACAATATTACCTTGCATGCACTCACTCGAGTAGACAGCATTGATAGCCAACAACAAAGTGTATTGGTTAATGGTACTGCCTACCCTTATTCACAATTGGTATTGGCTACTGGAGCAAAAACATTTGTGCCTCCCATGCAAGGTAACGCAACCAATAAAGTCATTACCTTAAACAGCTTACAAGAGTTTGAAAGCGCACAGCAGCAATTACGCGAGGCAAAGAGAGTATTGGTTATTGGCGCTGGGCTTATAGGCACCGAAATCGCCATGGATTTAAGTCACTGCGGTAAACAAATCGTGATGGTAGAGCCAAGCAAAGGCTTAATGGCGAATATGTTGCCAGAGCTCGTCGCGACCGCACTGCAACACAAGTTAATTGAGGCTGGCGTTGAGTTTGAATTTGGTCAAACAATAAACTCATTAGATCACAACTGCTCGGCAATATGCGCCACGCTGAGCTCAGGTAAAACAGTGGATATTGATTGCGTCATTTCAGCTGCTGGATTGAAGGCTAATGTTGGTTTAGCCCGTCAATCTGGATGTAAAGTGAATAACGGTTTAGTGGTTAATAACCAGCTGCAAACCTCTGTGAATAACATTTACGCCTTAGGTGATTGCGCCGAAATCAACGGTAAGGTGATGTCCTATTTACAGCCTATCTTGTTAAGTGCCAATGCATTAGCAAAAACCTTACTCGGTCAACCAACAGATTTGAAGCTACCGCCTATGCTAGTGAAAGTTAAAACGCCACACATGCCAATTCAATTAGGCGGCAGCACCGTTAAGGATGTGGCTTCATGGCAAATTGATATTGACGCCACTGGTTGCTCAGTAAAAGCCTACAACGAGCAAAAACAAATTATTGGCTTTGTGGTAACCCAAGGACACATGAGCAATACATTCCCATTACTTAGAGCCTTACCAGCAAGCCTTTAGTATTTAATCGAGTAGGCTTTACCCTTAAAGCCTACTCATCAATCAATTTAACCTGAATTGTGGATAAGGGATGAACTCATGCTATTTAACATCAGCATGTAAACCCCCTCACTTTCAAGCTTGTCATTTGTTATGCTAACAAGGCGAGTTGACGTGTCAATACCTAGCCTATTGTAAGTCGATTCAACGCAGTTAGCAGGGCAAAGGACTGATTGAAAGACGTTTATTATCCCAAGTTCAGATTATTTAGGAGAACATTATGTCTCATCAACGTATCCCAGCAAATTGGACTATTCAGCGTTCTACACCATTTTTCACTAAAGACAATGTGCCAGATGCATTGCTAAGTCACCACAATACCGCCGAAGGTGTTTTTGGTCAGCTCTGTGTCATGGAAGGCGTGGTCACGTATTATGGTTTTGCCAACAGCGAAGCGACTGAACCTGAAGTGAAAGTCGTGATTAATGCAGGCCAATTTGCTACCAGCCCACCGGAGTACTGGCACCGTATTGAATTAAGCCCTGATGCCCAGTTCAATATTAATTTCTGGTCTGAAAAAGATAAAACCGGCCAGGCGATGTTTAACAAAAAATAATGCACTACTATTCTGATTAATAAAGCTATTAAAGACATATCCTCTACAGATAAATCGCTTGTATGAGATACATGCAAGCGATTGATATAAAGTTTAATCAGCGCTTTAATTAACGGTAAAGTAACAAGCAATGTGGCTTAGTTAGGCCGCTTAGTACCCAGTGAATTCCGGTTGATCAGTGACTATTTTTCAGTAAATATTATGTCACCATAATACGATTCTGCATTTTTGCCGCTGTTGTCGGTATCGGTCATAATCGCAATCATATCGATGTATTGATACGCTTTGCGGTTAGCTTTTTCACTGCCTTTATCGCCAAATGTGTCAATCAAATCTTGGTACACATTGCGTTTTTCGTCATACCACTGACCGGGTTGCGATTGCTGTCCTCGCACAGACATCATTTTAACACTTGAGCCAGCAAAAGCGTTGTTCCACACCAAGCCTTTGTCTTGATTACTCGACCAAACATAGTTTAATGATTTGGTGTTCCACACCATAAAACCGCCATCCATAACCACATAAACTCGCGCCACAAAGTCATCTCCCGCTTTACTGCGCTCGTCTAACGGCGACAACGTCTGTTCAACTAACCAACTCCAGTTTAGATAAGGCGTAGCAATGAGGTCAATTTGCTTTTCTAGCACCAGTCCTGATGCAGAATGATGACTGAGTGCTTTTAATGCTAGGCGCCCTTTATAGTCTTCAACGCTGTAAATTGATTCACCAGAGAATACTTTAGAAGTCCAACTCTCAATCCCGTTATCACTCAATAAAGTCACATTAATAGCAGCTTGCACGTTCACACAAACGGTTACGCTACAAAGTAATATCATCCATCGCAACATATGCATCTCCTATTCCCCTACTCACTTATAAACACTCAGCTCATACGCTCAGCTCATCCACTAGAATGGGCTACACTGAGTGAGCTATTTTACCCATTAATCATGATGATAAAGAATGCAGCAAGACATAGCTCATGTACCATCAATAGATAATTTCATTTTAATGTTAAATCACGTAAACTACGCGCTGTTTTTTTAAGTCTATTTTTAGGTAAATCATGATCCGTTTAAACCAAATAAAATTGCCTCTCGACCATAATGAAGATGCGCTGCAAGAGCTCGTATTGCAAAGGCTTTCTATCTCAGCGGATCAACTGGTTGATATACATGTGTTTAAGCGTGGATATGATGCCCGTAAAAAGAATTTAATTTCGTTAATTTACACATTAGATGTGACATTAGCCAACGTAGACGAAGCCGCGTTATTGGCATCACTTGCTGACGACCATAATATCCGCGTATCGCCAGATACCGACTATAAATATGTCGCAACAGCACCTGAAGGCTTAACGGAACGCCCACTGGTTATCGGCATGGGACCCTGCGGCTTGTTTGTTGGGCTTATGTTGGCACAAATGGGCTTTAAACCGATTATTTTAGAGCGTGGAAAATCTGTCCACGAACGTGCTAAAGATACCTTCCGCTTTTGGCGTACCAGTGAGTTAAACACAGAATCTAACGTACAATTTGGTGAAGGTGGCGCGGGTACATTTTCTGATGGTAAGTTATATAGCCAAGTTAAAGACCCTGGATTTAAAGGCTTAAAAGTTAAACAAGAATTTGTGGCTGCGGGTGCACCCGCTGAAATCATTTATGTGAGTAAACCACATATAGGTACCTTTAAGTTGGTCACCATGGTGGAAAAAATGCGCCGTGAGATCATTCGATTAGGCGGTGAGATTCGCTTTGAAACCCGTGTTGATGAAATCAATATTACTGACCGCCAAGTCACGGGTGTGACGCTGAGAAATGGCGAAGTATTACATTCTAAGCATGTCATTGCTGCTATTGGTCACAGCGCCCGCGATACTTTCCAAATGCTACATGATAAAGGCGTGTATATGCAGGCGCAGTCATTTTCGATTGGCTTTCGTATTGAACACAAGCAAGAGATGATTGATAAAGATCGCTTTGGCATTAACGCGGGTCACCCAATGTTAGGGGCAGCTGATTATAAGTTAGTCCACCATTGTAAAAGTGGTCGCAGTGTTTACAGCTTTTGTATGTGTCCTGGCGGTGTGGTTGTGGCGGCTACGTCAGAAGAACATGCGGTAGTGACTAATGGCATGAGCCAATATTCGCGCAGTGAACGTAATGCCAACAGTGCCATCGTAGTTGGCATTGATCCAAGTGATTTTGATAACGATCCACTTCAAGGTATTGCGTTACAACGTAAATTAGAACGCCACGCCTATATCATGGGCGGCAGTAATTACGACGCTCCTGCACAAATGGTTGGCGATTTTTTAGCGGCGGGAGTGGGTAAACCGTTTGAAAACGTTGAGCCTTCTTATAAACCTAACGTAAAAATGACCGATTTAAGCGATGCATTACCGCAATTTGCTATCGATGCTATTCGTGAAGCCATCCCGGCATTTGGTAAAAAAATTCGTGGTTTTGACAGTAAAGATGCCATGTTAACCGGCGTTGAGACTCGTACCTCGTCACCGGTACAGATTAAACGTGGTGCTGATTTCCAAAGCATTAATACCAAAGGTTTATATCCTGCAGGTGAAGGTGCCGGTTATGCTGGCGGGATTTTATCGGCGGGTATTGACGGTATCAGTATTGCAGAAGCCGTTGCGTTAGACATGATTAAAGAAATGACAAACAGTTAAATCCATCCTGAGTAAACAGAGCAATCATAATTGAATGCTCTGTTTACTGCTTGCTCACCGCAACAATAATATTCTACTTAACCCGAACGCTCTAACTTACCGCTACTCATGATGAAATCTTCTGATAGCTCAAGAAGTAAGAAGTAAGCAGTAAGCATTAAAAAATAAGCAGTCCACGTTCAATTCAATAACATGACTATCAAATAACATGACCCATCAATAGAAGGTTCAGGTTCAATAACCATACCTAAACCCTACATGTGGCTTAATACTATTTTGCCGCTTTTTTAGCTGCCAGCACGGCCGCCATTGGCGGTACAATCGAGACGGGATCTAAACGCATTTGGAACCAGTTTAAACGCCAATCTAAATGCGGACCCGTTACTCGACCGGTGGCACCGATTTCAGCGACGTTATCACCCTGCACAACTTTATCACCGACCTTTAAATACAGTTTACTCAAGTGCAAGAAGGTAGAGCTCACGCCATAACCGTGGTCGATAATCACAGTGCCACCAGAATAAAACATATCTGGCTCGGCTAACGTAATCACACCATCAGCAGGTGCAACGACAACGGTGCCAGTTGGACGCGCGACATCAACACCAAAGTGTGGATTGCCAGGTACATCGTTGTAAACCCGCTGACTACCATAAACGCCCGAAATCCTGCCAGTTACTGGCCAGATAAACGATTGCATAAAAGCCTGTTGTTCACTAAAGATATCTCGCGCTGCTCGGGTTTGTATCGCATCTTTCGCCGCCCTTGCCTGCGCGATAGGATCAGGTTTCATGATTTTTTGACTAATCCCAGTCACACGGTCAATTTTGTATTGTTTGGTTGCAATTTTTAGCGGCTTAATTTCGGTTAATCCGTCTGGGTAAGTCACTTTAAAGAGTTGGTCAACGGCGGCATCACGATCAAAACCAATCGCAAACTGTCCATTAGGAGTCACTTTTACCGCTTCACCATTAAGTAATATTTTACTGCCAGCTGGCACGCTACCTCTGACTAATGCCCCTTGCTCAAATTGGCCTTGAAATGTCACGGCTGCTGCAAAGGTGCTAAAACACAATAAGCTCGCCATCAATATGGCGGCGACAGAAATCACTTTACCAGGAGATTTTTTTAATAACATTAAAGCGCATTCCTTGTGAAATAAATAAAAAAAGGGCCACCTTTTGGCAGCCCGTTTATATTACTCGATTAACCTTTTACCGCAATGGCCCCTTTGCCAATACCTTCATAGGCAATCACTTTAAAGTGACTTTCTGGCACTTTATTCGCCAATGTATTGGCCATGTAATCTGCGAGTAATTCGACCGTTGTGTCGTGCGGGATCAAATCACAGCACTCTTTTGGCATCGCAAGTTGAAAATCACCTTGAGGCGCCATGTAATGGAAACCAAAATGGGTTTTATCGCTAATATTGGTTTGTTTAGACAATGCTAAGGTATCAACCGGTACAAGATCTTCTTCGGTACCGAGATACACATCTTGCCAACGTTCAGCCCAGTATTGGTCCCACTTAGGTTCTGCGATGCCGTTTTCAAATACGGTAACAGGGCTTCGATGGCCGTGTGCAATACGCTGACAGTTACCGTCGTGTTTACGTAAACCATGACTGTAATGGTAAAACGGTGCATTAAGCACTTCACTACGTAACGTTATGCTAATACCTTGAACATTTTCGGGTAATGCTTCACGCAAGGCTTTTTTGAGAAAGTCGTTAACGCTTTCGTAATCAATAATTTCGGTTGGAATAAGCGCAAAAGCTTGCGACGGGCACGCTAGGTGAATGTCACCTTTTTGACTTGAGAAATCCATCCATACCCGATCGCCTTTTTGCTGCCAACGTACTTCGCTGCAGGCGGTAGGGATAAGTAAGCGATGATCAGCAACATCGTCTATGGTATTTTTAATGATGCGTTTTACTTTAGCAAAATCCAACACCATATTTTGGTCATCTAAACCACCATCTAACAATATATCGACGATCCAGCTTTCTCCTACCATGCCACGAATGGGGCAAAGGTATGAAAAATCGATAACGGTTAAATCTTTTACAAACAGTTGCATTAATGCTCCTAGGCAGAAAAACAGTCCACCTCAGTTTAAATGTATTCCGAATGGCGCTTGCCAGTGGAAAAAGTATCTTATGGCATCTTTATACGATGAGCTATCACTCCTTGGTCTAATACTTAGACGAAAAAGTCATCCAACTCATAATTAATGCCAATAACACAGACATTCTAAACAAAAGCCAGCCACGGAGCGAGTAAACATAAGCGATTAGTTAAAAAAACTCGCTAATGTTTAACGAGTAATTTAATCCATTGATATGAACATGGTGTCAGGTAAGCGTCACGGTGAGATATGAAAGCGGTAAAATGAACCACGTTAATCGGGATCGGTTAAATTTGGGTCTAGTTCTGCGTTAAAAAAGACCACCAGCAAGCTGATAAGAATCACACACTGGCAACACAATAGTAAATAAATCATCAATGAAGACATGCGGTTATCCCTACGAAATCCTTTTCAGTACAATAACAAATAACCGTGCAGAAAATGTGCAGACTTCAAGGAGTTAATGTAAACAGGGTATCGATTACTCGACCTTATAACCCACTCCGTAAATAGAGTGTAATACTTCTTTTTGTTTAGTCACCTGAGCCAGTTTATGCCGTAAGTTTTTGACGTGACTGTCGATAGTACGAGAGCTAACAATACGATCATCGACATAACACACTTGCATTAAGCTGTCGCGAGAGTGCACGACACCGGGACGTTTGAGCATTGTTTGTAGCAACCTAAATTCAACCGGTGTTAACTCAACTTCTTGCTTATCAACATGGCATTTAAATCGCTCAATATTTAAGTCAATGTGTTTGTATCGAATAATTTGTTCATTTTGACTGCCTTGGGTATTTTCAACCCGTCTTAAAATGGTTTTAACTCTTGCAACCACTTCTCTTGCCGAAAAAGGTTTACACACATAATCATCGGCTCCGAGTTCCAGTCCCATCAATCGGTCAATTTCGTCAACGCGAGCAGTGAGCATTAATATTGGCATCATAGAAAACTGACGAATTTCACGGCAAATCGTTAGGCCGTCTTTATAAGGCAACATTAAATCTAAAATGACAAAGTCGATTGACTGAGTTTTAATCGTTTCAATCACATCCCTACCGTCATATTGCACTTGTGTGTTAAAGCCTTCTAGCGATAAAAAATCAACCAATATCTGTGCAATCTTTGGCTCGTCTTCTACCACTAATACGGTCATTGGCTGTTGATGAGCAAATCCACTCATATTGACTTCCTTAACAAAGGTAATTGGACTCTAATGCATAATCCACCCATTAATGATGGGGTTGCGGTAATACTACCGTTATGCGCTTCGACGATATTTTTACAGATAGTAAGCCCTAAACCTGCACCACTGCCTCTGCGAGTCCTTGCTGTATCCTGGCGATACAGAGGTTCAAACAAATGTTCACATTCCGCTTCTGTCGCACTGGGTTTGGTATCGTTAATGGTTAAAATAACCGTACTTGCTTGCGATGTTAACTGTACGTCTATATTGCCAGGGCTGTCGGTATACGCCATCGCGTTCATCAATAAATTAATAAACAACTGTTCTAAACGCCTAACATCAGCAGAAACAAATAGCATTGGCGCAATCTGTTTACTCAGCGTTAAGCCTTTTTCATGCATAGATGAAGCAATACTAACCAAGGTGCTGTCTAACGACTCGCTAATATTTACCGTCGTTAAGTGATAACGAAGTCCACCCACATCTGACAATGACAATTCATACAAATCGTCGACCAAATGCTTCATTCTTAATACTTCTTGTTCAATCGATATGAGCTGTGTTGAGTCAAATGCTCTGATCCCTGCTTTAATTGAATCTATCTCGCCACATAAAATACTCAACGGTGTGCGTAACTCATGGGAAATATCTGCCAACCAACGATTTTTAGCACTGCGGTTTTTCGATAACGTCATCGCTAAATGATCAATATTAGCCATTAACTGCCCGAGTTCATCGGCACGTTGAGTGTCCATGACTCGCTGGTCATAATCGCCCTTAGACAAATACGACACACCTAACATCACTTGTTTTACCGGCACCAATAAAAAGCGTGCTAACCACCATGCAATTGCACTGGCTAATAATAAACACACAAGGCCAATGCCAACGCTCGTCCATCGCTGTTGCTGGGCAAATGCCGTTGCAGATGACGAAACAATTTCTCGCATGGGATTACTGTATAAGTAGCCAATCACTTGTTGGTTGTACATCAGCGGATAACTAATGGTATCGACTTTCTTATCGATTACAGTACCTGCAATATATTGATCGTCAGCCGAATATAACCCTGTCGGTGGGCCACCGCGATGGCTCGAAGCGCCTGGACGCATATTAGGTGGTGGTTGACGAGGGCCTTGACGTGGTTGTTCTGCTAATCGACCAGCCGGACGAGGTGGTTTATCAAAGCCATTGGCGTTATTGTCTCTGGGAATACGCGGCAAACGAGAGTGTGTCAAAATAGTTTGGTTTAGTGAGTTTTGGCTAAGCTTGTACCAACCAAGTACCGACTCTGCTTCTTCTGTTACTGCAGGTAAACTGGTTGCATAGAGTGTCAATATATCTTCAGACAAGCTGGCCAGGCGCTCTTGCTCTAAGCTATTAATGTAATCTAAAAAACCTTGGTCAAAGCTCCACCGCGCTAACGATAACGTGGCGATAAGCACAATACTGGTTAAGCCAACAAAGGCTAAAAATAGTTTTTGGGATATTTGCATAAAATACAGTATAACCAGCAATATAACGCTGCACTAGTGACGCGTAAAATCTGAATACAATCTCCTTAAATTCTGCACATTTTCTCCACATTGTTGGTTTATATTACCTTAAGAAACCCATTTAGGAATGCCATCATGACCCTTAACCCAATCAATATCACTTTACTTACATTGAGTTTAGTTGTCTCTGCAGCTGTGTTTGCCAATCCTCCCGGTCGCAAACCACCACAGGAGGCAATTGATGCCTGTGCAAGCAGTTCTGAAAACAGTCAAGTCAGCTTTGAAAATCGACGTGGTGATACCCTTGAAGCGACCTGCAAAATGATAGACGGTAAATTAGTAGCTGTGCCAGACAATGCGCCAGATGACTCGAATAAACCACCGAAAAAAAGTAGTTAACGCAAAATATTAAGGAGGGAATATGCAAGTAACTAGTGGCAGTACCTCGATGCAAATGTCATCGACAGAGAGTACACAACGTCCACCTCGTCCTGACGGTCCGCCACCACCAAAAGGTGGAGTTCCACCAGGATTAGACAGTGCAGTGTCGACATTGACAGAAGAAGAGCAGCAATCAACGACAGAGATGCTGGCATCATTAACTGAAGAACAGCAAATTGAATTAAAGTCAGTTTTAGATGAGTTAAAGCCAATGACTGAAGGATTATCAGATGATGATATCGGCAGTATTTTTTATGAAGCTTTAAACAGTATTTACAATAGTGGCGAGACACAAACCGCTAACAGTAAATCATCTACCGTGAATGTAGACGTATACGCATAACACTCCTGCGTAAATAAAAAGCCAGCACATAACATTGCTGGCTTTTTTCGTTATGCCAATATTTAAGGGCTAACACCAGCCACTGGTGGTAAAAAATCGGCTAATGCATCTGGTAATCTTGGTTTACTGTATAAATAACCTTGGGCAAAGTCACAACCATTAATGCGTAAAAAATCTGCCTGGGCTTGCGTTTCGACCCCTTCAGCAATAATTTGTAAATTCAATGCGTGGCCTAATGCAATTACCGCCTTGGCAATGGCCGTATTATTCGAGTCGTGCGGAATATCACGCACAAAAGATTGATCGATTTTAAGCTTATCAATGGGGAGTTTCTTCAAATAATTTAATGACGAATATCCAGTACCAAAGTCATCAATACTCAATGCAATACCCATCGCACCTAATAGTTTTAAATCACGAATAATGGCATCAGGATCGTGCATCATGCAAGATTCTGTCACTTCTAACTCTAAGTGTTTTGCCGGCAAGCCTGTTTCCAATAAAATCAGCCTAACTTTTTCAACAAAGTCACTGCGCTGCAATTGTAAACTGGCGACGTTGACCGAGATACGCTCAAAAGATTTCCCTTGAGTTAACCACGCAACACCTTGCAAACAAGCCGTTTTTAACACCCATAAGCCGATATCCCAAATTAAACCAATTTTTTCAGCAATAGGGATAAACTCACCAGGAGATATATCCCCTAAAATGGAGTCATGCCAGCGTATTAACGCTTCAAATCCGCACGTTGATAAATCACTTAATGCCAGCTTAGGTTGATACACTAAATAAAAGTCTTCATTGATGAGAGCTTGATGTAACGCCGTTTGTAACTTTATTTGCACAATAGCTTGCTTGGTCATCGACTCAGTATAAAACGCATAGTTATTGCGGCCGTCATGTTTGGCTCGGTGCATTGCGGCGTCCGCATTGCGCAATAAGCTGTCATGATCATCACCGTCGCTGGGGTAAATACTGATCCCCATACTGGCCGTCAGTCTTACAGACTGTGCATTATCAAGGATAAAGGGTAATTCAAAAACACTGCGAATACGGTCGAGAGTTGATGTAACATAATCAGTACTCATAATATTGGGCAGCATTACAACAAACTCATCACCGCTTAGACGGGCTAACACATCGAAATCTGATAATGCATAAGACAAGCGCTTGCCTAATTCAACTAATATTTCGTCGCCCATAACATGGCCAAGGCTGTCGTTAATATGCTTAAAAAAATCGATATCAAGAAAAACAACCGCAAGTTGCTTTTTGGCTCTATGAGAGTGGTTAACTTCTTGTTCTAACAAAGACATAAATTGCATGCGATTAGGCAGCTGCGTCAATGGGTCAAAATAAGCTAAATTCTTCAGCTTTTCTTCATTTTGCTTTTGTGTCGAAATATCAGCAAATACCGCGACGTAATATTGAATGATATTTTGTTTATCAAATACCGCACTAATGGTAATGGCTTGAGGAAAAATTGCGCCATGCTTACGGCGATTCCATATCTCACCATGCCATTTTCCCTGCACCAATAGCGTGTTCCATAACTTATCAAAAAAGCTTTTGGGATGACGACCTGATCTTAACATTCGTGGATTTTGGCCTAACACTTCTTCGCGGCTGTATCCGGTAATATCAGTAAATGCTTGGTTAATTTCAGTAATATTGCCGTCGCTATCTGTTATAACGACTCCTTCAACAGCATTTTGGAATACATTAGCAGCCAGAATGAGTTGGTCTTGTGCCTCTTTGTGCTTGGCAATGTTGCGGGTCATGCCAATAACACCCGTCAATTCACCTTGGGCATTAAACACGGGCGCTTTAATGGTTTCTAGCCAGACTTTATTAAAATTAACATCCACTTCTTCACATTCAGACACCACTACCGTAGAGCCAGTATCAATAGCCAATTTATCACTTTCAAGAAACTGTTCTGCTGTACGTTGGTCAAATAAATCAAAATCGGTTTTACCTACGATTTGCTCTTTTGATTTTCGCCAAGCGCGTTCGACACTTTTATTGCAAGCGATATAAATACTTTGAGTATTTTTTATCCACACATGTTCATCAAATGCATCAATAAAAGCCTGAACATCAACATCATGTGTCACCTGTTGATCATGTTTAATCTCGAGATCGATATTTTGCACATAGACTCGTATGGCACTGCTCAACATATCAGCAATGCGTGTTTGAATCGCGGTGAGCTCTTGGAATAATTCTGGTTTATTAAGATTATGATTGATTGAGCTAAAGCTGAGTGCAGCTAATACATACCCATGCTGATCGCGGATTAACTGGTGGTACACTTTTGCATTTTGACCATCTGATGCTGTGACGGTAGGGATAAGACAAAGATGTTGTAACAAGCTGATTTGGTGTTGCTGACGAGTACGCTCATCTGCGCTTTGGCTAATGCAAATGTCCTGCACTCGATGATCAGTAATGTTTATTTGACTAAAGGTAACGGTGAGACGAAACTCGGCAGAAATATCATTTATTTCTTGCTGCCATTCTCTGAGTTGAGCTTGAGAAATAGCTTTTGTTAGCATAACACCTTCCTAAATCTATACATTAATAATCGCGACCTACTTATCGCCAGCAAAGCCACTAGTCTTTCATTGAGCATATAACAGGCAATAGACCAGCCTATCTTAATCCCAGTATAAACAACATAACAATGGATAACTATAAGCTATAAATATTGATAACACGCTATGGATGAACAAATTAATCACAATATTCAATCATAAGTTAGGTTTTTAAAACAAATAAGGAACCCTAAGGCTCCTTATTTAACTTTACCATCTAACAAACTGTAAATATTAGTGATTAAAGATTTTTTAATGCTGCAATGCGTTTCTCTAACGGTGGGTGGCTCATCATAAAATCTGCCATTGACCGTTTACCGTTAATGCCAAAGGCCGACATTTGTGCTGGCATCGCGCCTGATTCAGGGCCTTGGCGTAAACGCTCTAGCGCAGCAATCATTTTACCTTTACCCGCTAAACGAGCTGCACCTTCATCAGCTTTAAATTCGCGAATACGTGAGAAGTAAGCCACGATCATCGAGGCCAAAATACCAAACAGCATGTCTAATACAAAAACCACTGCCATGTAGGCAAACATGCCTAAGCCTTCACCTTCTTCATCATTGCTAGACACAACATTATTGATAATGCCAGCAACCACGCGAGCAGCAAAAATAACAAAGGTGTTCACCACACCTTGAATTAAGGTTAATGTCACCATGTCACCGTTAGCAACGTGGCTCACTTCATGGGCAAGTACACCTTCGATTTCATCTTGAGTCATCCCGTAAAGTAAACCCGAGCTAACCGCGACAAGTGCGTTGTTTTTGCTTGGACCAGTGGCAAATGCATTCATTTCTGGTGATTGATATATCGCAACTTCAGGCATTTTAATGCCAGACTTTTCTGCTTGGCGAGCCACGGTCTCAACTAACCAGCGCTCTGTATTGTCACGTGGATGGGTAATGACTTCACAACCCATTGTCTTTTTAGCCATCCATTTTGAAATGGCTAAACTGATAAACGAGCCACCAAAACCGAAAATGGCAGCAAATACTAACAGTCCACCCATAGATTGGGTATTAACCCCTAGAATAGACATAACAATTGAGGCAACCAGTAATATGGCAAGGTTGGTTGCGATCAACAAAAATATACGCTTCATTTAAGCTCCTGTATGGCAAAATGCCGATTTACGATTGTTACTACAGACATAATATGTCCATAATTTTAGAATTCAAGCTTAGTTATATTAAAAAAGATTTATGAGTCTTTTTACATCGATAAAACCCTACTTAAAAATCTAGCGAGCAGAGTCTAGGGAGAGATTATTAATTGAAACTGAAAAACATCAATCGATGATAAACTCAGTGTATGCAATGGTTAATCTTTGATAAACTATCGAAAATAAGAACAAAAAAGGAATTTTTATGAGCATTAATGCATTAATGTTAAGCGCCTCGCGCGTCGGTGATTCAGCCTATTTAACTCACACGGTTGAGCTTATCCGCCCACTCACTCAACCAGGGCAACAATGGCTATTTATTCCTTATGCAGGCGTGAGTGTCAGTTATGATGAATATTTAACAAAAGTGCAAACAGCACTAGACCCTCTGCCAATAACCATTAGCAGTATTCATCAATTTGCCGACCCTAAACAAGCCATTCAAGATTCTGCGGGGATTTTGGTTGGTGGAGGCAATACATTCCAACTGTTAAACGAGCTATACCGCTACGATTTAGTGCATTTAATCCGTGAAAAAGTTCAAAATGGCATGCCGTATGTAGGTTGGAGTGCAGGCTCAAACATCACAGGTACCAGTATTCGTACCACCAATGATATGCCTATTGTAGAGCCTCCTTCTTTTACTGCATTAAGTATTCTGCCCTTTCAGTTAAACCCGCATTACACTAATTACCAAATGCCAGGACATAACGGCGAAACTCGTGCGCAACGATTATTAGAGTTTACCATTGTCGACCCGTTAACCCCCGTTATCGGTATCCAAGAAGGTAGTGCATTATGGCGTCAGGGAGATAAATTGACGTTAATTGGCGATCAAACTGCCTATTTATTTCATGGTAAGCAACAAGAAGTCGAAATTGACGCCAACAGTGACTTATCTGAATACCTCAAATAACTAAGATCATTTCTATGGGGTTTATGAAATAAAGCCATAAGCCCCATGGTTGTATCATTAATCATATTGATTTCTCTCACTGGGAATATCAGTCAAATACTCAACAAATTCAATTTCAAATCCATTAGGGTCAATAAAATAACGACTTTTATAAGCAAAATCTTCTGCGCCCATAATAGCAACGCCAAACCCCACCAACGCTAACCGTGTCACTAACGCATCGATATTATCCACCACATAGGCAAAGTGAGCTAAACCCAAAGCGTTACTTTTAACATCACGCATATTTCCTGTACCAGAATCATTCAATGATAAATAATGGTAATCATCACCAAAATGTAGCCATTTCCGTGGGGTGCCATGCCATATAGACTCACCGCCACCACGTACTCGCCAATGTGGAAACGCAGCCTGATAAAAACCCAATGTTTCTTCCAAATCATTCACTACCAAATTTAAATGTTCTAATCGCATCACTTATCTCCTTATGATTAATGCAACACAGCTTAATACCTCAGGTTAACTTGAGGTAAAGCGCTAATTTTGCCAAAATAATAAAAAATTTGGAGTGTATATGTCAGAAGAAGCAGTATTGAGTGTTGGCCAAGTGGCAAAGCGTTGTGGAATTAACATCTCTGCAATCCATTTTTACGAGCAAAAAGGCCTGATTAGCAGTTGGCGTAACCAAGGTAATCAACGTCGTTATTCACGCGATGTCATTAGACGAATATCACTTATCAAAGCGGCGCAACAATTAGGCATATCTTTAGATGAAATTGGCAGCGCATTTGCCTCTCTGCCGAATGGCAGGACAGCCACCAAACAAGACTGGGCGGCATTATCAGTTAATTGGAAAGACACACTCACTCAGCGTATTAGTCGATTACAAAGTATGAAAGATTCACTTGAAGGTTGTATCGGTTGTGGCTGTTTATCGATGAATCATTGCCCTTTGTATAACCCAGATGACCTGCTCGAACCACAAGGTCCGGGGCCTGTACTGTTAAACAAAAAAGCCTAGTATCAAATAGACACTAGGCGTAAGCAATAAGCTAAATTGGGGAGTGATAAACAATAGGAAGAAGATAAACGATAAAGTGGTCGCATTAAGTTTTAAGCCACCACTTTACCTGCCCATATGCTGAACTACACTGGGTTAACCGAGTGTGTTTGTACTGACAATATCAATTTTACGAGGCTTCATTGCTTCAGGAATTTCACGTACTAAATCAATATTTAATAAGCCATGTTCTAATTCCGCACCCACAACGCGTACGTAATCGGCCAGTTGGAATGTCCGCTCAAAGCCACGTTCTGCTATGCCTTGATGTAAGTACTTACGGTCATCGGTTTTTGTCGTCTTATTACCTTTAACTAACAGTTTCTCACCCTCGCTCATAATGTCTAACTCAGACATTGCAAAGCCTGCTACAGCCATAGTGATCCGATAACGATTTTCCCCAAGCAGTTCAATATTATAGGGAGGGTAACCACTGTTAGCATTATTGGCAGCTGCATGTTCAGCCAGTTGGGCTAAACGGTCAAAACCAATCGCACTACGGTAAAGAGGTGTTAAATCTGGTGTAAGATTAAAGTTTCGCATGTTCATATCCTTGTCTAAAGCAATATGTAAAAAATGACCACTATTTCATAACAGTGGCAATGTGAGTAACAGCCCTTACGGCACTGTCATAGTCAGAGTAGTAAAACCTCATTCGAGCGTTTCGTTATCTATCCTGCTACAAAATTAGATATATGGACACAGTGTTTGATATCAAGGCAAATGAATAAATAAATTTAAAAAAATAGATAAAAATATTAAATTACAACAATATTTCAATAGCTTAAATACAACCCATTATAATCAATTACGCCTGCAAACCTGTTTAAATGACTTTTGTCACTGGTAATTATATTTGAAAACGTCACAATAACTCTCAACGCAATACATCAATAAGGATATGTTATGAACCCTGCAACACTGGCACTATTAATCCCAATTATCGCCATTATAGGCAGTTTTATTGTGAGTATTATGAAGCTTAAAGAGCGCCAAAGCCTGGCGGCAAACCAACAAGAAAACAACAATAAGTCACTGCACGATGAAATCAGATCGTTACGTCAACGTATTGAAGTGTTAGAACGAGTGATTACTGAAGACGCGTATGACTTAAAACAAAAAATTAATAACGCATAACAGAGTATTTATTGTTGTTAACACCAAAAAGCCACCATTATCGGTGGCTTAATGATTTAACGGCATGTCGAAACAAACAACCAGTTAACTGTTTACGGTTATTTATTGACCGAAATTGAGCGCCTAAATAGCGCTAAACTGCTCACAAAAAACACCATCCCAAGCCCAATAATATTCAGCAACTCTGGCCACACAATACTAAAATCGGCACCACGAAAAACCACCGCCTGCGAAAATGCCATAAAGTGCCGCGAAGGGAATATCCATGTGAATGGTTGAACAATGGCAGGTTGACTCTCAATGGGCGTAATCCCTCCAGACAGTAACATCATGGGGATAATCACAATCATTAACAGTAAGGCAAACTGCGCCATGGTGCGGGCTATGGTGCCAAGAAAAATCCCAATCGAGGCTGCGGCAAATAAGTAAATCGTTGTTCCACCCACTAATAACCAACGGGATCCAGCAATGGGGACATCCAGCAAGGTTTCGACCATAAAGAAAAGTGACAACGAAAAAGCAACCAGCACAATAAGTCCGTTTGCCCATACCTTGGACATAATGATTTGAAATGACGTCAGCGGCATAACCAGTAAATGCTCAATGGTGCCATGCTCACGTTCACGCAGCAGTGCAGCGCCTGTCAGAATAATAGCCAACAAGGTGACATTATCGAGCAGCGCTCCCATTGAACTAAACCAGCTCATGGTGCCATTAGGATTAAATGCACGGCGCTGGACTAATACTACGGGATAATCGATGGTTACATTAGAGCGATTAACAAAAAAGTTAACCTCCTTGGTGATGATACTTTGAATATAACTATTACCTAAACTTGCTTGAGTCACAGCGGTTGCATCAACATCGATTTGCACACTCGGTAAGCGTCCATCACGCACATCTGCCTCAAAACGTGGTGGAATGCTCACCACAAACATAAAGCGGTCTTGATCCATTACTTGGTCTACCTCACTGGCAGATATTTGCTCTGCAAACTTAAAATAAGGAGGATAGAAAGCATTGGCAATGTTACGCGACAGCGTTGAGTGGTCTTCGTCGACAATCGCAATGGATGCATTATTCACCGACTCACTAATGGCGGTTGAACGCGAATAAATCTGCGCACTGAATAAAAACACAATCAGTATTATCATGGTCACGTCACCCATGACACTGCGAAGCTCCTTAGTACCAAGCCAGAAAATATTGCTCCAGATTTTCATCGGTTATGCCTCCTGCTTTTTCAAACACGCCGCAGCAAAAACCACTAAAATAGGACCATATATCGACAACATCATGATGTCGCCTATCAGGTCAAAAAAGTGCAAACCTTTAGTAAATGCCGCCACACTCAAATGCATATAATAGGTTGCCGGCCACGCCATACCGATAATGTACCCGCCCCCCTCTAACGTGGATGTAGGTTGCACTAGCCCCGAAAACAGCGCTGTGGGTAATAACGATACAATAGTGGTGGCAAACACCGCGGTGACTTGAGTTTTAGTGACAGATGACACCACTAAACCAATGCCGGTTGAAGCGCACACATAAAAAAACGCCCCAACGGTGAGCCCCAATAGGCTGCCTTTTAATGGAACCTGCAATAAAAACACCACCAAAAATGTCAAAATAAAAAAGTTGATCATGCCAATAGCGATATACGGCAGCTGTTTACCAATAAGAAATTCAAACTTATTGGTTGGCGTAACAAAAAAGTTAGTGATAGTGCCGACTTCCTTTTCACGGGCGATACTCACAGCCATGAGTATTGCCGGAAAGAACAATAACAATAACGCTGGCGTTTTAGGCCCAATGGAATAAATACTTTCAAATGAAGGGTTATAGCGATAACGAGACTGCAAATCGACATTATACAGTGCACTGGCATCAACCCCGGATTCTGTCGCTAATTGTGTCAGGTACCAAATATAGCCACCAGTGACATAGCCTTCGATAGTGCCGGCTCGGGTGGTATTAGCACCATCTATCCATGCCGAAACGTGTGCAGTCTGACCCTTTTTAATATCGCGACCAAAACCGGCCGGGATCTCTATCGCCAAGGTGATATCGTTAGACTGTAAACGCCGCTCAAGTTCGTCTTTACTTTGTAATACAGGTCTTTCGATAAAATAATGAGAGCCTTGAAAGTGACTAACGTATTCTCGGCTTTGCGGTGTTTGGTCATAATCGAGCACCGCGAAAGTCAGATCTTCAATATCTAACGAGATCCCATAAGCAATCACAATCAACAAAATCACACTGCCAAAAAACGCAAATGCGAGGCGAATTTTGTCACGCATTACCGCCATCATTTCAAGATAACTATACGCTAGCAACCGCGATAAATTAAAGCCAAAGCGTTTTGCATGCTGTGGTTGGCTTTGGGTTAATGCCGTCGGTTCTGAGGTAGGGGCTATTTCAAATTGCGCTTGCTTTTGAGGGGGCTGGCCTATCGCATCTTCAAGATAACTGATAAAAGCTTCTTCAAGCGACGTTGACCCTTTGGCTTCAACAAGGTGTTGTGGCTCATCGTAAACTAAGACTTCACCTGCATGCATTAATGAAATACGGTCGCACCGTAACGCTTCATTCATAAAGTGGGTTGAAATAAATATGGTGACTTTATCGCGACGTGACAACTCAACAAGCAATTCCCAAAATTCGTCACGTGCAACAGGGTCAACACCCGATGTGGGCTCATCAAGGATCAGCATTTCAGGCTCGTGGATCACCGCAACGGCAAGCGACAAGCGTTGGCGGATCCCAAGTGGCAGTGATGATGCCAAATCATCCATTTGCTTACGCAAACCAAAGCGATCAACCAGTACATCAATTCGCTCTGTGGTTTTCGACGCAGATAAATGGAACAAACGCGCATGCAAGGTCAAGTTCTGTTTAACCGTCAGCTCACCATACAAGGAAAAAGCTTGCGACATAAACCCTACTCGATTGCGCATGTCGATATTGCTGGCATCGACAGGCTTACCAAATAAAAACGCCTCACCCTCTGACGCAGGTAACAGTCCGGTCAACATTTTCATGGTGGTTGTTTTACCGCAACCATTTGAGCCCAAAAAGCCAAAAATCTCACCGGCTTGAATGTCAAAACTCACATTACTGACAGCAGTAAAATCCCCAAAACGCCGGGTTAGCCCTTTGGCAGTAATTGCAGGTGAAGCATCGGTTTTTTCAAAAGGAGGAATAACAAGCTCATTACCACTGCCGCGCTTTTCTTTTGGTAGTAGCCGAGTAAAAGTTTGTTCGATATTTTCAGATTGGGTTTTGAGTTTGAGTGCTTCAGGTGTGCCCGAGTCCAACACATGGCCTGCATCCATAGCCACCAACCAATCAAATCCTTCGGCTTCATCCATATAAGCGGTAGACACTATCACGCTCATGCTAGGCCGTTCACTGCGTATTGTGTTAATTAACTGCCAAAATTGTCGTCTAGAGAGAGGGTCGACCCCGGTAGTTGGCTCATCTAATATCAATAAATCCGGGTCATGAATAAGCGAACAACACAAACCGAGTTTTTGTTTCATCCCGCCGGATAACTTACCTGCTGGCCGTGATAAAAATGCATTAAGGCCCGTTGCATGGGTGAGTCGGTCAATGCGGGTTTTACGTTCAGAGGCTCCCTGGCCAAATAATTTACCAAAAAAGTCGAGGTTTTCGGCGACACTGAGCTCACTGTATAAATTCTTGCCAAGTCCTTGAGGCATGTAAGCAATACGAGGGCCAACATTTGAGCGATGTCGAGCCGAGGCCATATCACCGCCAAGCACTTCAAGATTACCACTCTGTAATTTTCTGACCCCAGAAATCAGTGCCAACAAGGTTGATTTACCCACCCCATCAGGGCCGAGCAAACCCACCATTTGTCCTGAAGGAATACTGAGTGTGACATCTTCAATCGCCATGACTTTTTTATATCTATGACTAACATTGTTAATACAGACGATCGGATTGTGTTGTTGGTCCATGATTATGTACCCACATTAATGTTGATTGACTGAATTAGGCTCAGAGTCTGGCAACAATTGTTGAAGAAAATCAGGCCACGGAGTCAGCTGCTCTCCGGGTAAAGGTGTCAGGCGTATATAAGCCACGCCACGCACGCCAGTCTTAACATCTTCTATGTGTTTTTGAACTAGGTATTGAGGGATCCGCACCTTAACACGAAACATCAGTTTTTCACGTTCGCTGAGGGTTTCAACTTGCTTTGGGGTAAATTGTGATTCGGGTGATACAAAGCTCACCGATGCAGGAATGGTATAATCGAGAACATCTAATTTAATTCTCGCCTCTGCACCTATCGCAATACGATTTGCTGGTGCCGAAGGTACAAATATCTCCATATAGACATCAGCAAGGTTAATCATAGTCAACACTTTGCCACCACTGCCAAGCACCTCACCTGGTTCGGCAAGTCGGTATATCACTCGACCAGTCACTGGGGATTTCAGCACACAATCATCAATTTGAGTTTGGATTTCTTTGGTACTGGCCCTAACAGCATCCACCATACGTTCACGATACACAAGGCCTGCCTTAGCCGCTTGAAGCGCAGCTTTAGCTACAGCAACCTGACTGACTCTTGTATCGTAGGTTTCTTTACTAATATGGTTATCTTTTACCAGTGCTCTAGCCCGAGACAATTCTTGTTCGGTTAACACTTCCTCAGCCTTTGCCTGCTCGATGGTTGCCAGAGCAGAAGCAACTTGGCTTTCAGCACTGGCCACATTAGCTTCAGCACCAAGCAGTTGAGCACGCAATTGATCGGTATTAATTTGCGCGACAACTTGTTGCTCTTTAACAAGGTCCCCTTCCTGAGCCAAAATGGTATCGACCCGTCCCGCTATTTTAGTTGATACATCAACTTCTACAGCTTCAATTCTGCCGTTACCTGACACTAAACCATCGGCTAGCGGAGCGACTTGTAAATATTGCCACCCCCACCAAAAAGAAAAAATAAGCACTATAAAAACAACGATATATATAACTCTCTTCAGTATGTTATTCATTGTCTAAAAATCCTTCTATGAGTGACAGCAATCTTTTTTAACGCAACAAGCTGACATTATTCAATCTCTGTCAAAAACCTTGTCTCGGCACCACAACCTTGAACAGTATTAATCGGCTAGAGAGCCAGACATGCATAAAATGAGAAGAGACAACGGCTCGTAATATGTTACCTAGTTGCAATAACAACTAAAGCGAATCAATATCAGATTGTAAAAACCGCTATCCTCACAGATAAATCTAGATTTCATTTGTCGATGTATTTATTTAACGCACAAGTGCAGCAAATGATGATATTTAGCAAGGTAGAAAACGGTATTCACAACGCTCCCCCCCATTCAAACGATAAATTAGTGTATTAACTCAATTAAATTTTGTATCAATAAAACAGGTTAAACCTTGATCTGCCTCACAGTTAGAGTGAATAAGCGGACATAACTTAAAATAAGTACAAAAGTTTGATCATTCTCTGCTACGCATTCAAGCACTGAATATTTCAACCACAATACTATTTGCTCAAATTCAAGACGTAAAAAAGCCCGTTGCGTTAGCAACGGGCTTATCACTACTCTTTCGAGTAAATTAGGCGCCTGGAAATGACCTACTCTCGCATGGGGAGACCCCACACTACCATCGGCGATACTGTGTTTCACTT
>NZ_JCAYNV010000017.1:0-100955 GCF_059758055.1 Shewanella sp. MF05956 | reverse complement strand
GGCTGCGTATTCTACGCTTTCCCGTCTCGGCGTCAAGTGTTTTTTCAAACTTTCTTTTCGCCTTGAACTCAGTGTTAATAACCACTTCATTCAACCTAACCCGGTGACCGCTTTCGCTGTCTGCCGTTTCAGTGGATGCGCATTATAGGCACCATGAGATTTAGTGCAACCCCTTTTTTTAGGTTATTTATCTTTTTTGACTTGTTTGCAGATAATTTAGCCTGACCAGCTAGTTTTTAAGCATTATACTGTCAAAAACCATGAATATATAAGGATTGTTATGTCTACGAACGTAAGAACTTACCAAGGAATACACCCTGATTTAGCTGATAGTGTCTATGTTGATGAGTCGGCTGTGCTTGTGGGTGATATAAAATTAGATCATGACGCGAGTGTTTGGCCACTTGTTGCCGCTCGTGGAGACGTGAATAAGATCCGCATTGGTAAACGTAGCAATGTTCAAGATGGCAGCATATTACATGTTACTCGAAAATCTGCTGCTAACCCTGAAGGTCATCCATTGATTATTGGTGACGATGTAACGATTGGCCATAAGGCAATGCTGCATGGCTGTAAGATTGGTCATCGGGTTTTAATTGGAATGGGCGCAATATTACTTGATGGTGCAATAGTAGAAGATGATGTCATTGTGGGTGCGGGGTCATTAGTGCCGCCCAATAAAGTATTACAGAGCGGCTTCTTATATGTAGGCAGTCCTTGCAAGCAAGCTAGACCTCTAACAGATGCAGAACGTGCTTTCTTACCTCAGTCTGCTGATAATTATGTACGGCTGAAAAATGAGTATCTAGTGGACTTGCAGCAATAGAGTTAGTTTTGCTCATCGAAATGGGCTATCTCTTCTGTGCCCATTTCGCATTTATCTTGTTAAAATAGTTTACTAGTTGACAGTTATGACTATTGTGCTTGATTAAACTCAATTGCTTTATATGATAGTTAGCCTAGGATTGAATACTTATCCTCTTTCAGGGTTTACTTATATAAAGTTAATTACTCTCATTTCGACTATATTTAAGTGCCTTACTAAAGCAGAATACTGTTTAGGTGTTTTAAATCCCGTACTGAAGATTTTTGAACAAGGATGATTAGGTGTACCCAAAAAATCGACAGCAAAATTTACGCAAATCGCACAGTGATATTACGCAGCATTTATTACTGCTGGTTATTCCATTGCTACTTATTAGCATTTTGACTTTTGTGTTCATTGATGCTGATAAAGCCTATTTATACTTATTGTTGGTTTGCGCTGGCTATGTGACAAGCTATGCGATGACCTACTATGTACATAAGCAGAACATGTTGCGCCTTTGGCAACACTTAGATCAGGTGGTACGGATTAATGATACGACGTATGAGTTAGTTAATTTATCTAATCAGTACGATTCTGAAAAAGCCTTTTTAGATGCTTTACTGCAAAAAGCGGTAAATGCGATTGACGATGCTGAAATGGGTAGCATTATATTAGTGGATTATGTCGCTAACCGCTTACAGTTTGAGTCTGTTGTGGGTTTGAATATTGACACTCTGCGTAATATTAACTTTACCCTTGAAGAAACCTTTTTATATCGATTAACGAAGGGCCGTTTCGATAAAGCTGTTGTCATTAATAATATGCAAAACATTAATGCCAAAAGCACCCTGACAGAAGATGATCAATTTGTTTTACTCAATGCGTCTTCAAAGCAAATTTGCTCTACTTTGTCGAGCCCGATCAGAATTGAAGGTGAACTGTATGGAATGATGAACCTAGACAGTAGCAAAATGGAGGCGTTTGGTGAATATGATATTAATCTCGTTAATATTCTTACCTCAGAGGCTGCGAATGCCATTTCCTTGTATCAAAAATCGAAAGAAATCGAAATCATGGCCAACTTCGACGGGTTAACGAATTTGTATAACCGCAAAAAATTCGATGCTGCTATTTTACAATGGAAACACGATGCAGCCTTAGCGAGCTATATTGTCATTTTAGATATGGATAATTTAAAACCATTGAATGATTTGCATGGCCATCAAGCTGGTGATGATGCCTTACTAGCCTTTGCCCAGTCACTAAAGTCGATGTGGCACCCAAACTTTTTAGTTGCGCGATATGGTGGAGATGAATTTGTTGCGCTATGCAGAGGTCCTATAGAGACTTTAGAGGCACAGATAAATCAATTACAACAAGATTTAGCTCTTCTTACGCCATCCATCCATTTTAGTTATGGCATAGCGCAATATCAACAAGACTGGCAAATGGCATTTAAGCAAGCTGATAGCAACATGTACCAACAAAAGCGTTTAAAAAAACAAACCTCAATTGATTAAGCACTTTCTACTGGGCAAATGAGCAAGCGTTTAACTCTCTATTGAATTTCAATGTCACCTTTGTCGTTAAACGCTTCTTGCTCTATCAATGCTTCCGCTTTATCTTCTAGGTCGAAACGGCACAGTTCAAACAGGTTAGCAACATTAGATGGATTCACCTCTTGTTGTTCACACAGCATGCTTATCGAGCTAAAACTTGCATAACAATTAATATTCACCCCTTGTTGCTGGGCGACAAATCTCACCTTATCAGCCTCGATAAATAATTGATCACTAAAAATGACACTTTGATTCATTAATCGACGACCTTTTGTGCTAATAATTCGCGAAGCTTACGCATTACGGGACCTTTATCTGGGTTAATACCTCGCCATAAGTTAAAACTCGCCGCAGCTTGCCCGACTAACATGCCTAAACCATCTGCGGTTTTGCGCGCATGCTGATCCTGAGCCCATTGGTTAAACACTGTCGTTTGTTGGCTGTACGTCATGTCGTAACAGTCGGTAGTGTCATCAACGATAGTATCGGGTAATGAAATAAGCTGCCCAGATAAGCCGGCTGATGTTGAGTTAATGACTAAATCAAATGGCGAAGTTAATTCTTCAATCGGTTGAGCGAAGAAGTTACCGTACTCATTGAATAATTTTTGTAGTTGTTCGGCTTTCTCGTGAGTGCGATTGCAAATAACCAACTGCGACACATTATGCTGCAAGATAGGTAAAATACAGCCCCTGGCTGCGCCACCAGCGCCCACCAGCAATACACGCTTACCTTTTAATGACCCAAATAGCATTTCAAGATCATTAACCAGACCAACCCCATCGGTATTGTCACCACCAATTTTACCATTAGGCAGGTTAAATAGGCTATTAACAGCACCTGCTAGCTTTGCCATTTCACTGAGTTCGTCGCACATGGCAAATGCTTGTTCTTTAAATGGCGCGGTGACATTAGCACCTTTGCCACCATCAGCAAAAAAAGCCGTTAATGAAGCGTCAAATTGATCAATAGGTGCAAGAATAGCGTTATAGCTTAAATCTTGCTGAGTTTGCTTGGCAAACTCAGTATGTATAAATGGTGACTTACTTTGTGCTATTGGGTTACCAAATACGGCATACTTATCTGTCATTCGCTTTGTCTCTTCATTAACTATTTAGGACAACTTCCCACATATACAGTGAGAGGTTATCGGCTATATGCTTCAGGCATTTCCGTTTTCTGTAAGTAGCGATCACGAAGCTTGTCTTGACGACTGTCAGTGCTTTGCTCCTCACCTGCTATCCACATTTTTTGTACTTTACTACTGAATTCGAAAGGGTCGCCGCTCCATAAAACAATATCCGCAGGCTTGCCAACGGCAATTCGGCCAGAGTCTAAATGAAAAATATCAGCAACATTTGACGTTACAGCAGCCATAGCATCATTGTAATCCATACCATTGGCAACCGCATTACCCGCACTATAACGTAATGCATAAATACTGTGGCTGTCGCCAGGCAAAGCGATGGCCACCCTTACGCCTGCTTTAGCAAGCTTACCTGCATTATTAAGCGAATTATGTAGCGAATCAAAACTTTCCGGTAAATTACGCATGCTGTCAATAACCACTGGGATATTTGCTTGCGCTAACTGATCTGCCACAAGGACGGCATCTGCAGCATTTATTAAAATAAGGTCAAGACCTAGGTTTTGCTTAAGCTTAATCAAATGCAAAATATCACTGGCACGGTCAACGTCGACAATTAATGGCTTTTCACCTGCGAGTACCGCGTTAATAATATCATCTTCATGACTAGGCTCTTCACTATCATCGTCAGCGGTTTTTTTCGCTTTACTCTTTTGAGACTGCGCTTTTTTAGCATCCTCAAGTTTATGGATTAATTGCTGCATTCCTGCTGCACGCGAGCCTTCTTCTGTCGCACCTAATGCAACAACTAATCCGGTGTTTGCGGCCAGAACACTGTCCCAATCACCACTTAAATCTACGCTAAATGTTTGTCCTGCAAAAATGCCTTCGCCACCGCCAGATGACACGACATTACGGGTAATCCCGCCTTTGCGAGCAAATGGCACCGTGGATGCTTTGGGGTTGTAAGCTAAACTAGGGTCAAAAACAACATCGGCTTCTTTTTCATATGCATCAAGTGACGATGCTACAGCACCAATTTCGACCAGCCCCAAATCATTCATACTCGCAATAAAGCCTGGCGTTAATATTGCGTCTTTAGCATCTATGACGGTCTCGGCAGTCAGCGACGCCGGATTAATGGCTACAATAGTGCCATCTTCAATCACAACGGTTGCATCTGTTAGTACGCCTTGTTCTGTGGCGGTATGTACTGTGGCATGGATAATCGCTACGCTTTCAGCTTGAACAGCACAACTCAATGTTAGGCAGGCCGATAAACTTAAAGCAAGTGCAGATTTTTTAAATAGTGTCATTGTCTTGCTCCTTATTACTGACCTAACATAAAGTCACTTTGTGCCTGATAGGCTGGGTCTTGGCGGTCATACACTTTTGCACCATCAATAAACACCTGATCAGCTTGGGCGTATACGCTAAACGGATTGGTATTCCATACCACCACATCTGCATTTTTACCCTTTTCGAGTGAACCGGTCTTATCGCTAATACCCAATGATTTTGCCGCATTAGCAGTAATCCAACCAATGACGTGCTCAGCCTTTAAGTCAAAGCCGTTAGCATTCGCATTATTCATGATTTTTGCCGTTTCTTGATTAAGACGCTGAATGGTTACGCCAGAGTCTGAATGCACGACAGCACAAGCGTTTTTAACCGCATCGACCATGGCAACATTTTCAAGCACCATGTCATAAGCTTCTAATTTAAAGCCCCACCAATCTGGCCACATCGCGGCGCAGTTACCATTTTTAGCCAATAAATCGGCAATTTTGTATGCTTCAACAGCATGATGGAATGTGCCAGCGTGATAACCGAACTCTTTCCCTAGGTCGATCATCATCGCCATTTCTTCAGCTTTGTAACAATGGTTATGAATTAAAATCTCACCTTCCAGCACACCTTTAAGGGTGTCTTTCATTAAATCACGTTCAGGGGCAACAGGATTTTTACCTGCCGCGTAATCAGCATCGTACTTGTCCCATGCGCGTTTATATTCAGTTGCTTGAATAAATGCAGTGCGGTAGCCCGCCATATTACCCATACGGGTCATCGGTAATTCATTACGACTACCGTAAAGATTTTTAGGATTTTCACCACAGGCCATTTTTAATCCATACGGCGCGGCAGGAAACTTCATCGCTTGCATTGTCGTAGCTGGAACATTTTTGAGTGTCACCCCGCGTCCACCAATCAAGTTGGCTGAACCAGGTAAAATTTGTAACGTGGTAATGCCGCCTTCGCGAGCCCGATTAAAGCCCGGATCTTGTGGCCATACGCTGTGCTCAGCCCAAACTTCAGCCGTAACAGGGTTAGTCATTTCATTGCCATCATTATGAGATTCGGCATTGGGGCTTGGGTACACACCTAAATGCGAGTGCACATCGATAATACCTGGAGTAATCCATTTGCCTTTAGCGTCGACAACTACTGCACCTTCTGCAACTAACTGCTGCCCTACGGCACTGATTTTACCCTCTTTTATCAATACATCAGCGTCATCAATACGTTCACCGGTACCGGTTAATACTGTGGCATTTTTAAGTAACGTGGTTGAGTTCGGTAACGCATGGTAAGTGCTGGGATATGGATTTGCGTTGATGGTCACTTGCGGGTCTTGTTGTTCTACTGGGCTACAACCGGCTATTGCGGTAGATAACGCCACAGCAACCAAAGAAGGCGTGAGTTTGGCCATTGGGGTCTCCTTTCTTATTTTGCGACCAATTTAACCAAGTTAACGGTTGAAATACAGTGTAATCGTTAAATAATTGGTATCAAAACGTTAACAACTATATGTTCCTGCAATAGCAATGAATTCGATATAATTTTCGATATAATAGACCGACACTCCTCAACACAGACAATATGAACTGGTTACGTAAATTATTCACTAAGCCGCAAGCAAGCGATGATAGAGATGCGATGCAATCTAACGCCTACGATATTATTGGTGGCGATAAAGTGATCCGTGCGATAGCGCATGACTTTTATCAGCAAATGCAAACTCGGCCTGAAACTCAAAGCTTACTCGCCATACATCGCTCGCCTATTGCTGACTCAGAGCAAAAATTATATGAATTTTTAAGTGGTTGGCTTGGCGGACCGCAACTGTATCAACAGAAACATGGTCACCCTGCACTCAGAGCAAGGCATATGCCTTTTGCGATTGATGAGTCAATGCGAGATCAATGGTTAATATGTATGCGTGCAGCAATTCACAATTCAATAAAAAAGCCTGAACATCAACAAGTGATTATTCAGGCTATTTCGATCTTAGCTGACAATATGCGAAACCGATAATGACTAATGCTATATCGCTAACTCATGTTACTAACTCATAGTTAAGCTTGAGTTAACCAGTCTTGTGGCTTTAAGTAAACGTCGTACAGCTCTGCTTCTGCAGTCCCTTTTTCAGGGGTAAATGCATATTCCCAGCGAACTAATGGCGGCATCGACATCAGTATTGATTCGGTGCGACCACCAGTTTGTAAGCCAAACAACGTGCCGCGATCATACACTAGGTTAAATTCGACATAACGGCCACGACGGTATAGCTGGAACTGACGTTCATCATCGCCATACTCTAATGCTTTGTTGCGTTCAACTATTGGTGCATAAGCTTCAATAAAACCATTACCGACAGCTTGCATAAACTCAAAGCTTCGCTCAAAACCAGGTTGATTTAAATCATCAAAAAATAAGCCACCAACACCACGGGTTTCATTACGGTGCGGTAAAAAGAAGTATTCATCACACCATTTTTTGTACTTGGGATAAACATCTTCACCAAATGGGTCACAAATATCTTTCGCCGTTTGATGCCAGCTCACCACATCTTCTTTAAACGGATAGTAAGGTGTTAAGTCAAATCCACCACCAAACCACCAAACGGGGTTAGCGCCTTCTTTACGGGCGATAAAAAAACGCACGTTGGCATGCGTTGTTGGAATAAACGGGTTATTAGGGTGAATAACTAACGACACTCCCATAGCCTCAAAACTACGGCCAGCTAATTCTGGACGATGTGCAGTTGCGGATGCAGGCATCGCAGCACCCATCACATGTGAAAAGTTAACTCCTGCCTGTTCAAATACCTGCCCTTGTGTCATTACACGGCTAGTACCACCGCCACCTTCTTCACGCTCCCACGAGTCGGCTTTAAACGTTGCTTTACCGTCGAGCAGCTCTAAACGCTGACAAATATTTTGCTGAAGTGCCAACAGAAACGATTTAACTTGTTGTGCATCCGGCACCTGATGTTGGGTATTGGGCATGTTATTAACTTCCACTTCGAAGAATTTGACCACTGCGGGCATCAATAATGGTCGATGGCTGACGTTGCTCGCCAAGCTGACCTACAATTAATGCCTCAATTTTATCGCTAAAATCAGTGAGGATGTGTTGTGCATCGACCACAGGAGACTCTCCCGCTAAATTGGCGCTGGTCGATACTAATGGTTTATTAAGTGTGTCGCAAAGCTCACGCACAACTGGGTGAGCAGATACTCGCACTGCGATTGAATCAAACTCACCACATAATAACTTTGATACATGTGCCTTGATTGGCATCACAAATGTGAATGGCCCTGGCCATTTTGATTGCGCAAACTGCAACTGCGACTCGGTTAGCTGAGTAATATCAATGTAAGGCAATAGCTGCTCAAATGAGCTTGCCACTAAAATAAGGCCTTTTTGCCAAGGTCGTTGTTTTACTGCCAGTAATTTTTCGATGGCGGAATCATTATCAGGATCACACCCTAAACCAAACACAGCTTCTGTTGGGTAAGCTATTACGCCACCTTGTTGTATGGTGGTGGCGACAGCCGATGGCTGCAATTGCAACATTGGATTTCCTTTCATCAATTTAATGGTGGTGATAACGAATTAAAGCGCTCGCTTATATTTGCAGGATTTCTGCGGACATTCAAGACGGCTGCCAGCAGCGCCTTTGCGTTCCACTAAAATACCAAAGCCACAATCTGGGCAAGACTCATTATAAGGAGGATAGTTTACGATAAACTTGCATTTAGGGTAGGCACTGCAAGCAAAAAAAGTCTTTCCATAGCGGCTGGTCCGAGATTCTAAATGACCTTTATTGCATTGAGGGCATGCGATTTGTTCAGCTTCATTGCTGTGATCATGTTTTTCAATGTGGGTGCATTCTGGATAGTGTGTACAACCAATAAAAATACCAAAACGACCAGACTTCACTGCTAACTCATGGCCACATTTTGGACATTGTGAACCACTAATCACTTGTGTTTCTATCGACTCGTGTTGAACTAACGGCCGCGTGTAGTCGCAGGTTGGGTAATTATTACAACCGACAAAACTGCCATGCTTACTGTGTTTAACCGACAGCTCAGAACCACAAACAGGACAAAGCTCAAACTCTTTTTCCAGTGCATGCTCGTGGACAGTAAACAGCTGTTGATCAATTTTCGACATGGTGCTCTCAATGAATAATATTCTATAGATCTAAAAAAGGAGGCTAAGCCTCCTTTCTGTTATGAGTGTAAGCGCCCTTCTGGCTGCTCGAAGATTAAATCTTCCATTTGCTCGTAGGCAGACTCATTTCCTGGTACGTTGAATAGTACCATTAATACCACCCACTTAAGATCTTCTAACACCAATGTTGGTTCGTCTAATTCCATTACACGGTCAATGACCATCTCACGAGTTTCAACACTGAGCACTTGAATCTGCTCTAAAAACAGTAAAAAGCCACGGCTCTCTACATCTAACTTAGCCATTTCCGCTTTGGTGTAAATACGGAATGAATGTTGCGCATGATTGCACAAGTATGGTTTATCGCTTTCTTGCAGATCAGCTAACTGCTCTAGCCAAGAAAGGGCTTTTATAATATCAACTTGATGAAAACCCGCTCGGGTTAACTCTTTCGTGAGTTCATCTTCATCAACTAATAGTTCAATTTCACTATGAACATAGTTTTCAAATAAATACATGAGGATATCAAACATGGCTAACTCCTCTTTAGTCTGACGTAACCACCGGGCACTGCTGCAACCCACCCTTGTAACTCAAGTTCAAGCATTTGTATTAACACCAGATCTATTGGCTTCCCACTATCCTCAACCACGGCATCAATTGCCGTCGTTTCATAACCTACACTAGCTAACAGCGAAGGAAATGGCAAATCACAAATGTCATTATCCCGTATATGGTGCCGTTGATGCAATTGTTCAAGGTGATAATCCGATAAACTCCCTAACTCTTCTATTATATCGGCAGCAGACTCAACAAGTTTTGCACCATTTTTGATTAAATCGTGACAGCCTTGGCTGTAACCGCCTAATACTGAACCTGGCACAGCAAACACTTCACGATTTTGCTCCATTGCTAACCGAGCACTAATTAACGAGCCACTTTTACGGCTAGCTTCGACGACAACAGTCCCTAAGCTTAAGCCACTCACAATACGATTACGTTTAGGAAAGTTACCCGCATAGGGTCCAATATGCGGCCAATACTCGCTCATCACACAACCTGAATGAATAATGTCGCGATACAACTGTTGATGTCGTTGAGGGTAAACGCGTTCAACACCAGTACCTAATACCGCCATCGTTGAACCATTCGCCGCCAAAGTGGCTTTGTGAGCCGCACCATCGATACCTGTAGCCATACCACTAGTAATGACAAAACCTTGACTCGCAAGGTTATAAGCTAGCTCAGCGGCAATATCTAACCCACCACGAGAAGCATTACGACTGCCCACTATGGCAATACTTGGCATGACTAAAGACTCAACGTTTCCTTTAATAAATAGCACTAATGGTGCATCAGAAATTTGCTGTAGTAATGGTGGATAGAGTGGATCTGAGGGAATTAAAATATAATGATTTGGCTGCGATTGCTGCCATGCTAACGCTTGTTCAACTTTATCAACGTCGATATGGCACTTGGCCAGCAGGTTTGCCGATAGCGGCAATCCTTGAGGTTCAAACTCAAGACGTTGACGAAGTTCTTCAACGTCCATCTGAGTGAGTAATTGTTGAATCCGGGCGGGTCCTAACCCGGATACTGCACAAACAACGAGCCAGTCGACCAGTTTATCTGAAATTATTCACCTTTTAAGGTTAACGGCTCAGGCTTAACTAACTTATCACCAACACGAGCAGGTCGTTCATTAAACATGATTAGGCCTAAACTGGTTTTATCGAACACTTTAAAGACCAGTAAATTACCATGAAAGATATCGGGCATTTTATGAATCGTGTCTTCAGAGAAGTGTGCGAGCACTTTGTCGTAAGACGAGCGGTCTAGAGTACGAACAGGTAGGCCGTCGTTATTAATCGTAATATCTTCACCGTCGCGGTACATAGAGAATACATGCCCGGTTTCGACACCGTCTTCACTACCACGGTCAAGGTAAACCACATCTAACTTACCAGCCTCACGTATTTTACCATTAATGGCAATAATCGCAGCGGGTACAGCAAGGTCAGCGGCTTTAGGCACAAAGTAGGCTGACATTAATGCTTCATCTTCTACTGGCACAACTTTAAAGCCGCCTTTAGTTTCACGTAAGCTACTTAATAACTCTACTTTTGATATAGGTCCAGACTCAATCACTCGGCCACTTGAGGCTAAAATCATCTCTTGGCCTAATAATGCATCACGCTCTAGCGAGAAAAACTCTTGGCCTTTTTCGTACATTGCCACTTTGAGCCCAAGTTCAAGCTGTGCATTAACATAAATAATATCACTCACAACATGGTGAATCGATGGGCTCTCACCGCTCATTACCATAGGTAAACTGGCAAAAAAAGCAGGATCAACCACGCGATTTTGGACTAAATAAGGTTGTATAAGCGCTAAATCGACCGCAGGAATAGGGCCATCTTTTGATGCTATTCGGCCTTCGGGGCTTTTTTTAATGTGCTGTTTCACCACTAATCGCGGTTGACCATCAATAAAAACCAATGTCAGTCTATCGCCAGGATATATTAGATGTGGATTAGCAATTTGTGGGTTCACGCCCCACAATTTAGGCCAACGCCATGGATCATTTAAAAAGTATCCAGAGATATCCCACAGCGTATCGCCTTTTTTAACGACATACGTGTCAGGATGCCCAGCCTTCAAAGTTAATGCATCAGCACTCACTCCAAAAATATTTAAAGATAAAAAAGCAAGTAAAAGTAAGCGTTTCATGGTGCGGTCCATGTTGTTTAGCTCTTTATTAGAGCTTTTTACTGTTATTGATAGGCGGTAAGGATTAAAATTACCCTTATCGCAACAGCCAGTATAGCTAACTGGCTGAAATTTGACAGACTTGTTAAGAGTTTATATATGCCAATATTAAATGTTTTACGATTTCCAGATGAGCGTTTACGCACCATTGCAGAGCCAGTGACAGATTTTGGGCCAGAACTACAAACCCAAATCGATAACATGTTAGAAACAATGTACGAAGAAAAAGGCATTGGCCTTGCGGCTACGCAAGTCGATTTCCATAAACAACTCATCGTCATGGACTTACAAGATGATGTTGAGCGCCCAACTATTTTCATCAATCCACAAATTACGAAAAGTAGTGGTGATTTTGCTAATGAAGAAGGTTGTTTATCCGTTCCTGGTATTTATGCCAAAGTAGATCGTGCTGAGTTTGTAACCCTAAAAGCCTTCGACCGTCACGGCAAAGAATTTACCGTTGAAGCCGACGAGCTGTTTTCAATTTGTATTCAACACGAAATGGACCACCTCAAAGGTAAGTTATTTGTTGACTACTTGTCACCACTTAAACGTCAGCGCATTAAAACTAAGCTTGAGAAAGAAGCCCGTTTAGCAACTAAATAGGAAACGATTTGAAACCGTTAAAAATTATCTTTGCCGGTACTCCGGATTTTGCCGCCAGACATTTACAGGCGCTGATCGATTCACAACATGAAGTGATTGCCGTTTACTCCCAACCAGACCGACCGGCTGGCCGCGGGAAAAAACTCACTGCAAGCCCCGTTAAAGTGTTGGCTCAAGAGCATAATATCGCCGTATTTCAACCTGCATCATTACGTAACGAAGCGGCGCAACAAGAATTAGCCAGCTTGCAAGCCGACATCATGGTCGTGGTGGCATACGGATTAATTTTACCAAAGATAGTGCTTGATACACCAAAGTTAGGTTGCATCAATGTACACGGGTCAATATTACCGCGCTGGCGTGGAGCTGCGCCTATTCAGCGCGCATTATGGGCTGGCGACAATGAAACCGGCGTCACCATTATGCAAATGGATGTCGGCTTAGACACGGGTGACATGCTGCTAAAAACGCACTTACCAATAGGAGCAACCGACACCTCCGCAAGCCTTTATGAAAAACTAGCAGAACAAGGGCCAACAGCCTTAGTTGAAGCACTAACCGGGTTAAGTGAAGGTAGCCTTCAAGCTGAAAAGCAAGATGAAAGCCTAGCAAACTATGCAGAAAAACTGTCTAAGGAAGAAGCTCGCCTTGATTGGCATAAAAGTGCCAAACAACTATGGCAAGAAATTAGAGCCTTTAACCCTTGGCCAGTCAGTTACTTTGAACACCAACAAAGCGTGATTAAAGTCTGGCAGGCAACCTACAATGCTCAAGCATGCTCGCAAGCCCCAGGTACTGTGATTGCCGCCACCAAGCAAGGTATTGAAGTAGCTACTGCTGATGGCTCGTTAATCATTGAAACCATGCAACTGCCCAACAAAAAGCCACTTGATGTGGCAGATATCCTTAATGCTCGTGGTGATTGGTTTACTGCTGGTGTGTGTTTAAACCAAGAGGCTAACTAGCATGAATGTGCGTGCACTTGCAGCTAAAGCGATTTATGAAGTACTTGAAAAGGGCATGTCACTGTCGGTCGCCCTTCCAGAACAACAGCAACACCTAGAAAACGGTAAAGACAAAGCCTTGTTAGCAGAACTCTGCTATGGGGTTATGCGTCAATTACCGCAACTAGATAAATGCGTCAGTGACTGTTTAGCTAAACCATTTAAAGGCAAACAACGCATTTTGCATCAGTTATTGATTGTGGGTTGTTATCAACTTTACTTCACTCGAATCCCTGCTCATGCCGCCATTTCTGAAACCGCAGAAGCCTGTCGGCAACTGCGTTTTGATGGCTTAGTAAAGGTCGTCAATGGCGTTTTACGTAATATTCAACGTCAAGATGCCACCTTAAATACCGACTCAGATACGCTACGCTTTAATACTCCTGCGTGGTTTATTAAACGCTTACAACAAGCGTACCCAAGCCATTGGCAATCCATCATTGAACAAAGCCATCAGCGTCCACCAATGTGGCTACGTAACAATCGTTTATCACAATCGCGTGAAGACTACTTAAACGCATTAGCAGCACAAGAAATTAGTGCCGAAGCGGGTCCTAGCCCAGATTCAATTTTACTTGAAAGCCCTAAAGATGTCGCCAACTTGCCAGACTTTATGCAAGGCGCTGCATCGGTGCAGGATGGCGCAGCTCAATGGGCAGCAACACTCCTAGCGCCTACGGGTAATGATCTGGTTTTAGATGCTTGCGCAGCACCGGGGGGTAAAAGTTGTCATTTAATCGAACTCGCCCCAAGCATTAACCTTGTCGCGGTAGATTTTGATGAAAAACGCCTCGCTCGAGTACAACAAAATCTGGACAGGCTGCATTTAAAAGCGCAAGTTATTCACGGCGACGCCGCCAACATAGATTCATGGTGGCAAGGGCAAAAATTTGACCGTATTTTATTGGATGCGCCATGCTCTGCAACGGGTGTTATTCGTCGTCACCCAGATATAAAATGGCTTCGTAAAAATAATGATATTGAAGAGTTAGCCACGTTGCAGCGACAAATTTTTGATCATTGTTGGCAATGGCTAAAACCGGGCGGCACATTATTGTATGCAACCTGCTCTATTTTGCCGCAAGAAAATAGCCAGCAAGTAGAACAGTTTTTAGCGCGTACGCCAGACGCCAAATTAGTGCCAATAGCACAGCAAACAAACCCCAATGACATTGGCTGGCAAATATTGCCAGGCCAAGACAATATGGATGGCTTTTATTACGCGCGCCTAGTTAAAGCAATTTAAGGATGTACCCAAAGCCATGAAAATTATTATTTTAGGGGCGGGACAAGTTGGTGGCACACTTGCTGAAAACTTGGTCGGCGAGAATAATGACATCACCTTAGTCGACAGCGACCGTGCGCGATTAAGAATTCTGCAAGATAAGTTCGACTTACGAGTGGTAGTGGGTCATGGCGCACATCCAAGTGTTTTAAAAGAAGCCGGTGCAGAAGATGCCGACATGCTCATTGCTGTAACAAACAGCGATGAGTGTAATATGTCTGCCTGTCAAATTGCCTATACCTTATTTGGCACCCCAACCAAAATTGCCCGCATTCGCTCTGAAGCCTACCTCGACTTACAAGATAAACTGTTTATTAGTAGTGAAATAAAGTCCGGTGACGCCAAACCTCGCGGAGGCTTTATTATCGATGAGCTCATAGCACCTGAACAGTTAGTAACCACTTACATACAAAGATTGGTTGAATACCCAGGAGCACTCCAAGTGCTTGAATTTGCTAAGGGTAAATTAAGTTTAGTCGCTGTAAAAGCTTACTATGGCGGCCCGTTAGTCGGTAATGCTCTGGCCACATTGCGTGAACATATGCCGAATATTGATACCCGAGTCGCTGCCATTTTTAGGCAAGGCAGACCCATTATGCCGCGTGGTACCACCATTATTGAAGCCGACGACGAAGTGTTTTTCGTTGCTGACAGTCGTCATATTCGTGCGGTCATGAGTGAAATGCAAAAACTGGATAATTCATACCGTAATATCATGATTGCGGGTGGTGGTAATATCGGTTTTGGCCTCGCGCAAAAACTGCAACGTACTCACTCAGTGAAATTAATTGAACATCGCCAAGAGCGTGCAGAACAGCTGTCTGAGAAACTCGATAAAACTACGGTGTTTTGTGGTGATGCATCTGATCAAGAATTACTCCTTGAAGAGCACATTGACCAAACCGATGTGTTTATTGCCGTCACTAACGATGACGAAGCCAATATCATGTCGGCATTACTGGCAAAACGTATGGGCGCTAAAAAAGTCATGGTGCTTATTCAGCGTGAAGCCTATGTTGATATCGTACAGGAAGCTAATATCGACATTGCCATTTCACCACAACAAGCCACAATTTCAGCGCTACTGACTCACATTCGCCAAGGCGATATTTGTAACGTTTATTCATTACGCCGAGGCGCAGCAGAAGCCATTGAAGCTATTGCTCATGGTGATTCGAGCACTTCAAAAGTGGTAGGCAAGCAAATTGGTGAGATAAAACTCCCGCCAGGGACAACCATTGGCGCGATAGTTCGTAACGACGAAGTATTAATGGGCCATGATAAAACCGTAATCGAGCAAGGCGACCATGTCATTTTATTCTTAGTGAATAAAAAGTTTATTGGTGATGTAGAAAAGCTGTTCCAGCCGAGTGCATTTTTCTTTTAGGTTTTTATGTTTAACATAAAACAACTTATCTTTATTCTGGGTATTTTTCTCTCAATACTCACAGGGTTTATGTTGGTGCCAATGGCATTCGCGCTATTTTATGGCGAAGAGACCATTGGCGACTTTATGATATCGGGCTTATTTACCGGTTTTATCGCCATTCTTTGTCTGCAAAATGGTCGTAACCGCCAATTTAACCTCAATATTCGAGACATGTTCATGCTCACCAGTGTGACGTGGTTTGTCGTCAGCCTTTTTGCAGCATTGCCTTTCACTTTATATCACGGCATCAATTATACCGATGCATTTTTTGAAACAATGTCAGGTATCACTACCACAGGCTCTACCGTGCTCAGCGGCTTAGACGCCATGGACCACAGCATTTTAATATGGCGTTCTCTGTTGCAATGGCTGGGCGGCATTGGCTTTATTGTGATGGCGGTAGCGATATTACCGTTTCTCAACGTCGGTGGTATGCGGCTATTTAGAACAGAATCATCTGACTGGAGCGACAAAACCATGCCGCGAACCCAGCATATGGCCAAGCATTTATTTCAGGTCTATTTCGTGCTTACGCTGTTATGCGCCCTAGCCTATCACCTTGCAGGTATGCACTGGTTTGAAGCCATTAACCACGCAATGACAACACTATCGACAGGTGGCTACTCAACGTCAGACAGCTCCATGGCGGCATTTTCGCATGAAGCTCATTGGGTGGGTATCGTGTTTATGCTAGCGGGTGGATTACCATTAATCATGTTTGTGCAGTCAATCCAACAGCGTAGTGTACGATTATGGAATGACCAACAAGTAAAAGGCTTTTTACTGTTTGTGCTATTGGTGTCTTGTTCATTAGCATTTTGGTTGTGGCGACATCAGCATATGGATTTTATTGATGCCCTAAGGTTATCAAGCTTTAACGTTATATCCGTTATCACTACAACAGGCTACGGGTTAACGGATTATCAAGCTTGGGGAGCGGTCGCGAGCGTGGTGTTTTTGTTCTTAATGTTTATCGGAAGCTGTTCTGGTTCTACGTCTGGAGGGATAAAAATCTTTCGTTTCCAAATCGCTTTTTCAATTATGCGCCAGCAAATAAAACAACAATTTCATCCTAATGGCGTGTTTAAAGAAAAGTACAACGGCCATCGAATAAATGATGATATTGTTCGCTCAATTATGGCTTTTTTTATGCTGATGTTTGTGGTGATTTTAGGCTTATCGATTATTTTAGTGTCAACCGGCTTAGACCCAATGACCAGCTTTACCGGCGCAATCACCGCGGTAACCAATGTGGGGCCAGGGTTAGGGCCAATAATCGGCCCTGCGGGTAACTTTGCCCCCTTGCCTGATATTGCTAAATGGGCACTAGCTGTGGGCATGCTTTTAGGGCGCTTGGAAATTCTCACCGTGGCGGTATTATTCCATCCGAAGTTTTGGCGCTTCTAGGCCCTAGCTAAACTCAACTTGAGCCAGCTTAGCAATATGATTGCCATAAGCTTTTACATCTTGCCAATCGGTATAATCAATAATGGCAGTAGGATCCGTTGGCCCATCGGTCATTTTCATTATCAATCTAATCATTAAGCTGTCGTACCAAGGCCAGGATGGATAATCCACCTTACCGGCAATGATCTTAACATCTTGAGGTTTCCAGGCCGATAACGTTAAAAACTTCTGTAAGTATTTATTGTTTTCTGGAATGCGTTTTTCTGGATTGCGTGCCACCACATTGACACAAAAAAAGCTATTTGGCATGCTCGACAATGCCTGCTGGTGTTGGCTGACAAACTCAAACACCGATTTATGGTATGAGCCATACAAAACACAGGCGCCTAATGCGACAGCCTGGTATTTAGACCAATCGATTGGTTGTTGTTTAGTGTCATGAATGCTCATCACATCACATTGATCACCATTAGCGATAATTTGCTCAGCAATTGCACGACTAATTTGAGCCGTGTGCCCTCCACGAGAATAGTAAAGTACTAATATATGCGCCATGTTATGTCTCATTACTGCTTTATTTGCCTCAGTTTGGCAAAAAAGGCCTTTTTAAACCTCTGCAATGATCACAAATTAGAAATAGCTCATATATTTAATAGTTAAAATTGAGATCTGTATTGCGCGGAAGTATGATGACGTTAGATAGGCAGTTATGATTAAACTGACTCACGTTCACCAGATAGGAACACACATGCAGCAAGATATCGATGTCGCAACCATGCTTAACAATGCAGAGACAGCCGCGCAATGGCTCAAGGCGATTGCTAACCCTTATCGACTGATGATTTTGTGTTTATTGCTGGAGAAAGAACACAGTGTGACAGAGCTAAACGAGACCGTTCCGTTAAGTCAGTCTGCATTGTCACAACATTTAGCGGTGCTTCGCACACAAGATTTAGTCAATACGCGTAAAAGATCGCAAGTGGTGTATTACACCCTTAAAGATGAGCAAGTAACCGAAGTGATATCGATTCTTCACCGCCGTTATTGCGCCTAATCTCCCTTAGGCGTTTTGTTAACGCTTTTGTGCCGCGATTTGTTTGGCATAATCGTCAACTTTATCCCAATCGGTAAATTCAAAAGTGCCACTAGTATCAGTCGGCCCTTTGGTCATCCACATAATGAAACGAATCATAACCTTGTCAAAAAAGCGGTAGCGAGGATAATCAATCTTGCCCGCAAATACACCGAGCATATTGGGTGTCCAAGCCGACAGTGTTAAAAACTTCTGCATATAAGGATTAGTTTCAGGACTATTTTTAAGCGGCTTTCTCGCCACTACGTTAACAGTAAAAAAGCTGTTTAATTTACTGTTCAGTAAGGCTTGATGTTGCTCTGCAAACTTAAATAATTCTGGTCGATGTTTACCGTAACGAATACTGGCGCCAATAACCACTTTATCAACAGCGGCGAGTTGCTCTGCGTCGGCATCAGCAAGATTAATTACACTCACTTGCTCACCATTGGCTGATAATATTTGCTCAATACGCTGACAAATAGCGCGAGTTTGTCCATCTACAGTTGAATATAAAATGACGGTTTTTAACATTAGTTTTTCCAAAATGTCGGTGTAAACAACACCAATAAAGTAAATACTTCTAAACGGCCAAACAGCATAGCAACAACCAATACCCATTTCGCGCCATCAGACACATTGGCATAGCTCGATGCGACATCACCTAAGCCTGGGCCTAAGTTATTTATGCTCGCTGCAGTAGCACTAAATGCCGTAATGGCATCCATGTCCATTGCCATTAAAATTATCATGCACACCACAAACACCAGCGCATAAGCAGAAAAGAACCCCCACACCGCATCAATAACTCTGTCAGGTAATACCTTAGAGCCAATTCTAATGGAATACATTGCTTTAGGATGAACTAAACGTTTCAACTCACGAGATCCTTGCAGTACCAATAAAATCAGCCTGATCACCTTCATACCGCCACCGGTTGAGCCTGCACAACCGCCTATAAAGCTAGAAAATATCAATAGTATTGGCAAAAACAATGGCCAAGAATGGAAACTTTCAGTACCAAAACCCGCCGTTGTCGAAATAGACACCACCTGAAAAAAGGCATAATCGAGGGTTTGTTCTGCCGAATCATAAATACCCGACTGATATAAGGTAATAAAACAAATGGCAGTTAACACTAGCTGCACGGCTATAAGCACTTTAAATTCTGCATCTTTAAAATAAATTTTAAAGTTAATGCCACGCCAACTAAATGCAGCAAAATGCAGACTAAAATTAACCGCGGCAATCAATAAGAAAACTGCACAAATCACGTTAATTAATGGGCTATCAAAATACCCTAAACTGGCATCGTGGGTAGAAAAACCACCGATAGCAATGGTAGAAAATGAATGGCATATAGCATCAAAGGCATCCATTCCAGCAAAGTAAAACGCTAACGCACACGCAGTGGTTAACATAAAATAGATATACCACAATGCTTTGGCGGTTTCGGCGATTCGCGGTGTGACTTTGGTATCTTTTACCGGTCCGGGGACTTCTGCTTTATACAGCTGCATACCACCAATGCCTAACAGTGGTAAAATAGCCACTGCCAGTACAATGATACCCATACCGCCCATCCACTGAAGCAGATGTCGATAAAACAAAATGGATTTTGGTAAATCATCGAGGCCAACAATCACGGTTGCCCCTGTCGTGGTTAGTGCGGAAAATGATTCAAAGAAACTGTCTGTCCAACTGAGATCGGGCTCATTGGCAAAAATAAACGGTAATGCTCCTATAGAGCCCAGTACGGTCCAGAACAGCACAACAATGAGGAAGCCTTCTCGAGTTCGTAAATCGCCTTTTTGATGGCGATTGGGATACCACAATAAAAAACCTAAAAAGATACTGACAAAAAAGGCCTGAATAAACGCAGTACCACCACCATCTTTATACAAGATAGCCACTAATGCTGACGGCAGCATGGTGATTGAAAATAATCCCATCAGCAAACCGGTGATTCTAATAATTGTTTTATATTGCATTAAGGATTCTGTTTAAGTTGTGCTGCGTCGAATTTAACAATTGAGTGACAGTTTGGCATAAGTTCGTCATAGCTCAAACTGTAAACTTTACTTGCAGCTGGCCCTGAGTCTGGGTAGCTAAGGCTTGATTGAAAGCCTGATGGTATGATTTTGCTAATTCAAACTGTATTTCAACCTTATCGGTAAACACTTTATCGATAACGACACCATCATGCAGAGCAACTAAATATTCAATATCGGTGAGTTGCGCATAATGACAAACTAAACTTGCAGGGTATCTAATGTGCTTTACCTGAGTTTGTATTTGCGTTAATCCTTGCTTAATACCCGATGTATAAGCGCGCACTAAGCCACCCACACCGAGTTTAGTTCCCCCAAAATAGCGCACAACAATCGCACCAAGCTCGCCAATATTCGCGCCCTGTAAACACGCTAACATCGGTTTGCCAGCACTGCCCGACGGCTCACCATCATCACTGGCGCCCATATCAATCGTGTTCTCAGGGCTGCCAGCCACAAATGCGTAGCAATAATGACTCGCGCCAGGATATTGTGCCTTTATGTCAGTAAGCGCTAACTTCATTTGCTGTTGATTGGGGCAATGAAATAACAAAGAGATAAAGCGACTATGCTTTATCTCTTCTTCTATCAGTACGTTTGCTTGTGGTATTAAGTATGACTCAATCAACTAAACCGAACTCTCTGGTCATGTTTTCAACCCGGTTATGATGCACAATCACGTTATCTTCAATCCTGATCCCACCAAAAGGACGAAATACATCAACGGTTTGCCAGTTAATTGCTTGTTTCGCCTCAGGCGATAATTGCTCAAGCAGAGTATCAATAATATACAGCCCAGGTTCGATGGTCAGCACCTGATTAGCCGCTAATACTCGCGTACAACGTAAAAATGGATGAGCCTCTGGCGCAGCGATGTGAGTACCACGCTCATCATGAGCATAACCGCCCATATCATGCACTTGTAACCCTAGCATATGCCCTAACCCATGAGGGAAAAACGCACTGGTAATACCCTGAGACATTAATTGCTCAACCGAGCCATTTGCCAAGCCAAAGTCGATAAGCAATTGGGCAATATGCTCATGGGTTGCAATATGAAGATCGACATATTTAACCCCAGGTTTCATTTGCTCAATAATAGCGAGCTGGATTTTATCAAGTGCGACGATGAGCTCATAAAAACGATTTTTCTCAAATGAATAAGTACGGGTAATATCAGCCGCGTATCCATGAAAATTAGCGCCCGCATCAATCAAAAATGATAATCGTTGCGCAGGTTTAGTATGCTCTAACGCTGTATAATGCAAAATCGCCGCATTTTGATTTAAAGCCACAATATTGCCATAAGGAACATCATTTTCCCCCAGGCCTATTTCCAGTAAATAACGTTGCTGAATTTCGAACTCGCTTGCACCATTATAAAATGCATTTTTAGCCGCTAAATGGCCTTTTACGGCAATTTTATTAGCTTCTCGCATACATTCAAGTTCGTATTGAGTTTTATCTGCTCGATGATAATGTAAGTAATTCATCACGGCATCTGGGTTACGAGCCGTAAAACCCAGTACATCAGCAACATCTAAATGCTCACCAATATAAGCCCATGAAGCGATATTTTTTGGCAAGTAATCTGCAATACGATCAGGCTTGGTTAATAATTGAATATCAAAGTGTTCAGTCCAAAACACTTGCGGCACGTCATTAACCTTATGCCAAAAATCGACCGGGCGATAAAACACTAAAGTAGGCTTATCTTGGCCGTTAACGATAACCCAGCAATTGGGAGTATCTAAAATAGGTAGCCAAGCTTTAAATTGCGGATTAACTTTGAAGGGATAATTTAAGTCATCTAAAAACTGTCGATGCGGTTGCCCTGAATGAATCACTAGGCCGGAGATGTTTTCACGCTGGCAAATATCAGCAACACGACGATTGAGTTCAGCAATGTGTGCATGATATAGATGAGCTAACTGTTCCATTGACTATCCCTTTCATAAGTTTTAACTCAATAAGTCTATCACAAACAAAAAAACTCCTCGCTAGATGATAAAAAATTAAACGGCCGTTTAAATTGGGTGTTGTAATTTTTCTCATTTAGTCGCACACTGAGAATTAGCTGGTCAATAGATGGCCGAAACTGCTGTGATTCAAGCTTGATAACTGCACAGTAAATAAGATGTGGAAGTCGCTTTTAAGCAATAAGGAAGCAAGCAATGATCTACCAAAGCCCTACCATTCAGGTTGAGTTACTTGAAGATAATATTGCCAAACTTTGTTTTAACGCACAAGGTTCGGTAAACAAGTTCGACAGAGAAACTCTAGCCTCTCTTGATGCCGCACTAGACAGCATCAAACAAAATACCAACATTAAAGCGTTACTGCTGACATCAGCAAAAAGCACTTTCATTGTTGGCGCTGACATTACCGAATTTTTAACGTTGTTTCAGCAAGATGATGCAACGTTACTTGCGTGGGTTGAACAAGCCAACGCAGTATTTAACAAGTTAGAAGACTTGCCGTTTCCAACCGTGTCTGCGGTTAACGGTTTTGCATTAGGCGGTGGTTGCGAAACTATTTTAGCAACTGACTTACGCGTTGCAGATACCAATGCTCGCATCGGTTTACCAGAAACCAAATTAGGCCTTATTCCTGGTTTTGGCGGCACAGTGCGTTTACCTCGTGTTATCGGTGCCGATAATGCCCTTGAGTGGATTACCACCGCGAAAGATCAACGCCCAGAAGACGCATTAAAAGTCGGCGCAATTGATGCCGTTGTCGCGCCAGAACATTTAGAAGCGGCTGCGCTACAAATGTTGCACGATGCCTTAAATGGTAGCCTTGATTGGCAAGCTCGTCGTACTCAAAAACAGTCTCCACTTATACTTCCTAAACTTGAAGCGATGATGTCTTTTGCTACGGCAAAAGGAATGGTGTTCTCTGTTGCAGGCAAGCATTATCCAGCGCCGATGGCCGCTGTGAATGTTGTTGAACAAGCAGCAGGTTTAGACCGTGATGGCGCATTAAAAGTAGAAGCACAAGCGTTTATCAAGCTAGCTAAAACAGACGTAGCTCAAGCACTGATTGGTATTTTCTTAAATGACCAATTCGTTAAAGGCAAAGCTAAGAAAGCCAGCAAACTGGCTAAAGATGTTAACCAAGCAGCTGTATTGGGTGCTGGCATTATGGGTGGCGGTATTGCTTACCAAAGCGCCAGCAAAGGCACACCGATTGTCATGAAAGACATCGCTCAGCCAGCATTAGAGCTAGGCTTGAACGAAGCGGCTAAAATCCTCACAACTCAAGTTGCTCGTGGTCGCTCTACACCTGAGAAAATGGCTAAAGTATTAAACAACATCACGCCTTCACTAGATTATGCCGCTATCAAAAATAGCGATATCGTTGTAGAAGCGGTAGTTGAACATCCAAAAGTGAAAGCGACAGTATTGGCGGAAGTTGAAGGTTATGTTTCTGAAGATGCGATTATTGCATCTAACACTTCAACAATCTCTATCAACTTGTTGGCAAAAAGCCTTAAGAAACCTGAACGTTTCTGCGGTATGCACTTCTTTAATCCAGTGCACAAAATGCCGTTAGTTGAAATTATCCGTGGTGAGCACAGCTCTGAAGAAACCATTGCCACCGTTGTAGCCTATGCAAGCAAAATGGGTAAAACACCAATCGTAGTTAATGATTGTCCAGGCTTCTTCGTTAACCGCGTATTGTTCCCATACTTTGCCGGCTTCAGTGGTTTACTTGCTGAAGGTGCAGACTTTGCTGCTGTCGATAAAGTCATGGAAAAACAGTTCGGTTGGCCAATGGGCCCTGCTTACCTACTTGACGTAGTCGGTCTAGATACAGGTCACCACGCACAAGCGGTGATGGCAGAAGGCTTCCCAGATCGTATGGGTAAAAATGGCAAAGATGCTATCGACATTATGTTTGAAAACAAACGTCTTGGTCAAAAGAATACCAAAGGTTTCTATGCTTACTCAGTTGACCGTCGCGGTAAACCGAAAAAAGACATTGATCCAACAAGCTACGAATTATTAAGTGCTGAGTTTGGTGCTTTAAAAGCATTTGAGTCTGATGACATCATCGCGCGCTGTATGATCCCAATGATCATCGAAACGGTTCGTTGTTTAGAAGAAGGCATTATTGCATCACCTGCTGAAGGCGATATGGGTCTAGTTTACGGTATTGGTTTCCCTCCATTCCGTGGCGGTGTATTCCGTTATTTAGACACAATGGGCGTAGCAAACTTTGTTGCCCTAGCAGATAAATACGCACACCTTGGCGGCTTATATCAAGTCACCGATGCAATGCGTGAACTTGCAGCCAACAACGGTAGTTACTACCAAGCCTAATCAGTGGGAAAGGAATTAAATCATGAAACAAGCTGTTATCGTAGACTGCATTCGTACCCCAATGGGCCGCTCTAAGGCTGGGGTATTTAGACATGTACGTGCAGAAACTCTTTCTGCAGAATTAATGAAAGCACTAATGGTGCGTAATCCACAATTAGATCCTAACGACATTGAAGATGTCATTTGGGGTTGTGTGCAGCAAACATTAGAGCAAGGTTTTAACATTGCCCGTAATGCATCATTGTTAGCGGGTATTCCTAAAACGGCTGGCGCTGTTACGGTAAACCGTTTATGTGGTTCGTCTATGGACGCATTACATCAGGCTGCTCGCGCCATTATGACAGGCCAAGGCGACACCTTTATTATTGGTGGTGTTGAGCACATGGGTCATGTGCCAATGAACCACGGTGTCGATTTTCACCCAGGTCTTGCAAATCGCGTAGCAAAAGCATCTGGCATGATGGGCTTAACCGCTGAAATGTTAGGTAAAATGCACGGTATCACTCGTGAGCAACAAGATGCATTTGCTGTACGCTCTCATCAACGTGCCCATGCAGCTACCATCGAAGGTCGCTTTGCTAAAGAGATTTGGGGTATTGAAGGCCACGATGCAAACGGTGCATTAATTAAAGTGATGACAGATGAAGTGATTCGTCCAGAAACATCATTAGAATCTTTAGCCGGTTTACGTCCAGCATTTGACCCAGCAAACGGTACAGTAACAGCCGGTACATCATCTGCGTTATCAGACGGTGCTTCTGCAATGCTAGTGATGGAAGAATCTAAAGCACGCGCTTTAGGCTTAACCATTCGTGCACGTATTCGTTCAATGGCAGTGGCTGGTTGTGATGCAGCTATTATGGGTTATGGCCCAGTACCAGCGACCAAAAAGGCATTAGCCCGTGCTGGATTGTCTGTTGCCGATTTAGATCTTATCGAACTAAACGAAGCATTTGCGGCACAGTCTTTACCTTGTGTTAAAGATCTTGGCTTACAAGATGTTGTCGATGAAAAGATTAACCTTAACGGTGGCGCAATTGCATTAGGCCATCCATTAGGTTGTTCTGGCGCGCGTATCTCAACGACATTGATAAACTTAATGGAAGAAAAAGATGCAACGCTTGGTCTTGCCACTATGTGTATCGGTTTAGGCCAAGGTATCGCAACAGTATTTGAACGCGTTTAACGTTTAAATAATCTGTCGTTATATTTATCTTTCTGAAAACGAGCCTATTTGGCTCGTTTTTTTTATTTTTAAATTTTTCTGCTTTGGCTAATGTTCCACGTGAAACATATTCTATGAAAATTAAAAATAAAGGAAAAAACGAAAATTCGGGATAGGTTAGCTAAACTCAAACTTGGCAAGCATTACTGACAAGAGTAAAATTGATGATAACTAGACTGGTAAAAATAGATTTTATTCAATGACTGATATATATGCTCAAGCACAACATCAACTCGATGCCCTTGGCCTTCGTTGCCCAGAACCGGTAATGATGATCCGCAAAACAGTTCGTAAAATGACTGACGGTGAGACCTTACTTGTCATCGCTGATGACCCAGCAACGACAAGAGATATTCCAAGTTTTTGTGAATTTATGGACCACACGTTACTCGCCAGTGACACCAGTAAAACACCCTATCAGTATCTACTCAAAAAAGGACTGTAATACATGACCATCACATTGGAAGCTATCGCCTATAAAACTGCAAAGCGCGGCATAATGAAACCCGCCTTTTGTGCCAATGTGACTTTAGAACGTGGTGTTGAAAATGATATTTTTGGCCGCCCAGGAAAACGCCAAGTTACCGTTATGTCCCAACAAAAATGGCAAATAGCCTGCCAACAAATTGATGCAGATCTTGATTGGCTCACTCGCAGAGCTAACTTATTAATCAGTGGCTATCAGTTTAGTGCAGCAGATGTCGGTAAAGTGATTTCGATTGGCCGCGATCTTCAATTACTCATCACCGGTGAAACTGACCCGTGTAAAAAAATGGAAATCGCTCACCCAGGTTTAGAACAGGCATTAAGACCTGATTGGCGTGGCGGTGTAACTTGCCGAGTCATTCAAGCGGGATTAATACAACCCGATGACCTAGTCACTGTTGCTTAAACCAATAAAAGCCTTAACTCATTTTCATTTAAGCCTTCCCAATTACACTTCACTGATTTCATACCTGTAAATGACTCACAGGTATGCATATTAACATTTGTCATTAATTGAAACAGATTTGTTGTACACCTTATCAAGAATTTATGCGATAAAGGTATCATTCACACTACAAACGCAGTAAAGCTTACCCTAACGAGCATCGCAACAATGCTCATTGACTAGGATACTTAGCTTGATTAACTCCACGAAAATAAAAATGAAACGGATAATCGACTCTATGTTTACTCATAAACTAACACCACTTTATACAGCTATTGCTCTCTCGCTTGGCATGAGCACAGCAAGCTTTGCCACTGAAGATGACACAACTAAATGGCAAGTGAACGCACCCGAAAATGCCCCACTAGAAAAAATTGACATCAATGTCACCGAAGGGACATGGATGAACGTCAATGTGTCACCAGACGGCAAAAATATTGTATTTGATCTGCTAGGCGATATTTATCAAATGCCGATTTCGGGTGGTGAAGCTAAGCCTCTTGCTCAAGGTATTGCTTGGCAAATGCAACCTGTTTACAGTCCAGATGGCAAACACATTGCCTTTACCACTGATGAAGATGGCGGAGATAATATCTGGATTATGGATGCAGACGGCGCAAATCCACATCCTGTCACCAAAGAAACGTTTCGATTACTCAACAGCCCAGCATGGAGCCCTGACTCACAATACCTTGTAGCTCGTAAACATTATACTGGTACTCGCAGTTTAGGCGCGGGTGAAGTATGGATGTACCACGTTGCTGGCGGTGAAGGCGTTAAATTAACCGAACGCCCAAACGAGCAAAAAGATTTAGGTGAACCAGCCTACTCACCAGATGGTCGCTATATTTATTTTAGCCAGGACGCCACGCCAGGAAAAACCTTTCACTACTCTAAAGACTCAGTAAAAGGCATTTATAAAATTAAGCGTTATGACACTCAAACTGGCGATATCGAAGTATTAATTGAAGGTACCGGTGGCGCAATCCGCCCAACTCCAAGCCCAGATGGCAAAACATTAGCGTATATTAAACGCGATGGATTCCAATCAACGCTTTACTCACTTGATTTAAAGTCAGGTGAAGAAACTAAACTGTACGACAAGCTTGACCGCGATATGCAAGAAACCTGGGCTATTCATGGTGTTTACCCAACAATGTCATGGACCAAAGACAACAAGCACATAGTATTTTGGGCCCAAGGCAAAATTAATAAACTCGACGTAGACAGTAAAAAAGTCAGTGACATTCCATTTAGCATTAAAGATCAACGTGACATCCAGCCGGCGGTTCGTTTCACGCAAAACCTAGATCAAGATGAATTTGATGTCAAAATGCTACGTATGGCCCAAGTATCACCTAACGGCGAAAAAGTCGTATTTGAAGCATTAGGTAAGATTTGGATACGTGATATTAACGGCGGTAAACATCAACGCCTTACTCGTTTAGACAATGATATTAACGAGCTATTTCCGCAGTGGTCGCGCGACGGCAAAGATATTGTATTTACTACCTGGAATGATCAACAACAAGGCACGGTGAGTGTGGTGAGTGCACGTGGCGGCAAAGCCAAAGTATTAACCAGTGAACCGGGTAAATACGTTGAGCCAACCTTATCACCAAATGGCGACTATATTGTTTATCGTAAAGCTCGTGGCGGTTATATGACACCACGCACCTGGTCGCAAGAACCCGGTTTATATAAAGTGGATATCAAAGGTAAACAAAATACCAAGCTGACAGCGAGCGGTCATCAACCACAATTTGGTGCAGACTCGGACCGAGTGTATTTTATGGATTTTGGTAAAACTCCAGAGTTTGCTTCAATCGGTATGAATGGCTTTGAAAAACGTACCCATTACACCAGCGACCACGCAACAGAGTTTCGTTTATCGCCAGATGGTGAACACTTAGCCTTTGCAGAACGCTTTAGAGTATATGTTACCCCGTTCGCTAAACATGGTGAAACCATTGCCATCGGACCTAAAGCCGCTAACTTACCGGTTAGCCAACTAAGTGCCCGTGCAGGTGAAAGTATTAGCTGGAATGGTAAAAACAACCAACTGTATTGGACATTGGGCCCAGAGCTTTATCAAGCCGATGTCGACACTCAATACACTAAATCAGACAAAAAAGTAGAACCGAAAGTCACTGCCATTGGCTTCAAAGATAAAGCAGATGTTCCACGTGGAACAGTTGTATTTGTCGGTGGCAAAGTGATTACCATGGAGAATGATCAAGTCATCGATAATGGTGTTGTCATTGTAAAAGACAATAAAATTAGCCAGGTTGGCGATGCGACATTAGCGATCCCAGAGGGCGCACAAGTTATCGACATCAGCGGTAAAACTATTATGCCGGGGTTATTTGATGCCCATGCGCATGGTGGACAAGCTGATGATGAAATTATTCCGCAGCAAAACTGGGCATTATATTCAGGCTTGTCACTTGGGGTTACCTCTATTCACGACCCATCAAATGATACCACCGAAATTTTTGCTGCATCTGAGCAACAAAAAGCCGGTAAAATTGTTGGCCCACGTATATTTTCTACGGGTACCATTTTATACGGCGCAAACCTACCAGGTTATACCTCTCACGTAGATTCATTAGATGATGCAAAGTTTCACCTAGAGCGTCTTAAAAAAGTGGGTGCGTTCAGTGTCAAAAGCTATAACCAACCTCGTCGAGATCAGCGTCAGCAAATTATTGCCGCGGCGCGTGAGCTTGAAATGATGGTGGTTCCGGAGGGCGGCAGTTTATTACAACATAACTTATCAATGGCCGCTGACGGACACACCACCTTAGAACATTCATTACCTGTGGCGTCTATTTACAGTGACATTAAACAGTTCTGGAGCCAAACAAAAGTTAACTACACACCAACACTTGTTGTTTCTTATGGTGGCATATCAGGTGAACATTACTGGTACGACAAAACGGATGTCTGGGCTCACCCACGCTTAAGTATGTATGTCCCGCATGAAATTTTAGACGCTCGCTCGATGCGCAGAACCACCGCGCCAGACGAGCACTATAACCACTTCAATGTTGCCAGAGTGGCCAATGAACTGAATGATTTAGGTGTTAAAGTTAATATTGGCGCCCATGGTCAGCGCGAAGGTTTAGCGGCTCATTGGGAAATGTGGATGTTCGCACAAGGCGGCATGAGTAATATGGATGTACTCAAAACGGCGACGATTAACCCTGCAACTACCTTTGGCATTGATCATCAGTTAGGATCAATTAAGCCAGGTAAATTAGCCGACTTAATTGTCATTGATGGCGACCCATTAACGGATATCCGTAGCACAGATAAAGTTACCTACACCATGGTAAACGGTAAGTTGTTCAACTCAGAAACCATGAACGAATTAAATGGTGATAAGCAAAAGCGTAAAGCGTTTTTCTTTGAAAAAATCTAACTATCTCACTCTAATAAAGTGAATCAAGTAAACAGGGTGTTCCACGTGGAACACCCTTTTTTATTATCGGAATCAGTATCGAAAAGATTTAAAACTGACCGTAACAATGACAATCTGTCGTATGGTCGTTCACCATTCCAACGGCCTGCATAAACGCATAACAAATAGTCGGACCAACAAAGTTAAAGCCAAGTTTTTTAAGTGCTTTAGACATCGCTTCAGATTCTGCGGTTTGGGCTGGAACTTGGCTTAATGACTCAAACTGGTTAACCCTAGGTACGCCGCCAACAAAGCTCCATAAAAAAGATGAAAAATCATTACCCTGCTCTACAAAGGCCATATACGCTTTGGCATTTTTGATGATCGAATTTATTTTTAATCGATTACGCACAATGCCGGGCTCTAGCATTAGAGCCTCAACTTTATCTTGGTCAAACTCAACAATCAGACTTGGCTCAAAACCAGCAAAGAGTTGCTGATAGTTTTGTTGCTTTTTTAAAATAGTAATCCAAGACAAACCAGCTTGCTGACCATCTAAACAAAGTTTTTCAAAAAGGTGTTTAGCATCATATTCAGGTCGGCCCCAAACCGTATCGTGATAATGTTGATATAAAGGGTCTTCACTTACCCAGCCACATCGGTTAACTTGCATAGTATGGTTCCATTAACGTATTTATGAATACGTTAAAAAATAACCTACATCTGCCTTGCTCTACAAGGTATAATCATTAACATTTTCTATTAATAGCCTGACAGTAGTAGACATGACGACGAAACACGACGTAAAGACATTTCAAGGGTTCATCCTAACCTTGCAGGAATATTGGGCGCAGCAAGGTTGCGCAATTGTCCAACCACTCGATATGGAAGTTGGTGCTGGTACTTTCCACCCGCAGACGTTCTTACGCTCATTAGGCCCAGAGCCAATGAGTAGCGCATATGTGCAGCCGTCTCGCCGTCCTACTGATGGACGCTATGGTGAAAACCCAAACCGCTTACAACATTATTACCAATTCCAAGTGGTATTAAAGCCATCACCAGACAATATTCAAGAGCTTTACCTCGGCTCACTAGAAGCCCTAGGTATTGATACTCAAGTGCATGATATTCGTTTTGTTGAAGACAACTGGGAATCACCTACACTGGGCGCTTGGGGTTTAGGCTGGGAAGTGTGGCTTAACGGCATGGAAGTGACTCAGTTTACGTATTTCCAGCAAGTGGGCGGTATTGAATGTAGCCCCGTAACGGGTGAGATCACTTATGGCCTTGAGCGTTTAGCCATGTACATTCAAGAAGTCGACAGTGTGTACGATCTTGTTTGGACCGACGGACCACGTGGTCGTGTAACCTACGGTGACATTTTTCATCAAAACGAAGTTGAACAATCAACATATAACTTCGAACATGCCGATGTCGACTTTATGTTTACCCTATTCGATCAATGCGAAAAAATGTGCCTGCACTTATTATCGCTAGAAAAACCTCTACCACTGCCTGCTTACGAGCAAGTAATGAAAGCCTCTCATGCTTTTAACTTACTTGATGCTCGCCATGCCATTTCAGTTACTGAACGCCAGCGTTACATCTTACGCGTTCGCACCATGGCTAAAGGTGTTGCAGAATCTTATTATCAAGCACGCGAAGCGCTTGGCTTCCCAATGTGTAAGTAGAGGTCACCAATGAAATTTGAAAACTTACTTATTGAAGTGGGAACAGAAGAGTTACCGCCAAAGTCATTACGCACTCTAGCAGAATCTTTTTTAGCGAACTTTACCGATGAACTCACCAAAGCAGATATCCCCTTTGACTCTGCCCTTTGGTATGCTGCGCCTCGTCGTTTGGCCATCAACGTTGTAGGCCTTGCCCTTGCTCAAGCAGATAAAGTCGTTGAAAAACGCGGCCCAGCAGTCAGTTCAGCATTTGATGCTGATGGCAATCCAACCAAAGCAGCTCAAGGTTGGGCACGTGGTAACGGTATTACTGTTGACCAGGCTGAACGCTTAGTCACCGACAAAGGTGAATGGTTAGTTCATCAAGCTAAAGTGGTGGGTGTTGAGACTAAAAGCCTAATTACAGATATGGCACAACGTGCGCTTGATAAATTACCGATCCCAAAGCCAATGCGTTGGGGCAGCAATAAAACGCAATTTATTCGCCCTGTTCACACTGTGACCATGTTATTGGGCAGCGAATTAGTTGCGGGTGAATTATTGGGTATTAAATCAGACCGAGTTATTCGCGGCCACCGTTTTATGGGTAAAGCAACATTTGAGCTAGACCATGCAGACAACTATTTAACTGCGCTAAAAGAACAAGGTAAAGTGCTGGCTGATTATCAGCTACGTAAAACCTTAATCAAAGGAGACTCTGAAGCAGCAGCGGCCAAGATTGGTGGTGTTGCAGATATCCAAGAAGACTTACTTGAAGAAGTGGCTTCATTGGTTGAATGGCCAATAGTATTAACAGCTAGCTTTGAAGAAAAGTTTTTAGCGGTGCCGTCTGAAGCCCTTGTGTATACAATGAAAGGCGACCAGAAATACTTCCCAGTATTTGATAAAACCGGTAACTTGCTACCTAACTTTATTTTCGTCACTAACATCGAATCTAAAGACCCGCAGCAAATTATTTCAGGTAATGAGAAAGTGGTTCGCCCTCGCCTAGCCGATGCTGAATTCTTCTTTAATACTGATAAAAAGCACACGCTAGAATCACGTTTAGCCAGCCTTGAAACCGTGGTGTTTCAAAAGCAGCTTGGTACTCTTAAAGCACGTGTTGAGCGAATTTCAACACTAGCTGGGTTTATTGCTACCAAGCTTGACGCCCAGGGTGTTAGCACAAACAGTGCTGATGCCAGCCGTGCCGGTCTATTGTCTAAAACAGACTTAATGACCAACATGGTGATGGAGTTTACTGACACCCAAGGCACCATGGGGATGCATTATGCTCGCCTTGATGGTGAAACCGAAGCGGTTGCTATTGCACTTGAAGAACAATACAAACCTAAATTCTCAGGTGATACGGTACCAACAGCAAGCGTGTCTTGTGCTGTTGCGTTAGCAGAAAAGCTAGACACCTTAGTGGGTATTTTTGGCATTGGCCAGGCACCTAAAGGGGCTGCAGATCCATTTGCACTTCGCCGTGCTGCTATCGGTATTTTACGCATTATTGTTGAAAACAATTTGCCGCTAGACTTAGTAGACCTGATTGCTAAAGCCCAAGCGTTACATGCTGATAACGTTAGCAATGCCAATACAGCTGAAGACGTACTTGAATTTTTAATGGCACGCTTCCGTAGTTGGTACCAAGATAAAGGCATTCAAGTTGATGTGATTTTAGCAGTATTAGCTCGTCGCCCTACGCGTCCTGCTGATTTTGACAGTCGCGTTAAAGCCGTATCACACTTCCGTGGTTTAGAGGCCTCAACGGCGCTTGCTGCTGCCAATAAGCGTGTTTCTAACATCTTGGCCAAAGTTGAAGGTGAACTGCCTGCAAACATCAACCAAGCGCTATTAGCAGAAACCGCTGAAAAAGCATTAGCCGATAAACTCGCGCAGTTACAACCGCAGTTAGCACCACTGTTTGCCAATGCTGATTACCAGCAAGCATTAACATTACTAGCCGATTTACGTGAAAGCGTGGATCAGTTCTTTGAAGATGTGATGGTAATGGCTGACGATGAAGCATTAAAAAATAACCGTTTAGCGTTATTAACCAATCTTCGTGAGCAGTTTTTACATGTAGCGGATATTTCACTTCTACAATAATGTGATATTGCAGCAATAAAAAAGCGCCGAAAGGCGCTTTTTTTATTCATTTTTAATATTAAGAGTAAAACGTAACCCTCACCACATTGATAACTTTCAATGTTCAAAGCACAAATTTAAAATCAGATTTAAAACTCAATCAGTTTTTGATGTAGCGCCGCAAATTCTTGTTCGCTCATGTCCACTTGCGCTAATAATACTGCCAATGCTGATTGCGGTAATTTATCGACTTGCTGCAGCATAGAACACTCACTAATGATATTTGCTTTCCAGATGAGTAACGTCATTTCATCATCGGGTTTAATATTGGTATTCGCCAACAACGTTAACGGTGCTTCAAAGTGTTGTGGTAACTGCCAATAACGCGCTAACAATGCACTGAGTGTTAACGATTTGCTGGTCATCACCTGTTTAAACAGCATTGAACTAGGCTGTTCACCGGGTTCAGCCTGGTAAAATGCATCGACCAACATTTTAAAAATCGCAATTTTTCCCACATCATGGAGTAACGCAACTAAAAAGGCGCGTTCGCGTTGTTCAGGGGTAGCTAATTCGCTGGCTAAAAATGCCACCTGCATTGAATGGCGCCAAATTTCCGCACCAAAACGTCTGAAATATATTGGTTTAATATCAATCATTTCACGCGCTAAACAACTGGTAATAAACTGTCTCAGTTGTTGTCTGCCCACTTGAACTAGCGCTTGTTGAATACTGGTGACGTCATGTTCAGCCCGTTTAAACACTGGTGAATTACACAGTTTAAGCACTTCAATACACAATAGTGGGTCTTGCTCAATTAGCTGAATTAACTCTTGGGTATCGATATTATCATCGGCCAGTTTTCTGTCTAATTCGAGTATTTTACTCGGTAGCTTCAACACATTATCTGCAATGTCTTGTGGCGAACTTAATGCCTGCTCAATTTTTTGCATCACATTGCGTTCTAAATTATTAGCGATACCCGTTGTGCTCGTTTGGGCACTGGCAAACAAAAAACTGTAAAACAAGGCTGATAAATCTAATTGCGACTCAACCGCGAGTTTAGGGCTCACTTCAATAGTCGGCTTTACGGCTGGCTTTGGAGATTGCTGGCGTTTCTCGACCTCTGTGCGGCCAGTAAATTTTACTTGTTCATTGCGGTCACGGATATTAAACAGCTTCTTAAAAAAACTTGTTACCACAATAAAGAGCCTTATAAAAATGAGTTGATGATAATTATATTTACCACAGTTGATTTAATTAATCATAGCAATAAAAACAAAAATGGGCGCCATAAGGCACCCATTTATTTTAATAATACGTGCTACACGTCTAAGTTAGCCACGTTTAATGCGTTAGTTTCAATAAACTCACGACGAGGCTCAACTTGGTCACCCATTAAACACGTAAATAACTGGTCAGCCGCAACTGCATCATCAATGGTAACGCGTAACATACGACGAGACTCAGGATCCATTGTAGTTTCCCACAACTGCTCAGGGTTCATTTCACCCAATCCTTTATAACGTTGAATATATAACCCACGTTTTGCTTCGCTCATGGTCCAATCTAACGCATCTAGGAAGCTTTCAACTTCTTTGACACGTTCACCACGTTGTACATAACCACCTTCTTCAATCATACCGTCTAGTGCAGCGCCAAGCTTGGCAATACGCTGATAATCTGTAGAGGTAAAGAAGTCGTAACCAAATAAGAAATTGGTATCAATACCATGCTTACGGATTGTCACACTTGGAATATAGACTTTACGTTCAGGATCAAGGATGACATTAGCAGAGAAAATAATACCGCTGCTTTCACGCTCAACTAAATCATCGATAAAGGTTTTGCACCAGGTTGTCATTTTCGCTTCGTCACTGAGCATCTCTAACGTGACTTCTGGATGATACAACATGCGATCGGTTAGGTTCATCGGGAAACGTTTTTCTAAACGCTTAATGATTTTCTCAACTTCACGATACTGGCTAACCAAACGCTCTAACGGTTCACCACTCATGCCCAATGCACCTTGGCTTGGGTAAACATGTGTTCCGTCTAACGCTTGTGTGGTTAGGTATTCCGTTAACGCTAACTCATCTTTTAAATATTGTTCTTGTTTGCCTTTTTTCACTTTATACAGTGGTGGCTGTGCGATATACACATAACCACGCTCGATAAGCTCAGGCATTTGACGGAAGAAGAAGGTCAACAGCAATGTACGAATGTGCGAGCCGTCGACGTCAGCATCGGTCATGATAACAATGTTGTGATAACGGGTTTTATCTGGGTTGTATTCGTCACGGCCAATACCACAACCTAATGCAGTAATTAGCGTTGCCACTTCTTGTGAAGATAACATCTTGTCAAAACGTGCTTTTTCTACGTTTAAGATTTTACCTTTAAGCGGAAGAATCGCTTGGTTTTTACGGTTACGCCCCTGCTTGGCTGATCCGCCAGCAGAGTCACCTTCCACTATGTATATTTCAGAAAGACCTGGGTCTTTCTCTTGGCAATCGGCTAGCTTACCTGGCAAACCACCTAAATCTAATGCGCCTTTACGACGGGTCATTTCACGTGCTTTACGTGCAGCTTCACGAGCACGGGCTGCATCAACAATTTTGCCTACAATCAGCTTAGCATCTGCTGGGTTTTCTAATAGGTAGTCATTTAACTGCTCACCCATTGTTTGTTCTACAGCACTTTTCACTTCGCTCGAAACCAGTTTATCTTTAGTTTGCGAACTAAACTTAGGGTCTGGCACTTTAACAGAGATAACCGCGGTTAAGCCTTCACGAGCATCATCACCAGTAGCACTGGTTTTACCTTTTTTGTTAAACCCTTCACGTTCCATGTAGTTATTTAAGTTACGTGTTAACGCACCACGGAAGCCGGCTAAGTGAGTACCACCATCGCGCTGTGGGATGTTGTTAGTAAAACAGAAAATGCTTTCTTGGTAACCGTCGTTCCACTGCATAGCAACTTCGACAGTAATGCCATCTTCACGCTCTTGTGAAAAGTGGAATACGTCTTTGTTAATAGGTGTTTTATTGCGGTTTAAATAATTTACAAAGGCACTGATACCACCTTCATATTTAAAGAATTCGTCTTTGTTATCACGCTCATCAACTAGGCGGATACCCACACCTGAGTTTAAGAAAGATAATTCACGAACACGTTTTGCTAAAATTTCGAAATGGAATTCAACATCGGTAAATGTGTCACTACTTGGCCAGAAACGAAGTTCAGTACCGGTTTTAACTGCATCACCAATTTCTTTAATCGGCGCATCTGGCACACCATGAGTATAAAACTGCTCATAGACTTTACCGGCACGACGAATAGTTAACTGTAATTTTTGCGATAATGCGTTAACAACTGACACCCCCACACCGTGAAGACCACCAGACACTTTGTAAGAGTTATCATCAAACTTACCGCCTGCATGCAATACCGTCATGATAACTTCGGCTGCAGATACACCCTCTTCCTCATGGATAGAAACAGGAATACCACGACCGTCATCTTTTACAGAGACAGAACCGTCTGAGTGAATAGTAATGGTGATATCGCTACAATGGCCGGCTAAAGCTTCATCGATAGAGTTATCGACCACTTCGAATACCATGTGATGAAGACCAGTGCCGTCATCAGTATCACCAATGTACATACCAGGTCTCTTACGGACTGCATCAAGGCCTTTTAATACCTTGATACTCGAAGAATCGTAACTATTCTCTGACATATTTCTCTCTCGTTGTTATTCAATAACCGTTACTTGCCCATGCTCCACATGAAACATCCTGTTGGGAGGGCTAGATAACGAATCGACTATTGCTAGCGGATCAATTGCGGTGACAAAAATTTGCGCACCGGTTTCGGTTAACTGCTGTAGCAATAGCTGCCTATGCTGTGCATCCAACTCTGACGGTAAATCGTCGACTAAATAAATACTGTTTTTATCTAGTTGTTGTTTGAGCAACTTTCCCTGTGCAATACGCAGTGCACAGACTAATAATTTTAATTGTCCACGGGATAGCGCATCCTGCACTGGTAAGTTTCCCACACGCAAACGTAAGTCTGCTTTATGAGGGCCACTACCCGTGTTACCTGCCGCTACATCTCGCGAATATTGGTTTTCAAGTAATTGCGCAAAATCCGTTTTACTGTCCCATCCTCGGGTAAAAGAAACCTTAATATCAACCTGAGGTAAAAACCCTCTTATTATACCCTTTAGTAGCTCATTTAACGAGTCTACATATCGATTTCGTATGTCGGTAACTTGTTCAGCATACCGCACCAGCTCTTTATCCCAAAATTGTATTTGGCTATAGGGTGCTTGATTTCTAAGCAACTGATTGCGCTGCTTTAATACCTTACGAACATTCACCCAGGCTTGGTAAAAATGCGGGTCAGAATGAAAGGCTCCCCAATCAATAAATTGCCTGCGAGCTTTTGGCCCTTCAAACAACAAAGAAAAACTTTCAGGAGTGATAACTTGAATTGGCAGGGTTTCAGCTAATGTCGATAAGCGTTTGACTTTTTCGCCGTTAATTTTAACTTCAATATCACCACTACGGTGACGCCTAAGCCCTATTTTACAGTCGTTGTCATCTTGTACTAAATTGGCGAACAGGGTTAATTTATCGTCATCATTATTGATAACCCGCTGTGATAGATGGCTGCGGAACGAGCGTCCCATGCCTAAAAAGTATATCGCCTCTAAAATACTGGTTTTACCGCTGCCGTTTTGACCGTAAATCAAGTTTAACCCATCACTTGGGTTAAGCGTTGCTGCGGTAATATTACGAAACGAGCCAATGGTAATGCGCGATAAACTCATGAACACCTATTGTGATAACTAAATAAAACAGTAGAGACAAAGAAGGTGCTTTGCAGCACCTTTCATATCGTCAGTAACAATAACGTATTACAGACGCATTGGCATCACCACGTACATAGAATCTTCTTCTTTGTGGTTCTCAATTAATGCACTCGAATTTCCGTCAATGAGTGTTATACGCACATCATCACTGGCTAAGTTATTGAGCACATCAAGCAGATAACTGACATTGAAGCCTATTTCTAGTTTGTCAGAATCATAATCTACATCAATGATTTCTTCGGCTTCTTCTTGCTCAGGATTATTCGCTGTTATCTTTAATAAACCGGGCTCAAGCTGAATACGCACACCACGAAACTTCTCGTTAGATAAAATAGAAGCGCGGGTTAATGCTTGTTTTAGCTGATTTCGACTCGCAATAACGATTTTGTTGCCACCTTTAGGCAGCACACGGCGATAATCAGGAAAACGACCATCGACCAATTTACTGGTGAATACTGCTGAATGAGTAATTGCACGAATCGCATTATCACCTATCGCAATAGTAATATCTTGGTCGTCGCTATCAAGTAAGCGCGCCATTTCAACCACACCTTTACGCGGCACAATCACTTGTTTTTCAGGTAAGGTGGTCTCTAAGGTTCGATGACTTAGTGCTAAACGGTGACCGTCGGTAGCAATAGCGCGTAATACATTGCCTTCGGTTTCAAACAATAAACCGTTGAGGTAATAACGCACATCTTGGTTAGCCATTGAAAACTGGGTGGAGTCAATAATCGACTTTAACACGCCCTGCTTTAAGCTAAATTCAATATCCGCTTGGAAAGCTTCAACGTTAGGATAATCTTCAGCTGGAAGTGTTGCCAATGAAAAACGGCTACGACCTGAGCGCAACAACCATTTGTTATCTTGTTGCTCTACTTTTAATTCGCTTTGTTCTGGTAATGACTTAACAATGTCGAGTAACTTTTTAGCTGGCACAGTGGTTCGGCCAATACTAATATCACCATGGATAGCAGCTTGGCCTACCAATTCAACCTCTAAATCCGTACCAGTTAGCTTAAGTGAGTCTTCACTAACTTCAACTAATAAATTAGCTAAAATAGGCAGGTTATGTCTTCGTTCTACCGCGCCACACACTAGTTGCAGCGGCTTTAATAGGGCGTCCCTATCAATTGAAAATTTCATCGTTCTACATTCCCTGAATTAAGAAGACAGAGTTCTAATCAAGTTAGCGTAATCTTCTTTAATGTCATGACTCTCTTCACGCAGTTGCGCAATTTTACGACAAGCATGCAATACCGTCGTATGGTCACGACCACCAAATGCATCGCCAATTTCTGGCAAACTTTGGTTAGTGAGTTCTTTAGATAGCGCCATCGCCACTTGTCGTGGTCTTGCCACACTGCGTGAACGACGTTTAGACAGCATATCTGCCATTTTAATTTTGTAGTATTCAGCAACTGTCTTCTGAATATTGTCTATAGTGACTAATTTTTCTTGCAGTGCCAAGAGATCGCGTAACGCTTCACGTACAAAATCAATGGTGATTGGACGACCGGTGAAGTTGGCGTTAGCAATAACGCGGTTTAACGCACCTTCAAGCTCGCGTACGTTTGAACGTAAACGCTTAGCAATAAAGAAGGCCACTTCATCAGGCAGGTTAATACCGCTCTCTTGTGCTTTACGCATTAAAATCGCTACGCGGGTTTCTAATTCAGGTGGTTCGATGGCAACCGTTAACCCCCAACCAAAGCGAGACTTTAAGCGATCTTCTACCCCGTCGATCTCTTTTGGATAACGGTCAGACGTTAAAATAATTTGGTGGTTACCTTCTAATAATGCGTTAAAGGTATGGAAAAACTCTTCTTGAGAACGATCTTTGTTAGCAAAGAATTGAATATCGTCAATAAACAGGGCATCGACACTGCGGTAATAACGTTTAAATTCTTCGATGGCGTTATTTTGTAAGGCTTTAACCATGTCCTGTACAAAACGCTCAGAATGCATGTACACCACTTTAGCATTAGGATTATTTTTAATGATCCCATTACCGACTGCGTGTAATAAATGTGTTTTACCTAAACCGGTGCCGCCATATAAAAATAATGGGTTATACGCACCACCGGGGTTTTCAGAGACTTGTAATGCGGCCGCTTTGCCTAATTGGTTTGATTTACCTTCAACGAAGTTATCAAACTGATAAGTAGGGTTAATATTACTGCGGTGGTTGGCATTAATAATGGGTTCTGCTTGGGTATTAAATGACGTAGTGCCAACTTGAGCTCTGGTTTGGCTGCTAACAGGCTTAGCGGCTACTGGAGCGCGGACAACAGGACGTGCAGACGGACGGCTACCAATATCAAAACGCAACTTAGGTGCATCACTGCCCATTTGCTCGGTGAAGAATTGATTAATGATATTAATGTATTTATCGCGTACCCAATCCAGTACGAAACGATTTGGCGCATACAAAACCAGAGTATCACCATCCATTTCAGCTTGTAACGGACGGATCCACATACTGAACTGCTGCGCTGATAACTCGTCTTGCAGTCTGCCGATACATTGTTGCCAAAGTGAAACCGCCACTTATTTATCCCCAAATATCTTTAGTCAAAGGAGGTGTATTCTATAGTGAGATCACAATGATCGCTATCCTTAAAAACAGATTTATCCCCAGCGGGATCATTCGGTGTGGATATCTGGGATCATCAAAGATCAAAATCGATCCATTAATTGCAAATATCATGCAAATCCAGCTTTATTAACCGATCCACATTGATCTATAATACGCTAACTTTGATCTACTGAAACGAGTAAAGATCCACAAGATATAGTGTCTGTACACAGACTTATCCACATCTTCTGGTGCTTTTTTACTTTCAGCTTCAAAGAAAGATTGGCAGAAATTCATCATATAACCACTTTCGTTATTGACGATAGTAATTAAAGTGATTACAATTCGGCCTCTTTTTTGCCCTTACCTCTAATTTTGGAGCTAAGGTAAATTCACTAACAAAGACGGATTGCCATCATGAGTAAACGTACTTTTCAACCTAGCAACCTGAAGCGCAAGCGTTCTCACGGCTTCCGCGCTCGTATGGCCACTGTAGGCGGCCGTAAGGTGCTTGCACGTCGTCGTGCGAAGGGTCGCGCTCGTTTATCTGCGTAAGTAGATAACTAGGTGACTAGCTATACCTTTACGCGGGAGTTACGTTTGTTAACTCCCGCGCAATTTAAATCTGTATTCTCCAATCCAATCAAAGCATCCTCTGCTGAAATAACTCTGCTCGCAATTCCAAATTCAGAGCAACATCCTCGTTTAGGATTAACTGTGGCCAAACGTTTTGTTAAACGTGCTAACCAACGTAATCGCATTAAACGCGTGATAAGAGATAGTTTTCGTTTACATCAACACGACATCCCCAACATAGATATCGTGGTATTAGTCAGAAATGGCGTGATGGAAATGGAAAATGCAGAACTACACAAATTGATAGAAAAGCTATGGCGAAAACTCAGTCGCCGTTACAATGGCTAGCAACCACGGTTATCCGTGGTTATCAACTTTTTATAAGCCCTTTACTGGGACCGAAGTGTCGGTTCAATCCAACTTGTTCTTATTATGCGATTGAAGCAATAAAAACACACGGAACAGTGAAAGGTAGTTGGTTTGCAATCAAACGCATATTAAAATGTCACCCTTTACATCCCGGCGGTAGTGATCCCGTCCCCCCTAAAAATGACAGGTGTAATAAATAGGCTATGGAATCTCAACGCAATATATTGCTAATCGGTCTGCTGTTTGTCAGCTATCTAATGTGGACACAATGGCAAACAGATAAAGCACCACAACCGGTAGCACAACAAACTGTTACCCAAACAAACGCCTCGACAATTAATGGCGCAGACGTTCCTGAAGCAGACTCGACTGGTATGCCAGTTGATTTACCTGCGACTAAAAACTTAATTACCGTTAACACTGACCAGCTTGATATTAAAATCAGCCCAGTTGGTGGTGACATCGTTTATGCCGCGTTAGTTGCACATAAAGTTGAAATTGATAAAGATGACCCTTTTGTCATTCTTGAGCAAACCAATGATCACACTTATATTGCACAAAGTGGCTTAATCGGTCGCGACGGCATTGATAGCAGTGCTAAAGGTCGTGCCGCATTTGCCGCACAAAATACCTCTTACACATTAGCAGACGGTCAAGACACATTATCTGTGCCTTTAACCTTTACTGCAGACAACGGTGTCACTTACGTAAAAACCTTTACGTTTACCCGTGGTCAATATGATGTTGGCGTTGATTACAGCATTAGCAACACTTCAGATACTGCATTACAAGTGCAAATGTATGGTCAAATAAAACAGAGTATCAAAGAATCTGAAGGCAGCATGATGATGCCTACTTATCGTGGTGGTGCATTCTCAACTCAAGATACTCGCTACGAAAAGTATGACTTTGAAGACATGGCAGACAAAAACCTAGGTAAAGTAACACTAGGTGGCTGGGCGGCAATGTTACAACACTACTTTGTATCAGCTTGGATCCCACCGGCAACAGACTCAAACACGATTTTCTCAAGTGTGAGTGCTGGCGGTTTAGCTAACATTGGTTTCCGTGGCGCGGTATATGATATTGCTCCAGGTGCAACTCAAGAAATTAGCTCACAATTTTATGTTGGCCCTAAAAACCAAAAAGCGCTTTCAGCTATCTCTGATACCTTAAACTTAGTTGTTGATTATGGTTTCTTGTGGTGGTTAGCAGTACCTATTCACTGGTTATTGATGTTCTATCAATCATTTGTGGGTAACTGGGGTATGGCAATTATTTTAATCACCCTAACGGTACGTGGTTTGTTATATCCATTAACTAAAGCGCAATACAGCTCAATGGCTAAAATGCGTAACCTACAGCCAAAATTAGCTGAGATGAAAGAACGCTTTGGTGATGACCGTCAAAAGATGGGTCAAGCCATGATGGAACTGTACAAAAAAGAGAAAGTAAACCCTATGGGCGGTTGCTTACCTATTTTGCTACAGATGCCAATCTTCATCGCATTGTACTGGGTATTACTTGAAAGCTATGAATTACGCCACGCGCCGTTCATGCTATGGATTACTGACTTATCAGTACAAGATCCATACTATGTATTACCATTGCTAATGGGTGTATCGATGTTCTTGATGCAGAAAATGCAACCAATGGCACCGACCATGGACCCAATGCAAGTTAAGATGATGCAATGGATGCCAGTTATCTTTACTGTATTCTTCTTATGGTTCCCAGCAGGCCTAGTACTTTACTGGTTAGTGGGTAACTTAGTTGCGATTACGCAGCAAAAGATTATTTATGCAGGTTTAGAGAAAAAAGGCTTAAAATAAGCCTAAGCTCTACAGTTAACTCACTCAGTAGTTAAATGAATAAAAAGGCGGCTTAATAGGCCGCCTTTTCCTTTAATGATTTAGCAGGTATTTCCCGTGACAACAGACACTATTGTAGCGCAAGCCACAGCACCAGGGCGTGGTGGTGTAGGTATTATTCGTGTATCTGGCGACTTAGCAACTAATGTGGCGACAGCCATTATTGGTCATGTGCCTAAAACCCGTTACGCTGAATATTGTGACTTTAACACTAGCGACGGCCATGTTATCGACCAAGGTATTGCGCTGTTTTTTAAAGGCCCAAATTCATTTACCGGTGAAGACGTATTAGAGCTACAAGGTCACGGCGGCCAAATCGTACTCGATATGTTGATTAAGCGTGTCATGGAAATCGACGGTATTCGTATTGCTAAACCCGGTGAGTTTAGTGAACAAGCCTTTATGAATGACAAACTCGACTTAACTCAAGCAGAAGCGATTGCCGATTTAATTGATGCTACCAGTGAGCAAGCGGCAAAAAGTGCACTGCAATCATTGCAAGGTGAGTTTTCTAAAGAAGTTCATGAATTAGTAGAACAAGTGACTAACCTACGCTTATATGTAGAAGCCGCTATAGATTTTCCTGATGAAGAAGTCGACTTTTTATCGGATGGAAAAATTGCCAATGCCTTGTATCGCATTATCGACAAACTCACTACCGTTCAAGCCAGTGCTAAGCAAGGTTCAATTATTCGCGAAGGCATGAAAGTGGTCATTGCAGGGCGCCCTAATGCCGGTAAATCAAGTTTACTTAATGCACTAGCCGGTAAAGAGTCAGCCATTGTAACTGAAATTGCAGGTACTACCCGTGATGTATTACGTGAGCATATTCACCTTGATGGTATGCCATTACACATTATCGACACCGCTGGATTACGTGAAACCACAGATACCGTTGAGCAAATAGGTATTGAACGTGCTTGGGCAGAAATTGCCAGTGCCGATAGAGTCTTGTTTATGGTTGATGGTACGACGACAGATGCCGTTGATCCACATAATATCTGGCCCGACTTTATTGACCGTTTACCTTCAAGACTGGGTGTAACGGTGGTGCGCAACAAAGCCGATTTAACCGGTGAAACACTCGAAATGTCGCAAGAGCAAGGATACGATGTTTACCGTATATCAGCGAAAACAGGCCTGGGAGTTGAAGAGTTAAAGCAACACCTTAAGTCATTAATGGGTTACCAAAGTAATCTAGAAGGCGGATTTATTGCCCGCCGTCGTCATTTGGAAGCTTTAGATTTAGCCGCCAGCCACCTACAACTGGGTAAAGAACAGCTTGAAGTGTATCTCGCCGGTGAATTACTGGCAGAAGAGTTACGCATGTGCCAAATGGCACTATCTGAAATTACCGGTAAATTCACTTCAGATGACTTACTCGGCAAAATATTTAGTTCATTCTGTATTGGTAAATAGTGTATTGGTAAGTAATGCATTGGTAAATCGTGTATAGCTCAGTAGGAATAAACACATGACATTGGCTAATCAAGTTGTCGTTCTCGACTTTGAAACCACAGGTTTATCACCCGACAATGGTGACAGAGCCATTGAAATAGGCGCGGTAAAGCTGGTTGATGGCCAAATAGTGGATACCTTTCAAGAGCTGATAAACCCAGGTAAACGGGTAAACAGCTTTATTGAACAGTACACAGGTATTAGCAATAACATGCTCAAGCATGCGCCATCATCTAAAGAGGTGATGGCACAATTTGCCAAGTTTATTGATGGATTCAATTTAGTCGCGCACAACGCCAGCTTTGATAAAAAGTTCTTAGATGCTGAATTCAAACATAATAAACTTCACTATAACGGCCAGTTTGCCTGCTCATTATTATTATCGCGCCGGATAAGCCAAGATGCACCTAATCACCAACTGGGTACCTTGGTGAGTTATCATCAATTGCCTAACGATGGTGTGTTTCACCGCGCCTTAGCTGACGCCACAATGACCAGCCACCTTTGGTTACATCAACTCGACATACTGCAACAACAACTGCCACAACACCCTATTACTTTAGATATTATCAATAAAATATCTAGCCTGCCTAAAACACAAATAAACCGCTACTACCAAACAATGGCTCGCTGATAATCCCTAGCCCAGCGTTTATTACAAGTCTTGCGCTAATTTATCCACTAACAACCGTACTTTGGGTGACAAATGACGGTTGTGGGGGTACAAAGCCCAAATGCCTTCTTTAGGTTGTTGATATGGCGCGAGTAACACCACCAATTGCCCAGATTCAATTGCATAATTCACGTAATAACCAGGTAATTGCACAATACCTAAACCACTTATTGCGGCAGATAATAAGCTTAATCCACTGCTGCAACTCAACGAACCATGTACCTTAACGGCTTTAGATTTACCTTGATCTATAAAGTTCCAATGCGATTGGCTACCAATTAAACAATTATGTTGACTGAGTTCCGACAAGGTATAAGGCGTACCAAATTGGGCAATATAGCTCGGCGCAGCGCACACATATTGGCTGCGATTAGTTAAGCGCTTGGCCATCATTGACGAGTTAGTTAACCGCCCTAGCCTAATGGCTAAATCAAAACCACCTTCTACTAAATCAAGCTGACGATTAGTTAACTCGCACACCACTTCAATATCACGATACTGCTGCATAAAATCGATAACAATCGGCATAACAAACTTTTCGCCGTAAGTTACCGGTGCCGTCATTCTTATTAAGCCTTGGGGTTTATCTTTTAAACTTGAAATAGCCCGTTCAGCCTCATCAAGACTGTCTAGCACTTGACGACAATGCTGATAATAAACCGAGCCTTCTTCGGTTAACGACACCTTGCGCGTGGTGCGATAAAACAGTTTAGTGTTTAAGCGATTTTCAAGTTGACTCACTTGACGACTCACTTGCGCCGTCGAAATACTTAAACGCTTACCTGCGGCAGTAAAACTGTCGGTTTCTGCTACTGCAACAAACTCAAAAATCCCTTCCCACTGCATCATTATTACATTCTCGTAAAAGTCATTTACAAAACTAGCCGATTATCATTTGATGATAAACAAATACAATGGATAAATACACTACACTGTAGTGATGTTTATCATCCATATTTCATGGTGTTTACGTTTAAGGAAGCTATCTATGTCTGCACAATTTATTAAATCAAAAGCCGCAATTGCTTGGGGACCAGGTCAACCGTTATCGGTTGAAGAAGTCGATGTTATGTACCCAAAAGCCGGTGAAGTTATGGTGCGTATTGTGGCATCGGGTGTTTGTCATACCGATGCATTCACCTTATCGGGTGATGATCCTGAAGGCGTATTCCCAGCAATTCTTGGTCATGAAGGTGGCGGGATTGTTCATATGGTTGGCGAAGGTGTCACCAGTGTAAAAGTGGGCGACCATGTTATTCCGTTATACACCGCAGAATGTGGTGTATGTAAGTTCTGTACTTCAGGCAAAACTAACCTATGTAGTGCAGTACGTGCCACACAAGGTAAAGGCTTAATGCCAGACGGCACCACGCGCTTCTTTAAAGATGGCGAACCTATTTTCCACTACATGGGTTGCTCAACCTTTTCTGAATACACAGTATTACCCGAAATTTCACTGGCTAAAGTCAGTAAAGAAGCGCCATTAGAAGAAGTGTGCTTATTAGGTTGTGGTGTCACTACCGGTATGGGCGCAGTATTGAAAACAGCTAAAGTTCAAAAAGGCGATACAGTGGCTATTTTTGGTCTTGGTGGCATTGGTTTATCAGCCATTATTGGCGCAACAATGGCGGGAGCAAGCCGTATTATTGGTATCGACTTAAACGAATCTAAGTTTGAATTAGCTAAAAAGCTCGGCGCAACTGATTGTATAAACCCTAAAGACTTTGATAAACCAATCCAAGATGTGATTGTTGAAATGACCGATGGCGGCGTTGATTTCTCATTTGAATGTATTGGTAACGTTAACGTGATGCGCAGTGCATTAGAATGTTGTCATAAAGGCTGGGGTGAGTCAGTTATTATTGGTGTAGCAGGTGCAGGCCAAGAAATATCAACGCGTCCATTCCAATTAGTGACCGGCCGTGTATGGCGTGGCAGTGCATTTGGCGGTGTAAAAGGACGTAGCGAATTACCCGGTATTGTTGAGCAGTATTTAGCTGGCGAGTTTAAGTTAGGCCACTTTATTACCCACACAATGGGCCTTGAAGGGATTAACGATGCATTTGATTTAATGCACAAAGGCGAAAGTATCCGCAGTGTTATCCACTTTGCTAAGTAACGCTTCATTTATGATGACAGACGCAGTTAAGTATAAAACGACTTAACTGCGTGATGACAAATAAGGACACATAATGACCATTGAAAATATCAGCAGCACCAAGGCATTTGGTGGCTGGCATAAACAATACAGTCATCAATCGGCAGCACTCAATTGCACAATGCGTTTTGCTATTTACTTACCGCCACAAGCCGAACAGCAAAATGTGCCAGTATTGTATTGGTTGTCAGGGCTCACCTGCACTGACGAAAATTTTATGCAAAAAGCAGGCGCACAACGTATTGCTGCAGAACTTGGAATAGCTATTGTCGCACCAGATACCAGCCCACGTGGCGAAGGTGTAGCCGACGATAAAGATGGTGCTTATGATTTTGGTTTAGGTGCCGGATTTTATCTCAATGCCACCAAACCACCGTTTGATCAGCACTATAAAATGTACGACTACGTGGTATCTGAACTGCCAGCATTAATTGAAGCGCATTTCCCCGTGACGAATCAACGTAGCATTAGTGGGCATTCAATGGGCGGCCATGGTGCCCTGACTATTGCATTAAAAAATCCAAATCAATTTAACAGCGTCTCGGCATTTAGCCCGATTTGTCATCCTATGGATTGCCCATGGGGAATTAAAGCGTTTCGCGGTTATTTGGGCGATGACCAACAACAATGGCAACAATATGATAGCTGTGAGCTGATGCAAAACAGCCAACAATTTGTGCCTGCGCTGGTGGACCAAGGCAGTAATGACAATTTTTTAGATGAGCAGTTAAAGCCACAAGCACTCGTCAATATCGCTAAAAACAAAGGCTACCCACTTGAATTGCGCATGCAGCCTGGTTACGACCATAGCTACTACTTTATCGCGACCTTCATTGAAGATCACCTGCGCTTCCATGCTAAACATTTACAGATTAACTAAGGCGAGCAATTGCTTAACAAGGATTAAGCGGCAATTTAACTTAGTCTAACTCTGTTAATGCTAACTAACCAGTCACCCAAAACGAGCCTTTATGGCTCGTTTTTTTACTTCATAAGCTTAAAAAATGTTGATAACAGTATCAAGCCAATCATATGAACGATTATTTTGTACTAAGTTTCGCGTTAAAAAGTGTAAATAAGCCAACATCAAGCGTAATTGAGCGAGTAAAATAACTCCATAGTGAACAAAACCGACGTTAAAACGACCAAATTTATCAATTATTCGGAGTCAAAATGGCAAAAATAGCGTTATTAGTAGGTACAACGTTGGGCAGCGCAGAATATGTCGCTGATGAAATGGCAGCGCAATTAGGCCAATTAAACCACCAAACTGAGGTGTTAATTGACCCACAATGGGATCAATTAAGCGACTTTTCAGTATGGATCATTGTCAGTTCTACCCATGGTGCAGGCGATCTACCCGACAATATAGTGCCTTTTTATAAGCAATTAATGCTCAATATGCCGGATCTTACATCGATCCAGCATGCATTATGTGCCATTGGTGATTCAAGCTATGACACTTTCTGCCAAGGGCCTGAAAAAATAATTGATCTACTTGTGCAATGCGGATCTAAACCTATTGTGGATAAGATCCAAATTGATGTTCAACAAGACCCTGTGCCTGAAGAGCCTGCGCTAGCGTGGTTAACACAATGGCAATCTAAAATTAATCTGTAAAAAAATCGATCTTTAATTGTATAAACTCAGATCAACTCACAATTTAGATCTTACTTATCCACAAATTACTATTTTTAATGATAACTTTGTGGATAAGCTATTATTTTTAGCGATCATAACTCTGTACTATTCACACTCCGATCCGCTTAAAGATCACCCTTGTGGATAACTACCCGATCTATCCCCATGTTATCTTGAGTTTGATCGCGATCAGATCACAGGTTTCGTTAGCTGTTAACTATTGATTTTAATAAAGAATAAAAGTTACTAACAGAAAATGGCGATCCTAATAATAAACATAATAAAAAGATCTATATAAAGATCTTAAGATCTATTAAGCAAACCCATCTTGATCAATCTATGAAAAATGATCGTTCACGTTCAGACAAGCAAGTGCTAAAATGTCCTCATTGAATAACGTTTCAAATAGAATTTAACTTTCTTAGCAATCAAAGGTCGCATAATGCATTTTCATGAACGGTTTGATGTAATTGTCGTTGGTGGTGGTCATGCCGGTACAGAGGCAGCACTAGCAGCAGCAAGAATGGGATCAAAAACATTATTGTTAACCCATAACATCGACACATTAGGTCAGATGTCTTGTAATCCAGCCATAGGTGGTATTGGTAAAGGCCATTTGGTTAAAGAGATCGATGCATTAGGCGGCGCAATGGCAACAGCCACAGATTTTGCCGGAATTCAATTTAGAACATTAAATTCAAGTAAAGGCCCTGCCGTTCGTGCAACTCGTGCACAAGCAGATAGAGCTTTATATCGTCAAAAAATCCAATCTATCTTACAAAACCAACCTAACTTACGCATTTTCCAACAAGCAGTAGATGACTTAGTTGTTGAAAATAATAAAGTTGTTGGTGTAGTCACACAAATGGGATTAGCATTTGAAGCACCAACTGTTGTATTAACGACAGGCACGTTTTTAAGTGGCAAGATCCACATTGGTTTACAAAATTACAGCGGTGGTCGTGCAGGCGATCCGCCAGCAATTGCATTAGCAAATCGTTTACGTGAATTACCTATCCGTGTTGGCCGTTTAAAAACAGGTACACCACCACGTATTGATGCTAACACTATCGATTTTTCGCAAATGACTGAACAAAAAGGTGATACACCATTGCCTGTTATGTCATTTATTGGCGATGTGAGTCAGCATCCAAAACAGGTTTCTTGTTTTATTACTCACACTAATGAAAAAACTCACGATATTATTCGTGGTGGTTTAGACCGAAGTCCAATGTATTCAGGTGTTATTGAAGGTATTGGTCCACGTTACTGCCCATCGATTGAAGATAAGATCCACCGTTTTGCAGATAAATCATCACATCAGATCTTTATCGAACCAGAAGGCTTGAGTACCAACGAAATTTACCCGAATGGTATTTCTACCAGCTTACCGTTTGATGTTCAGCTCAATTTAGTTCGTTCAATTAAAGGCATGGAAAATGCTGAAATTGTTCGTCCAGGTTACGCAATTGAGTACGATTATTTTGATCCGCGCGATCTTAAAAACTCATTAGAAACCAAAACCATTGCCGGTTTATTCTTTGCAGGCCAAATCAACGGCACAACAGGTTATGAAGAAGCGGGTGCTCAAGGTTTATTAGCGGGTATGAATGCGTCATTACAAGTACAAGGTAAAGAGACTTGGTGTCCTCGTCGTGATGAAGCATATCTTGGTGTATTAGTTGACGATTTATCAACATTAGGTACCAAAGAACCGTACCGCATGTTTACCAGCCGTGCAGAATATCGCTTATTACTTCGTGAAGATAATGCTGATCTTCGTTTAACAGAAAAAGGCCGTGAACTTGGCTTAGTGGATGATAAACGTTGGGAAATGTTCAGTAAGAAAAAAGAAGCGATCGAACTTGAATTACAACGTCTACGTGGACAGTGGGTACACCCAAATTCTCCATTGCTGGATGTGCTTAATCCACAATTGAATACACCAATATCTCGCGAAGCTTCTTTTGAAGATTTACTGCGTCGTCCTGAAATGGATTACAGTAAATTAATGCAATTAGAAGGTTTTGGCCCTGGTCTTGAAGATCCACAAGCTGCTGAGCAAGTGCAAATTCAAGTGAAGTATTCTGGTTATATCCAGCGTCAACAAGATGAAATTGATAAAGCGATCCGTCATGAAAGCTCATTATTGCCACTGGATCTTGATTACCAAGAAGTGCCAGGCCTTTCAAATGAAGTGATAGCAAAGCTCAATAATCACAAACCTGAAACGGTAGGACAAGCCTCGCGCATATCGGGTATTACTCCGGCAGCGATCTCAATCTTGCTAGTACATTTGAAAAAACGCGGTTTATTGAGAAAAAGCGCTTAAATTCAGATATTTTTTCGACTCAATAACACAAGGGAAGCCATAAGGCTTCCCTTAGTGCTTTTACGGCTTCATAATAACCGCCGTCTGTTCATGCATTTTACGAGGCTTTCTGTGTTATCTGCCCAACTCCAAACTTATTTAGCTGAAATGAAAATATCGGCCACTGAATTACAACAAAAACAATTAATCGGTTTTGTTGAAATGCTCGCTAAATGGAATAAAGCCTATAACCTCACCTCGGTTCGCGATCCTGAGCAAATGTTAATCCGTCATATTATGGACAGTTTAACCGTTTCTCCTTATCTTGAAGGACTGCGTTTTATTGATGTGGGCACGGGTCCTGGTTTACCTGGGATCCCGTTAGCAATCATGAACCCAGACAAACAATTTGTATTATTGGACAGTTTAGGTAAACGGATCCGTTTTCAGAAACAGGTTCAATTTGAACTAAAAATTAATAATATAGCCTCAGTAGAAAGTCGAGTTGAAGCTTATCAACCTGATGAAAAATTTGATGGTGTTTTAAGCAGAGCATTCGCGTCAATACAAGATATGCTCAGTTGGTGTCATCATTTACCAACTGAAAAAGGCATCTACTACGCCTTAAAAGGTCAGTTAAACGAACAAGAATTACAGCAAATGCCAGCAGGTTTTTCGCTGGTCGAAACCATTGTATTGCATGTACCAAAGTTAGATGAACAGCGACATTTATTAAAAATTGCTAAGCAATAAAGTGCATTTCTTTCGCTAATTAAGCTAACCGGACATCAATAATTTAAAGACAGGATGACATTGTGGGTAAAATCATTGCCGTAGCCAACCAAAAAGGTGGCGTAGGAAAAACAACAACTTGCGTAAATTTAGCCGCATCACTTGCCGCCACAAAGCGTAAAGTGTTGTTGATCGATTTAGATCCTCAAGGCAATGCAACTATGGGCAGTGGCGTTGATAAATACAATGTCGACAATACCGCCTATGAGCTCCTCGTAGAAGAAAAACCCTTTGCAGACATCGTGATCAAAAATACCGTAGGTAAGTTTGATTTGATCGCTGGTAATGGTGATGTCACGGCGGCAGAAATTAAGTTAATGGAGTTTTATGCTCGCGAGATCCGTTTACGCAATGCATTAGCGCCAATTAGAGACGATTACGATTATATTTTTATCGACTGCCCACCGTCATTAAATATGTTAACAGTTAATGCCATGTCAGCCGCTGATTCTGTACTTGTACCAATGCAATGTGAATATTATGCATTAGAAGGGCTTACAGCGTTAATTGATACCATTACTAAGCTTGGTGCTATGGTAAACCCGACGTTAACCATAGAAGGCATTTTACGCACCATGTATGACCCTCGAAATCGTCTATCTAATGATGTATCAGACCAACTGAAGCAACATTTTGGTGATAAGGTTTATCGAACGGTCATTCCTCGAAATATTCGTCTAGCAGAAGCCCCTAGTTTTGGTGCGCCTGCAATGTATTACGACAAATCGAGTGCTGGAGCCAAAGCTTATTTAGCCCTTGCGGGTGAGATTATTCGTCGTGCTGAGCAGCAAACACAACCCAAACAAGCGTAGGACATAAAAATGACGTTAAAAAAACGCGGTTTAGGTAAAGGCTTGGATGCCTTATTAAGCCACAGCAATGCTGCAAGTCGTAAGAGCGAACAACCAGAAGATACTTTGCCATTAACGACTGCAGGCGAACTTATACACCTTGATCTGGATAAACTTCAAACAGGAAAATACCAACCGCGTAAAGATATGTCTCCAGAAGCATTAGAAGAGCTTGCGGAGTCCATCCGTTCACAAGGGGTTATTCAACCTATTGTTGTACGTAAAGTGGCAAATGGTAATTATGAAATTATTGCCGGTGAGCGCCGTTGGCGTGCTGCACAACTAGCAAAACTCGATAAAGTCCCGTGTATTGTTAAACAGGTGGCTGACGAAGCCGCGGTTGCTATCGCGCTGATTGAGAATATTCAACGTGAAGATCTCAATGCCATGGAAGAAGCAATCGCTTTACAGCGTTTGTTAGAAGAATTTGAATTAACCCATCAACAAGTTGCAGATGCGGTTGGTAAATCTAGGGCTAGTGTCTCTAATTTATTGCGATTAAACAGTCTCAATGAGCCTGTTAAGCGTTTGTTAGAATACGGTGACATTGATATGGGCCATGCCCGTGCTTTATTGGCCATTGAGGGGGATGAACAGACTAATTTAGCTCGATTAGTTGCATCAAAGGAAATGACTGTTCGAGAAACTGAACGATTAGTTAATAAAGCCTTAAATCCGGCTAAAGTCGCCGAAACTCATGCTAAAGATCATGATGTTAGCCGTTTAGAACAAGAGTTAATTGAAAGGCTCGGTGCCAAAGTTGCCATTAACCATGGTACTAAAGGCAAAGGGAAAATTGTAATAAACTACCAGAATCTCGCTGAATTAGACGGTATTTTAAGTAAAATCCGTTAAAAAGCTGACTAAACCATTTCATGTAGTAATTTTGTGACACAGCGCTAATTTTTACTTTTATATATTTAGCGCTAATTCACTCATTAAATCGTTGTTTTCCCATCATCAAAGTTGCAAACAAAGCGCGAAAAGGTATACTTTGCAGGCTTTTTGTATCTTAAGGCTAGTTTAATATATTAAATTTAACATTAGGACCGCGAAAAGCATAATGCGGAGATATGAAGTTGGGTAATGTTTTAGCGCGTCGTGGTAGGTTAGCAGCCTATAAATTAGTGCTGGTACAAGCGATTGTCGCGGGTATTATTTCAATACTATTTTTCGTAATGTGGGGAGCACAGTATGGTCAGTCTGCGTTAGCAGGTGCGACTATCGCTGTACTTCCTAATTTTGTATTCGCAACCCTAGCTTTCTCACATAGTGGGGCAAGCTCTGCAGCAAAAGTGGTTAAAAGCTTTTACTGGGGGGAAGCGGTAAAGATGCTCTTGACCATTGCATTGTTTTCGTTGGCGTTTATCAATATGAAAGTCGGTTTTATGCCGCTTTTTACCTGTTATTCGTTAGCGTTAGTTGTGCATTGGATAGCACCTTTATATTTCAAGCAAAGTTAAGTGGGATGAATCATGGCTGCAACTGGTGAAGCGTTAACACCGCAGGGCTATATCCAACATCACCTTACCAATTTAAGCGTTGGTGAAGGGTTTTGGACATGGCACATTGATTCGTTGCTCTTTTCGGTTGGGCTTGGGATGTTGTTCTTATGGCTGTTTTACAGTGTTGGCAAGAAAGCGACAACAGGCGTTCCTGGCAAGTTTCAATGTTTTGTCGAGATGATTGTTGAGTTTGTTGATAGCAGCGTAAAAGAAACCTTTCACGGCCGCAATCCTGTTATTGCGCCTTTAGCTCTGACTATTTTTGTGTGGATTTTCATGATGAATTTCATGGATATGGTCCCTGTTGATTGGTTGCCTCATGCAGCAAGTCTAATGGGTATCCCATACCTTAAAGTAGTTCCGACTACTGACGTTAACATTACCTTTAGCTTAGCTCTTGGTGTGTTTGTGCTGATTATTTACTACAGCATTAAAGTCAAAGGTGTTTCAGGTTTTGTTAAAGAACTAACATTTCAGCCTTTTAACCATTGGGCAATGATACCCGTCAACTTATTACTAGAAACAGTCACCTTAATTGCGAAACCGATTTCATTGGCTTTGCGACTATTTGGTAACTTGTATGCTGGTGAGTTGATATTTATCCTTATTGCATTGATGTATGGTTCTAACGTGGCGTTATCTGCTCTAGGTGTAGGTTTACAACTAGGTTGGCTAATATTCCATATTTTAGTTATTACTTTACAAGCATTTATTTTCATGATGTTGACCATTGTTTATTTAAGCATGGCGCATGAAGATCACTAAGGGTAACCGAAAATTTTTTTGACCTAAATCATTAATAACAACGATTTAGAATATTGGAGATAGATATGGAAACTGTATTAGGAATGACGGCTATTGCTGTTGCTCTACTTATTGGTATGGGTGCATTAGGAACAGCTATCGGTTTCGGCCTTTTAGGTGGAAAGTTTTTAGAAGGTGCAGCTCGTCAGCCAGAAATGGCGCCTATGTTACAAGTTAAAATGTTCATCGTAGCGGGTCTTTTAGATGCCGTAACTATGATTGGTGTAGGTATTGCGCTATTTATGCTATTTACTAACCCATTGGGTGCAATGCTTTAACTAACGCTTCTGTCTTTAATCTAACTAGGAGGCTGTTGTGAATTTCAACGCTACCTTACTCGGTCAGACGGTTGCCTTTATTCTCTTCGTGTGGTTTTGCATGAAGTTTGTATGGCCTCCGTTGATGAATGCCATCGAAGAACGCCAGAAGAAAATTGCTGATGGTCTGGCAGATGCCGGCCGTGCAGCAAAAGATCTAGAGTTAGCACAAATTAAAGCTACTGAGCAACTTAAAGAAGCAAAAGTAACTGCCAACGAAATTATTGAGCAAGCTAACAAGCGTAAAGCTCAAATCGTTGAAGAAGCTAAAGTTGAAGCACAAACTGAGCGCGCTAAAATTATCGCTCAGGGTCAAGCAGAAATTGAAAACGAACGTAATCGCGTAAAAGATGACTTGCGTAAGCAAGTTGCTTCTCTAGCCATTATTGGTGCTGAGAAAATCCTTGAACGTGTAATCGATGCAGAAGCCCACAGTGACATAGTTAATAAACTAGTTGCTGAAATTTGATTAAGGGAGTTGAGTTATGGCTGAATTAAGCACCATCGCTCGCCCTTACGCAAAGGCAGCTTTTGATTTTGCTGTTGAGCATAAAGCAGTAGAAAGTTGGACAGAAATGTTAACTTTCGCTTCATTGGTGAGTGAAAACGAATCAATCAAGCCATTGCTTAATGGTACTCTTGCGAGTACACAACTTGCCACACTGTTTATTAACGTATGCGGTGAGCAAGTCAATGAGCAAGGTCAAAACCTGATAAAGGTAATGGCTGAAAACGGTCGTTTAGGGATACTGTCAGCAGTATCGCTACTTTTTGCTGAATACCGTAATGAGTGGGCGAAAGAAGTTGAAGCCGATGTGGTTTCTGCTTTTGAGTTGACTTCTGAGCAACAACAGCAAATTAGTGTTTCTCTAGAGAAACGTCTCGCACGCAAAGTTAAGCTGAATTGCAGCATCGACGCATCGCTCATTGGCGGTGTGATTATTAAATCAGGCGACCTAGTCATTAATGGCTCGGTAAGCGGTAAGTTATCGCGTTTGTCTGACAAGCTGCAGTCGTAATTGGGAGTTTAAGCATGCAACTGAATTCCACTGAAATCAGCGATCTGATTAAGCAGCGGATCGAGCAGTTCAACGTCGTTAGTGAAGCTCGCAACGAAGGTACTATTGTTGCAGTAAGCGACGGAATCATTCGCATTAACGGCCTAGCCGATGTAATGCAAGGTGAAATGATCGAACTGCCTGGTGGCCGTTTTGCAATCGCGTTGAACTTAGAACGTGATTCTGTCGGTGCCGTAGTAATGGGCCCTTATGCTAATTTAGCAGAAGGCGCAAAAGTAAGAACAACTGGTCGTATTCTTGAAGTACCTGTTGGTCGTGGACTACTTGGCCGTGTTCTTAACACGCTTGGTGAGCCAATTGATGGTAAAGGACCTGTCGACAACGACGGTTTCTCTCCTGTTGAAGTGATTGCTCCAGGTGTTATTGAGCGTAAGTCAGTAGACCAACCAATCCAAACTGGTTATAAAGCCGTTGATGCCATGATCCCAATCGGTCGTGGTCAACGTGAATTGATTATTGGTGACCGTCAGACTGGTAAAACAGCGATGGCTATCGATGCAATTATCAACCAGAAAGATTCAGGTATTAAGTGTGTCTATGTTGCTGTTGGTCAGAAAGCTTCTACCATCGCTAACGTAGTACGTAAACTTGAAGAACATGGCGCACTAGCTAACACTATCGTTGTAGTTGCATCAGCTTCTGAAGCTGCCGCTCTGCAATACTTAGCACCATATTCTGGTTGTTCTATGGGTGAATATTTCCGTGACCGCGGTGAAGATTCTTTAATCGTATATGATGATTTGTCTAAGCAAGCAGTTGCTTACCGTCAAATTTCATTGCTATTGAAGCGTCCACCAGGACGTGAAGCGTACCCAGGTGACGTATTCTATCTACACTCGCGTTTATTAGAGCGGGCTTCACGTGTAAACGTGAACTATGTAGAAAAGTTCACAAATGGTGCAGTAACAGGCCAAACCGGTTCGTTAACCGCGTTACCTATTATTGAAACCCAAGCTGGTGACGTATCAGCGTTCGTACCGACCAACGTAATTTCTATTACAGATGGTCAGATCTTCCTTGAGACTGACTTGTTTAACTCGGGCTTACGTCCAGCAGTTAACCCAGGTATTTCTGTTTCTCGTGTTGGTGGTGCAGCGCAGACTAAGATCATCAAGAAACTGTCTGGCGGTATTCGTACTGCACTAGCACAGTATCGAGAGCTTGCAGCGTTCTCACAGTTTGCATCTGATTTAGATGATGCAACTCGTGCTCAGCTTGAGCATGGTGAGCGTGTAACCGAATTAATGAAGCAAAAACAATATGCTCCTATGAGTGTTGCTGCTCAGTCTGTGTCTATTTTCGCAGCTGAAAAAGGCTTCCTGAAAGGTGTTGCTTTAAATGAAATCGGTCGCTTCGAAGCCGCTCTGCTTTCATACATGAACAGTCAACATGCTGACCTAATGAACACCATCAACGCTACTGGCGATTATAACGCTGATATCGAAGGTGAGTTAAAGGCAGGCATGGACAAGTTCATTGAAACCCAAACCTGGTAATAATGAACACGGGGTGTCATTAGGCACCTCAGGTCCCAGATTGGAGAGTAGAGATGGCCAGCGCTAAAGAGATTAAAACCAAGATCGCGAGTGTTAAAAATACTCAGAAGATCACTTCCGCTATGGAAATGGTAGCAGCCAGCAAAATGCGTAAAGCGCAAGAACGCATGGCAGCAAGCCGTCCATATGCAGAAAATATGCGTAAGGTGATCGGTCACGTAGCGCAAGGTACTCTCGAATATAAACACCCCTATTTAGAGGTGAGAGATGCCAAGCGGGTTGGTTACATAGTAGTAGCAACCGACCGTGGTCTTTGTGGTGGTTTGAACGTCAACCTTTTCAAAAAGGTTGTGTCAGACGTTAAAAAATGGAAAGAACAAGGTGCAGATGTTGAGTTTTGCCCAATTGGTGCCCGTTCTGTTCAGTTTTTTAAAAGCTTTGGTGGTGAAATATCTGCCCATGCATCAGGTTTAGGCGATGCGCCAAAACTTGCTGATTTGATTGGCACAGTACGTGTCATGTTAAAAGCTTACAACGAAGGTAAACTGGATCGTCTGTATATTGTGTTTAACAAATTTGTTAATACAATGTCCCAGACTCCTGTGATCGAACAGCTGCTACCTTTACCTAAATCAGATGAAGAAGTAGCTAGTTATCCTTGGGATTATATTTACGAGCCAGATCCAAAAGAAATTTTGGATGTATTATTAACTCGTTATATAGAGTCTCAGGTATATCAAGGCGTTGTTGAAAATATTGCCTCTGAACAGGCTGCCCGTATGGTAGCAATGAAGGCGGCAACAGATAACGCTGGTGAAATGATCGATGATTTGCAACTCGTCTATAACAAGGCCCGTCAGGCTGCGATTACGCAAGAACTGTCGGAAATTGTATCAGGCGCTGCAGCGGTTTAGGTTAGGTAACGAAATCAAGTTTAGAGGATTAATCATGAGCACAGGTACTGTTGTCCAAGTAATTGGCGCGGTTGTGGACGTAGAGTTTCCACAAGATTCTGTACCTCGAGTATATGACGCTCTGAAGATCACTGGCGAAGGCGCCTGCAATGGTTTGGTGCTGGAAGTTCAGCAGCAGCTAGGTGGTGGTGTAGTTCGTACCATCGCTATGGGTTCTTCTGATGGTCTGCGTCGTGGTCTAGAGGTAGTAAACTCAGGTTCACCAATTTCTGTTCCGGTAGGGGCTGCAACCCTTGGCCGTATTATGAACGTACTAGGTGAGCCAATTGATGAAGCGGGTCCTATCGGTGAAGAAGAGCGTTATGAAATTCACCGTGCAGCTCCTTCATACGAAGAACAGTCAAATTCAACTGAACTTTTAGAGACGGGTATCAAGGTTATCGACCTTGTTTGTCCTTTCGCTAAGGGTGGTAAGGTTGGTCTGTTCGGTGGTGCTGGTGTTGGTAAAACAGTTAACATGATGGAACTGATTAACAACATCGCTAAAGCTCACTCAGGTCTTTCAGTTTTCGCTGGTGTTGGTGAGCGTACTCGTGAGGGTAACGACTTCTACTACGAAATGAAAGATTCAGGCGTATTAGACAAAGTAGCCATGGTTTATGGTCAGATGAACGAGCCTCCAGGAAACCGTTTACGCGTAGCGTTATCGGGCCTGAGTATCGCTGAAAAGTTCCGTGACGAAGGTCGTGACGTATTGTTGTTCGTGGACAACATTTACCGTTACACCCTTGCTGGTACTGAAGTATCTGCACTATTAGGTCGTATGCCGTCAGCAGTAGGTTATCAGCCAACACTAGCTGAAGAGATGGGTGTTCTTCAAGAACGTATCACTTCAACTAAGTCTGGTTCGATTACTTCTGTTCAAGCTGTATATGTACCAGCGGACGATTTAACCGATCCGTCACCCGCTACAACCTTCGCTCACTTAGATGCGACTGTTGTATTGTCTCGTCAAATTGCTTCTTTGGGTATTTACCCAGCCGTTGACCCGTTGGACTCGACTTCACGTCAGTTAGATCCACAGGTTGTTGGTCAAGAGCATTATGATGTTGCAAACGGTGTACAAACTGTATTACAGCGTTATAAAGAGCTGAAAGACATTATTGCTATTTTGGGTATGGATGAATTGTCAGATGATGACAAAACCATGGTATTCAGAGCACGTAAGATTGAGCGTTTCTTATCTCAACCTTTCTTCGTAGCAGAAGTGTTTACAGGTTCTCCTGGTAAGTACGTTTCTCTAAAAGACACTATCCGTGGCTTTAAGGGTATTTTGGAAGGTGAGTTCGATCACATTCCAGAGCAAGCGTTCTACATGGTTGGCTCAATCGATGAAGCTATCGAAAAAGCGAACAAAAAGAAATAACTAGGCCGTAAAGCTTAGTTCTTTAAGGAGAACTTGATGGCAGCCAAAACAGTCCAACTTGATATTGTTAGTGCAGAAGACAGCATCTACCACGGCGAAGTGAGCTTTTTTGAAGTGAACGGCGCTGAAGGTGAGTTAGGTATTATGCCTAACCACGTTGCTCTACTAACAACAATCAAGCCTGGTATGGCGCGCTTTATCAAGCAAGATGGTAGTGAAGAAGTGTTGTACCTTTCAGGTGGTTTACTGGAAGTACAACCTACTGCAATCTCAGTACTTGCTGATGTAGCATTACGTGCCGATGATATTGATGAAAAAGCCGCTTTACAAGCGAAGGAACGTGCAGAGCAAGCTATTGCTAATGCTGGCGCCGACTTCAATTATGAAGCTGCTGCTATCGAATTAGCCAAGTCTTTGGCTCAATTGAAAGTAGTTGAAACCATCAAGCGAAATATCACCAGATAATCTGATTATTTGACGCTGAAAAGGCGACTCATTATGAGTCGCCTTTTTTATTGCCGTTTAATACCATTACGCATTAATAGGTGATCACTCAGAATGCGTCCAGCGGTTTTTGATTAAGGCGTCGCTATGTAGTAATGGTTGTTCCCTTTCAAATAGCGAGAACGCAGAGCAAAAGCCGCTGGGGCATTCCTTTCAGGCGAGTTTTAAAAGGGCTTACACTGCGTTGCATGACTTCGAAAGAGAATAACTATTCATTCAGTCATTCGCCTTGCTTAAGCCCTTTTAAATTCTCGCTGAGAGATCACTTACTAACGCGGAATGGCATAATACATAAATACCACATCGTGAGTTTTTCCATTTGTATTGAGATTAAGCTAAAATAGCGCCAATTAGAATTTATGTTGTTTGAAGGGATTAATTATGTCGTTAAATGTTGTCATCTTAGCTGCAGGCAAAGGAACTCGCATGCGCTCTGATTTGCCTAAAGTTCTGCATCCAATTGCTCATAAAAGTATGGTTCAGCATGTTATCGACACAGCTAACTCATTAGGATCACAAGCGATTCAATTAGTTTATGGCTATGGTGCAGATAAGCTACAAGCGGCATTAGGTGAGCAAACATTAAACTGGGTATTGCAAGCCGAGCAGCTTGGTACTGGCCATGCGGTAGCACAAGCCAATCCAAACATTAACGACGATGATACCGTACTCATTCTTTATGGTGACGTTCCGCTTATCCAACAATCAACACTCGAAAGCTTGCTTGCCGCGCGTGAGAAAAATGGCCTCGCTATTTTGACTGTCAATCTGACTAATCCAACAGGTTATGGCCGCATTGTGAGAGAGTTTGGTAAGGTTGTTGGTATCGTTGAGCAAAAAGATGCGAACGCGGACCAATTAAAAATCACTGAAGTGAATACCGGCATCATGGCGGTACCCGGCAAGCAATTAAAAGCGTGGTTGAATCGGTTATCTAACAACAATGCTCAAGGCGAATATTATTTAACAGACATTATTGCCATGGCTCATGCTGATGGTGTCGCTATTACCACGTCACAACCCCAGTCAGCCATTGAAGTTGAAGGCGCAAATAATCGTGTGCAATTAGCACAGTTAGAACGTGCTTACCAAGCTCGCGCTGCTGAAAAACTCATGTTAGAAGGTGCCAATTTACGCGACCCTGCACGTATCGATATTCGTGGTGATGTTACCGTGGGTATGGATGTGATGATTGATATCAATGTCATATTCCAAGGTAAAGTGGTATTAGGTAATAATGTCACGATTGGTGCTGGTGCGATTCTGATTAATTGTGACATTGCAGATAACGCTGAAATTAAACCTTATACCATCGTTGAAGGCGCAAAGCTTGGGCAAGCAGCCAGTGCTGGACCTTTTGCTCGTTTACGCCCAGGGGCGGAACTGAAGCAAGATGCGCACATTGGTAATTTTGTTGAAATAAAAAAATCAGTGTTAGGTGTTGGCTCTAAAGCGGGCCACTTGAGTTACATAGGTGATGCTGTTATTGGTGCTGGTGTGAATATTGGTGCTGGTACCATTACCTGTAACTACGATGGAGCTAATAAGTTTATTACCACCATCGAAGATGGCGTCTTCGTAGGAAGCGACACTCAATTAGTTGCCCCAGTGACTATTGGCAAAAACGCCACCTTGGGTGCCGGCTCTACTATCACTAAAGATGTAGCAGAAAATGAATTAGTTATTACCCGTGTAAAACAACGCCATATCGCAGGTTGGCAACGTCCAGTGAAGATTAAAAAGTAAAACCGTAAGCTCAATACTGGCGTTTACTGCTAAAACCTCTGCTTACCACAGAGGTTTTTTTGTACTTTTATTTCAATTTTAACGATTCAGATCTAGATAAAGTTTCATTTACTGCTAAAATATCTTTCGCTTCGAAACTTGTGTGAAAGATTTTTAATCAAATGACCAAACGTAATACTCAACAACGTCGCCATTCGATCATTAAATTGGTCAACGACCAAGGTGAAGTCAGTGTCGATGAGCTGGCCAGTTTGTTCGCTACTTCAGAAGTCACGATCCGCAAAGATTTGGCCATGCTAGAAACGCACGGATTATTGTTACGTCGCTATGGCGGTGCGGTATCGGTACCTCAGGAAATGACGCAATTAGCCAATGAAACGTTATCGTTAAATAAGCAAGCTATTGCCGCTAAAGCGGCTGAGCTTATTCGCGATCATAACCGAATCATTATTGACAGTGGCAGCACCACGTCAGGGATTGTGCAGCAACTTAATGATAAGCGTGGCCTAGTAGTGATGACGAATTCATTGCAACTGGCAAACGCAATTCATGAACTTGAAAATGAGCCGACATTATTGATGACCGGTGGCACCTGGGACCCACATTCAGAGTCTTTTCAGGGCCAAGTGGCAGAGCAAGTATTACGTTCATATAATTTCGATCAACTGTTTATCGGTGCCGATGGTATCGACCTAGATCGTGGCACGACTACATTTAACGAACTCACCGGCTTAAGCAAAGTGATGGCCGAAATGTCACGTGAAGTGGTGGTGTTATTAGAGTCGACCAAAATTGGTCGACGGATCCCCAACCTAGAACTGCCGTGGGATGTGGTCAATGTATTAGTCACCGACGACAACATTAGCCCACAAGCAGTAGACATTATTTCAGCACATGGCGTTAGAGTCTTACTCGCGCCATATGCTCAGTAAACAAAATTAAATTTAAACAGTAAAGGAAACAACTAATATGTGTGGAATCGTAGGCGCTGTTGCGCAAAGGGATGTTGCAGAAATTTTAGTAGAAGGCCTTCGTCGCCTTGAATACCGCGGTTATGACTCTGCAGGTGTTGCTGTTATTCATCAAGGTGAATTAAGCCGTACCCGTCGTTTAGGCAAAGTACAAGAGTTGTCATCAGCGTTAGACGCTGCGCCACTGGCTGGCGGAACCGGTATTGCTCACACTCGCTGGGCAACACATGGCGAACCAAGTGAACGTAATGCGCACCCACATTTATCTGAGGGTGATATTGCAGTTGTACACAACGGTATTATTGAAAACCACAACAAACTACGCGAGATGCTTAAAGGTTTAGGTTATGTGTTTTCATCAGACACCGACACCGAAGTCATTTGTCACCTTGTGCACCACGAACTTAAAACAGCTGGTACGTTATTAGCTGCAGTTCAAGCCACTGTTAAACAACTTGAAGGAGCCTACGGTACCGTGGTTATCGACCGCCGTGACAGCGAACGTATGGTTGTTGCTCGCAGTGGTAGCCCGTTAGTGATTGGTTATGGCTTAGGCGAAAACTTTGTTGCCTCTGATCAACTTGCTTTACTGCCTGTTACCCGTTCATTTGCCTTTTTAGAAGAAGGTGACGTAGCGGAAATTACCCGTCGTGACGTCAATATTTTTGATATTGACGGCAACGCCGTTCAGCGTGAAATGAAAGAGTCAGAAGTAACTCATGATGCTGGTGATAAAGGCGAATATCGTCACTACATGCTCAAAGAAATTTACGAGCAGCCTACAGCCATTGCCCATACTTTAGAGGGGCGTATCGCTGGTGGTAAGGTATTGGATTCTGCTTTTGGTGAAAATGCCGCAGAATTATTAAAAGACATTAAACACGTGCAAATTATTGCCTGTGGTACCAGTTACCATGCGGGTATGGCTGCGCGTTATTGGTTAGAAGATTGGGCTGGCGTATCGTGTAACGTTGAAATTGCATCAGAGTTTCGCTATCGCAAGTCGCACCTATTCCCAAATAGTCTATTAGTGACTATTTCACAGTCTGGTGAAACTGCTGACACATTAGCGGCAATGCGTCTTGCTAAAGAGATGGGCTATAAAGCCACTTTAACCATTTGTAACTCGGCTGGTTCATCATTAGTGCGTGAATCTGACATGGCTTACATGATGAAAGCCGGTGTAGAAATTGGTGTCGCATCAACTAAAGCCTTTACCGTACAACTTGCTGGCTTATTAATGTTAACTACGGCTATAGGTCGTCATAATGGCATGTCTAGCGACATGGAAGCCGCTATTACTCAAAGCTTGTTATCAATGCCAGCTAAAGTGGAACAAGCGCTTGGCTTAAATGATGCCATTGCAGAATTAGCAGAAGACTTTGCCGACAAACAACATGCACTATTCTTAGGCCGTGGTGATCAATATCCAATCGCAATGGAAGGCGCACTAAAGCTTAAAGAAATTTCATACATTCACGCAGAAGCTTATGCATCAGGTGAGTTAAAGCACGGCCCATTAGCGCTTATTGATGCCGATATGCCAGTGATCGTTGTCGCACCCAACAATGAGTTACTCGAAAAGCTTAAATCTAACGTTGAAGAAGTACGTGCTCGTGGCGGGTTAATGTATGTATTTGCCGATGTCGATGCTGAGTTTGAATCAGATGACACCATGAAAGTCATCCAGGTACCACATTGTGATGAGTTTATGGCACCTCTGATTTACACCATTCCACTGCAATTATTGTCATACCATGTTGCCTTAATTAAAGGTACCGATGTAGACCAACCTCGCAACCTCGCAAAAAGCGTTACGGTTGAATAAGTTTTTGATTTAATTAAAAAAGGCTTCTTGTGGAAGCCTTTTTTATTGTCTGAAAAATGCTCAAAAAATTATTATGGTATTTGGTTTTTATCTGCTAACTTGAAATTGGAGTGACATTAATCATTAACACGAGGTCGATGAGATGGATTTTATTGAACGAATAGATGTTTTATCAAAAAGGATTCCTCAAATAGCAGCCAGTTTGCAAACTGAAGAAGCCACTAAAAATGCGTTGATCATGCCATTTTTACATACAGTATTAGGTTATGATGTTTTTAATCCCAACGAGGTAATCCCTGAGTTTACTGCCGATATAGCCACGAAAAAAGGTGAGAAAGTAGACTACGCATTAGTTAAGGATGGCGAGGTACAAATTCTTATCGAATGCAAAAAATATGGTGAAAAGCTATCCATTAAACATGCAGGACAACTTTTTAGGTATTTTTCGGTTACAAACTCTCGTTTGGCCATTTTAACAAACGGCACAGAATACCAATTTTTTACCGATCTTGATGCCCCTAATAAGATGGATGAAAAACCATTTTTAACCTTAGATTTATTAAATATTGATGAGCATTTGGTTCCAGAGCTTAAGAAACTCACTAAATCTTCATTTGATGTTGAGTCTATCGTGAGTGCGGCTGGTGAACTTAAATATTTAAATCAAATAAAAAAATTGTTAAATGAGCAATTTAAAGAACCAGAAGAAGAGTTTATTAAATTTTTCGCTGCAAGAGCATATGACGGCGTACTTACACCTAAAGTTAAACAGCAATTTACTGAAATTACTAAAAAAGCCTTAAGACAATTTTTAAGTGATAGTATTAATGACAGGTTGAAATCAGCAATAGGTGGTGAACAAACGTCTAAAGTTGATGAAGACGTTCAACATGCACAAGATGATGATAAGCCTAAAATTATTACTACCAATGATGAAGTTGAAGGTTTTAATATTGTTAAAGCTATTTTAAGGCAAAAGGTTGATGCTACTAGGATTATTGCAAGAGATACCCAAAGTTATTTTGGTGTGTTATTAGATGACAATAATCGCAAACCTTTATGCCGTTTGCACTTTAATGCCAAACAAAAATATCTTGGGTTGTTCGATGTCGATAAAAATGAAACTCGGCATCCGATAGAGACTATAGATCAAATCTTTGATTTTAGTGAGATATTATTACAAACAACAACATACTATGAATAATTTACTCTTTTAGTTTAGCACCACAAAATGGTGAGTATTTAACTGCTAAAGCTTGATAACAAGCGACTGACTCATTGAGTAGTCGCTTTTTTTGATTATTATTAGCCCATTGAATGGCTGTCTTGTGTGAGTGTTTATTGTAAATTTAAAGCAGATTTAGTCTGCTTAAATAAATCGGCTCAGTAGATGAAGAGTTAACTTGAAGTTAAAAAGTAATCTTGGGCGAGAAAAACTGGCTGCTGTGACGTTATGCTTCGGTGCTGCGCTTTTTATGGCTTTTATGGTACCGAGTACAGCCCCTTTTATAGCATCAATGTTGGTGGTTATTGTTGTTGGGGTGTATATCAATATTGTGTCTGGTAAATGGTGATTTATTGATTAGTGTTGATAGATCTTAGTGAGCTATTATCGAAAATTATTCGTTTTGTGTTATGCCTCATTAAAAGTAAGTCGTTAAGTATCTTGAGTTACATTAAACAAAAAAGGGAACAGATACTGTTCCCTTTTTGATTAGGTCTATTTAACGATTACCAAACACGAGCGACAAGCCCTTTGAGGTAATAACCTTCTGGAAATGCGCTGCTAATAGGGTGGTCGCTTGCTTGGTGCATGCGTTCAATGAACTGCACTTCACGCTTGGCATCTAACGCCGCGTCGGCCACCACTTTTTGGAATAAGTCTGACTGCATTAAGCCTGAACAAGAGAAGGTGAGCAAGATGCCACCAGGGTTCATTAACTGCATGGCAATCATATTGATGTCTTTATAACCACGACATGCGCCATCTAACTGTGATTTATTATCAGCAAACTTAGGCGGGTCAAGTACGATGACATCAAAGGTTTTTCCTTCATCGCGATATTGGCGCAATAGCTTGAATACATCAGCTTCGTTGTAGTTAACGTGGTCATCATTTAGGTTATTAATTGCCATGTTGTCGCGCGCAGTTTGCAGTGCTAAACCCGATACATCGACGTTTTCAATACTGGCCGCGCCCGCTTTAGCTGCGTACAAACCAAAAGTGCCTGTGTAGCAAAAACAGTTGAGTACAGATTTACCTTTAACGAAACGAGCCGCCATAGCGCGATTGTCACGTTGGTCTAAGTAAAAACCGGTCTTATGGCCTTTAACTACATCGACTGCGATTTTAATGCCGTTTTCTTCAATGATGACTGGCATTGGTGGCAATTCACCGTGCAGTAACCCCATTACAGGCGCTAAGCCTTCTTTTTTGCGCGAATCAACATCCGAACGTTCATACACTGCGCAATTTGGATATTGCAGCACTAGCTGCTCAACAATGGTGTCGCGCCATTTTTCAGCGCCGGTACTGAGTAGTTGGCATACCAGCACATTGGCGTAACGGTCAATGGTGATACCGGGTAACCCGTCTGACTCAGCTGCAATTAAACGGTATCCCGTAAGCCCTTGCTCAATTATCAGGTCATCACGTCCGGCTTGTGCGCGTTTAATGCGTCTTGCAAAAAAGTCGCTATCAATTTCTTCTTGTTTATCGAAAGTCCATACCCTGACTTGAATCTGCGACTCGGGTGACCAAGCGCCACGACCTAACCAACGTCCGTCATGTGCGACTACGTCAACCGTGTCTCCGGCTTGAGGTTTGCCGCCATTGACGTTGTGAATGCCGTTGGAAAACACCCAAGGATGGCGACGGTCTAATGAACGTTCGCGGCCGGGTTTAAGTTTAATTCTGATAGCCATGGTATTGCCTAATGTCGATAAAAAGTGAATAAAATTTCGCGATGCGAGTCATCGTTGCCATTGTGATTAGGCATTTTATATTGATGACATTAGCGTATTGCGATGAGTGCAGATCATAGCGTGTTTTGGGTTTAAAAACCTGACAAATAAGCTCCCTACGAAGGGAATTGTTTGTTGTAGCGGCAATTATAAATCGTGGTGTGGTAATTAAGCATACAGAGGGCTGCACTAAATGAGTGTTTAAGTGTCGACACTTTACAGGGTAGAGTGAGTATTCTACCCTGGATGTAGAATAAACGCTCTACCAAGTGGGTCAGATGTTAAAGCAACAAATTGCAGCGCGATTGGAACAAGCATTTAGCCTGTATGGCTTTGCTGAACCCAGTGTGGCGCAGTTAAAAACAGCCAGTGAGGTGAGTTTACGTACCTTATATAAACATTATCCGTCGAAAGAGGCGATGATCATTGGTGCGCTTGCATACCGTCATCAACGTTATTTGGATTTTTTACAACAAGACTCACCAGCTGCTGGAATTGAAGCTATTAATCATATTTTTGCCCAACTCAAACAGTGGATGCTGCAATATGCGCCACATGGGTGTATGTCGATGAACGCCATTGCGGCTTTTCCTGATAATGCTGAAATAACCCTAGCCGTTAAACAACATAAACAAGATGTTCGCCAGTTTTTAGCTCAACAAAGCCTGCGAGCCGACTTAGCCACGCAGTTATTTTTACTCCATGAAGGCATTTTTAGTGCATGGCCTTTATTGGGGGCGGAGGCAATTGTGTCGGCTCACCAAACGGTTAAGCAACTTATGGAGATAAACTCATAATGAATACCATTCCAAGTGTTATGAAGGGCGTGCAATTACTCGGGCATGGTGGTCCTGAAATGCTGCAATACCGTGCCGATATTGCGGTTCCGACTCCACATGCTGATGAAGTGTTAATCCAAGTGTTAGCCGCAGGGATGAATAATACTGACATTAATACGCGTATCGCTTGGTATTCCAAAGCCGAAGGCGATAGCGCTGATGCGAGTTGGTCTGGTAATCCGTTAACCTTTCCACGAATTCAGGGGGCGGATGTCTGCGGTGTGATTGTTGCTGTCGGTAAGAATGTAAATCAACAACGTATTGGCGAGCGTGTGCTAATGTAAAAGGGATGTCACTGGACTTGCCTTGGTATTTTGGTTCTGAATGTGACGGAGGGTTTGCTGAATATACTGTTGTTGATGCCAAACATGCTTATGCTATTAACAGCAAGTTGACCGACGCAGAACTCGCTTCATTTCCTTGCTCTTATTCAACTGCAGAAAACATGTTAACCCGAGCAAATGTAACCGCTAACGATCGCGTGCTTATTTCAGGTGCCTCTGGCGGTGTGGGCTCTGCAGCTGTGCAGTTAGCTAAGGCTCGCGGCGCTTATGTTATTGCGATAACGAGCCCAAGTAAAAATCAACAATTGCTCGATTTAGGTGTCGATCAGATTATTGCCAGAGATGCAGATTTGGTTGATGTTTTAGGTGATAACAGCGTTAGTGTGGTGATTGATCTTGTGGCGGGAAAACAATGGCCGCAGTTTTTGTCGGTGTTAAAACCGGGTGGCCGTTATGCTGTATCTGGCGCAATTGGTGGTGCATTAGTTGAGCTGGATATCAGAACATTATACTTAAAAGATTTAAGCTTTTTTGGTTGTACTGTACTTGAGCCACAAGTCTTTCAAAATCTGGTTAATTGTATAGAACAAGGCAAAGTGAGCCCTATTATTGCCAAAACTTTTCCCTTACAAGACATTAATGCTGCGCAAGAAGTCTTTTTACAAAAACAGTATGTTGGCAAGTTAGTGTTAACAATCTGAACGGCAAAAATAAATACTCATCATAAGAGACATATTGGTAAATAACAGGTGAGGGCGTTCGATTTACTACACTGATAAAATAGATATAAAAACGGCTTACCTTCAACGGGTAAGCCGTTTTTTTGCAACTAATTCGTCTATTCCGGTTTGTTGCAATTGTCTGGTAAGTGTTGTGACCTAGTGCTTAGTTGGTTAACAATCTTAATGATAATGGTTTGCATTAGTGTGTGCATTATGTATAATCCGCGTAAATTTACATAGCTTTACACAAGCTTACAGTGCTCACTTTGAGCCATCAGGATAACCAAATGAAAAAAACGTTAATTGCGGCTACTTTATTAAGCCTGTTTGCTAGCCACTATGCTACTGCGTCTGACGAAACAACAGAATTACGCCAAATCATTGAACAGCAACAAAAAGTGTTAAAAGATCTTGAGAAGCGTCTAGAACAAACTGAACAGCGTGTAGAAACCACTGCCGATGTTGTTGAAGCAACAGCGTCTAGCAAGTCAGCAACCACCATTGGTGGTTATGGCGAATTGCATTACAACAACATTACTGACAACAAAACGGGTAACGATAAAAAAGAATTCGATTTCCACCGTTTTGTGTTATTTGTTGGCCATGAATTTAACAGCTCAACTCGTTTTTTCTCTGAACTAGAAGTTGAGCACTCCATCGCTGGTGAAGGTAAAAAAGGCGAGGTTGAGTTAGAGCAGGCTTATATCGAGCATGACTTCAATGAAATGCTTACCGGTAAAGCGGGTCTATTTTTAATGCCAGTCGGTATTATTAACGAAACTCATGAACCGAATACGTTTTACGGTGTTGAGCGTAACCCGGTAGAAAAAGACATTATCCCAGCAACATGGTGGGAAGGTGGTTTAACGCTTAACGTTAAAGCAGCTCCTGGTTTAGCATTTGATACAGCAGTGACTTCTGGTTTGTATTTAGACCAAAGCTCGGGTTACAAGATCCGAAATGGTCGTCAAAAAGTATCTGAAGCCAAAGGTGAAGATTTAGCCTATACCGGCCGTGTTAAGTACACTGCTGTACCAGGTTTAGAGCTTGCTGCCACAGTACAATATCAATCAGATTTAACGCAAGGTGAAGCGGGTGTTGATACTGCCTCTGCAACCTTAGTAACAGCACATGCTATTTACAGCATCGAAAACTTTACCGTTAAAGCATTGTTTGCTCAGTGGGACATCGACGGTCAAGAAGCTGAAGCGTTAGGTCGTGATAAGCAAAATGGTTTCTATATTGAGCCTGCTTACCGTATTAATGACCAGTTTGGTGTATTTGCTCGTTACAACGAGTGGGACAACAATGCCGGTGACAGCGCTGACACCAAGAAAAAGCAAACTAACGTGGGTGTGAACTACTGGTTACACGAAAACGTAGTGTTTAAAGCTGACTTTGAAAAAATCAGCGGTGCAGCTGATTCAGACGGCTTTAACCTAGGCGTTGGTTATCAGTTCTAAGCACTGACAAGTCTTAACGTTATTTTCGGTAAAACCGATTATCGATAAAAATGGGTGCCAACAGTGTATATTGTCGGCACCCGTATTTTTTATGATTGCTTATGGATGGTATGTGCCAATGTTTCGTTCGGTGTTAGTGTTTTTTATACTGTTGTTTGTAGGGTATATGCCAACGCATAGTGCGCAGGCTGCCACCCAATACCAGTCAAATGATGCGTTTATAAGCCAGGCATTTAACGGCAATAGCGGTGATGCCAAAGTGTTATGGCTCGATGATGATTTAAAACAAGCTGTAGAGGCAATTTTAGCCCATCGATTTACTAAAATGCGCGTGCGTTATTGGTTACATAATAATGAAACCGTGTGGATTATGGATGAGATTGGGAAAGAGTCGCCGATTACGGTGGGTATTCACGTAAAAAATCAGCAAATTGTTCAAACTAAAGTATTGGTGTACCGAGAAAGCCGTGGTGATGAAGTACGCCATGATTTTTTTACCGACCAATTTAAAGCGGCAAAATTAACTGAGCAACATCAGCTCGACAAACACATTGACGGTATTACTGGGGCTACCTTGTCGGTGAGAGCATTGACAAAACTCTCGCGCATCGCATTGTTGCTTGATGCCCATATCAATAAATAAGCCATTTTTAAGCAGGTTAGCGTGACAAAACCCTCTAGAAACAGTCTACGAATTCAATTTTTACGCGTACTTCGCCCTTGGCATCGTCGCTTAGGCTTGGCGAGCGCGTTGTTTATTCTACTGTTAACCTTAACGGGTGTGGCCATTAACCACAGTGACGACTTAGGTTTAGATAAAACCGGTGTGACTCAAGCATGGTTATTAGATTATTACGGCATTGCTGCGCCTAAGCATGTTGCTCAATTTGGCCAGGCCTCTTCTGCTTTATACATTACCGACAACTTACTGTGGCAAAATCAACAGATGATTTTAGAGGCGGCTGACACCCTAATAAGTGCCACGTATGCCAGTAATATGATCGTAGCGATAGATGCGCAGCAGTTATATTTATTTGATAAACAAGGCCAGTTACAAGAAACCCAAGGTAGCAGCACTGGGCTGCCTGCGGATTTGCTTGGGTTAGCGGTTGTTGATAATCGAGTATGGCTTAATACGGCTAATGGTATTTACCAAGCCGATGAGCAACTTATTGACTGGCAATTGGCGTCGTTACCGAATGGGTTTAATGCCTGGGTAAGCGCCAATAATGAGATAGACAAGGCCATTATTAATCGAGCCCGCAGCGCCAACTTAAGCTGGCAACGAGTCATGCTTGATTTACACAGTGGGCGCTTGTTTGGTCATTTAACGATATGGCTATGGGACTTGTTTGCCCTCGCATTATTGATGGTGTCGTTGAGCGGTTTTTGGATTTGGTTAAAACAAAAACCGCCAAGATAAACTATTTTATTCTACGATTTAACGTTCAAACTGATCGACAGTGTTGGTTAGCTTATCGGCTAAATTACTCAACTTATTACCCGCTTCACTAATTTGCTGATTTCCAGTCGATACCGACTCCCCTAGTAGTGTGAAGTCCTGCACCTTAAGCTTAACTGTGTGTGCTTGTTGTTGGGATGCTTGCGCTAGCATGGCTGATTCTTGGCTAACAGTAGCTAGAGAGAGAATGAGCTGGCGGCTTTGTTCAAGTGTTAACACTAATTGGTTTGCTAATGATACAGATTGTTGTGCTTTTTGTTGATTTGACGCCATGTTGTCAACCGCAGATTGAATCGATTCGACGATATTGGCCAGCATTGAATTGATTTCCACCGTTGAGTTATGTGTGCGCAACGCTAAGGTGCGAACTTCATCTGCCACTACTGCAAACCCTCTGCCTGTTTCGCCCGCTCTCGCGGCTTCAATGGCAGCATTCAATGATAATAAATTCGTTTGTGAGGCAATATCAGCAATGGTTTTTACCACTGTAGCCACTTGTTTGCCGGAGTTTTGTAGTGTCAGTAACATGCTCGCGGTTGTTTCAATATCTTGCGCGAGTACGCTAATGCTGTCTGCCGTTTGCTTCACTTCTTTTTGCCCTTCAACCATGCTTTGTGCACCTTGTTGAGCCGAGTCAGCTGCACTTTGAGAATGCTCAACACTCTGTTCCATTTGTTGTTCAAGCTGCGACATCACATCCACTAAACTGACAATAGTGTATTGCAGCTCATCAACTGAAGCGGATGACTTTCCGGTGGTGTTACTCAGCTGTGCCACTGTTTGGCTGATACTGGCGATAGCATCATGTACATCATTCATGCCTAAGCGGAATACCTTGATTAATCCATTGACGCTGGTGGCCACATTACTGATTTCAACAATGCATTCATCAGAGAGCTGAGCTTTTAGATTACGGTTTTGAGCAATACGAGTCAGGTCGTTTGACAGCTGTTGGATTGGACTGGCAATTTGTTTTTGCGCCGCTAAATATGCACCTACAGCCACCAATACCATAAGGCCCACCAGCACATATATCAGCAATGTATTGTCACCCAATTCTTTTTGGATGTTCATCGCATTTTGATTGGCTTGGCCAGAGATATCTTGTGCAAGTGTATCAAGGCGGTCTTTTAAGTCGTTGGCACTATTATTGAGTTTACTCAGTTGTTCGCGCGCGGTGTCCCAATCAACAGATTGCTTGCTCATGATGTTTTCTAATGATGATAACGCTGCATAAAGGGCGTCAATTTGCGGCATGAGTTGTGCTGATGTTACGGAATTGAGCTGCTGGTATTGTTGATTTAGGTTTTGTGTCAGTAAGTTTTTTTGTTCACTAAACTCACTGACACTTATTGTGGTTCCGTAAAGCGAATAGCCAATTAATACTAACTCTTTAGCATGGCTTTGAACTTTCGTAATGCTTTTTAATGCGGGTAAAGTACCATCTACAAACCCAGCAACCTCTTGTTTAACCGTTTGGTTACTGCTACTGAGTAATCCCGCGGCGACTAAGGTCATAAGCACCGTCGCAGCGTAACCTAATAGAATACGCGCTTTGATAGTGTTAAAAGCATTAAGCATAGTAAGTACCTTAGTATTATTGTCTAAAAATTAAGACCGGATAAACGTCACTTTTTGTTCAGTTTTATTATATTAGCTCATTAAGGCTTAATATCATTTATCGGCATGATTGATGACTTCTTTAAGCTAAAAAAATGAGCACCACAATGGGTGCTCATTTTTATTGATGACATCTGCGAGGTTTAAGCGACTTCGATATCATCACGTGAGGCAAATTGGATTTTTTTACCAAACACGAATCGGTTAGCGAGTAATGCGAAAGATACGCAGGCTGCTAACGTTACTGGCATTAAATGAATGTAGTGCCAGCTTGAATAGAATGGTGAAAACTCAAACGTTAATGAGGCATACAGCAATACGCCAAAGATAACCGCGCCAATGCCTGCACGAGCATCAATATTTTTGAATACCAAGCCGACAATGAATATCGACAAAATAGGCATGCTGAGTAAACCGTTTAGCTGTTGTAGTAAGTTAATAATACTTTCTGCTTGTTGATAAATAGGTACCAGAGTCAATGTCAGGATACTCAGTAACAAGGTTACCCAACCACTCAAGCGCACTACATTAGGGTCTTTCTTAATATAGGCTTCATGAATATCACATACATACAGCGCAGTTGCTGAGTTTAGCAAGCTGTTGTAGGTCGACAAAACCGCAGCGGCCATAGCGGCAGCAAATACACCAGTTAACCATGTCGGCATTAAGTCGCCAACAATGCGCCCGTAGGCTGCATCGCCGATATCGCCATACAATTTGTACGACACAATACCTGGGATAACCACAATCGCAGGGACAATTAAAATACGAATAGCGGCAGCGGCAAAGACCCCTTTTTGTGCCTCTTTAAGGGTGGGAGCCGCCATTGCACGTTGGGTGATCGTTTGGTTGGTGCCCCAGTAAAACATTTGAATAAAGATCATACCGGTAAGCAGAGTATGCCAAGGCAAAGGTGAATCATTGTCACCAATAAAGGTTAACCGTTCAGCTGGAATGTCAGAGAAATCATAGTTAATGGCATTTAAGGCTAAAAACACCACAAAAATGGCCATACCTAAAAGCAATACGCCTGAATAAGTGTCTGATACCGCAACTGCACGTAAGCCACCAAAGAAGGCATAAACCGCACCCAATGTGGCAAAAGCAACAGCAATATACATTAACGGAATGTCGACGTTAAACATGGTTTGCATAAACAGCGCCCCAGAATAAATCACCGCAGGCATGTAGATAAATGCATTACCTAAAAAGAAAATAGCGCCGATAACGGCACGTATATGTTTGTTGTTATATCGTTTTTCTAGCAGTTCGGTTGTTGTTGTACAGTTGTATTTGTAATAAACAGGCAAAAACAATTTAGCTAAAATGATTAACCCGATAACCGCAGAAAACTCCCACCAAGCCAGTAATGCCATTTGGTTACCGTTCATCCCCACCAGCTGATCGGTACTCAAATTGGTTAACGTAATTGAGCCCGCAACAAATACCCAACTTAGGCCTCCCCCAGCTAAGAAGTATTCTTTGTTTTGTGTGCTCTGTTGGCGGTTGGCACCGCGACATTTCATGTAAGTTAATAAACCAATAATTGCCGTGACAAAGGCAAATACCGATAATTGGATCATGTTTTCAGACATTGTTTTTCCTTTCCCAATCGTGTGTTGGGTATTGTTATGCTGCCGTTTTTTTACTAACTTCTAGTTTTATATTTTTAATTGGCGATAATGTTGCAACCTTATTGTGGCGTTTTATCAGGCTGTTAAGCTGAAATAACGACATCAACATGGCTTGTAACGGCGCCAAATACCCCTTGTGGTGCAGTTCAAATAAGGCATCTTTGTCGAGTGATTGCAGTTTGTCTTCGTCGATGGTGTACAAGCCAGATAAACTGGGTGTGCTGCCATCTTGGTGTTGCACTAAAATATTTATCGGACGTAATAAGCCAAGTTGGCTGATGTATTGGTTAAATTCTTGGGTGCGAATATCGTTTTTGATATCGGCTTCAAGTAACGTTTTAACTCTGGACAAATGCAGCGATGCTTTGCCGTTGGCTTCAAAAATACTCTTGCCGCTGGTGGTTGAAAACGCGGAGTGCGTTTGATCAACACCAATGGTGTATTGCTGTGGGTTTTCTGGCGACTTCATTAAGAAAAATGGAAAGGTTTGCATGTTTGCTGGCGTGTGTAATGCCGTCCATTGACCTTGTTCAATAAACAAGTTGCTCCCTTGCTCAAAACTGGTAAAGCCGGTTAATACCCATTGGCCATTTTGGCTATTACGCACATAAAAAATCGGCATACAACACGCTGCTTGACTCACTTCGGTGACTCGCAGGTTCATAATGTTTTGCTGCTGGGCAAATTGAATGGCACAGTCGTCTGTTATGCGTAAGTCTTGATGTTGTTGTGGGGTTAATTCTGTCAGTGTTTTCATATTATTATTCTACTGTTGAGAGTGAGTTAACCATTGTTCAATAAAGTCACGATGAGGCGGCAGAGTATTGAGCATCTGCTGCGTGAGCTGAACATTGCGATTTAATATTTGCGACGCTTGCGCGTGTTGTTGGTACAAGTGGGCGTGTTGCGAATAGTCTGGCGTAAACTCCATACCATAAAGAACATACTGATAACTGGCCGCAGGGAATAGTTCATTTGGCCCATTAAAGTCTTTGCTGGTGGGGCCTCTAAATGCCCACATGCTCAGGTCGTCTTGTAGGCTTTGCGGGATAGAGTCTGGATTACAGTGCGCCTGCCAATAAGGTTCTGGACGTTTGGTTAACATGTAATGCAGTTTTAAAAAGTCGACGATACGACCCCAGCGATAATCCATTTGTTGGTTAAAGCGTTTGGCCGTTAATGCCATGACGTTATCGTTAACCGGTAAATTATCAGCAATGTAGCGGGCTGATATTTCTATCAGCATAATGGCGGTCGCTTCAAGTGGTTCTACAAATCCTGCCGCCATACCTACAGCGACACAGTTATTTTGCCAAAAACGTTCACGGTGGCCGCTTTGGTAACGAATATGCTTTACGGGTAATCCGTCTGCTTTAGGACCAATATAACGACGTAAATTGGCTTCTGCTTGTTCGTCGCTCATAAAGCGGCTTGAGTAAACATGACCTACGCCGCGGCGGTGCGTTAAGCCGATATCCCAAATCCAACCAGAATCTTGTGCGGTGGCGATAGTGTGTGACGCAATGGGACTGTCGGCATTGTCGTAAGGCACTTGCATGGCGATTGCGCGGTCATTAAACAGTACATGGTCGAGCTTAATAAAAGGAACGTTTAAGGTTTTTCCGAGCAATAACGATGCAAACCCGGTGCAGTCGATAAATAAATCACCTTCGATAGGAGCTTGATCGATAAGTGTTACATTGCTGATATTACCTTGGCTGTCGACGCTAGCATGGTCGACCGTACCAATAATGTGATTAACGTTGAGCTGGCTTTTACAGTGTTGTTTGAGCAAGTCGGCAAAGGCGCCAGCGTCGAGGTGGTAGGCATAGTTGCATGTGCCTTGATAGTCACCCTCTGCCATGCTGCGCGGTGCAAGGCCTGACTCGCAAATAGCATGTTGAAAATTGGTTTGTTCGGCGTAATCTTTAATATTATCAATATATGGCGCCAAATCGAGGCGGCCGTAGCCCAATGGTACGGTAAAAGGGTGATAATAAAAGTCGCCATTGCCATGCACCCAGCTGACAAATTTGCCGCCTTGTTTAAACGTCGCATGACACTTTCTAAAAACGTCACTTTCGTTCAACCCTATCTGTTGTAGGGTATTTTTCATGGTTGGCCAGGTACCTTCTCCCACCCCCACAGTCGGAATATCTGACGATTCGATTAAGCTTATGTCTATTGTCTGTGTCTGGCCTGTTTGGTTTTTATGATGCGATGCAATGATTGCTGCCGTTAACCAGCCCGCTGTTCCGCCGCCCACAATGATTATTTTTTTTACTGCTTTTGCCATTGGGTTAACATCCTGTTTGCAATTGAGTGCTTAAACACTATCACAAGGTGAAGTTTGTCGGTCTTGTTATAAACAAAAAGACAGGTGCGCTTGCACCTGTCTTTTTAAGGCTTATAACTTAGAACTTGCCTCTTAACCCTACTGCGTAGCGTGAACCGTTGTCTTCAACCGAGTAAACCTGGTTGGCGAAACGACCTGTTTGCACTAGCTCTTCTTCAGTGATGTTAATGCCTTCAACAAAAACAGATACATTTTCGTTGATATCATAGCTCGCGCTAATATCCCACTGTCCGAAGGTTTCAGTTTTAATTGGCTCACCGTTAAAACCGTTATCTAGCTGACGTAAAAAGCCTTCACGGTTGTTAAATGCAACACGTGCTTGCCAGTTATCTTGCTCGTAGAACACGATTAAGTTTTGTGAGTCACCTAAACCTTCAAGTGCGAAGCTTTGGGTAGAGTTAGCATCCACTTTAACGTTGCTATCTACTACGGTCGCGTTAGCTGTTACACCAAAACCGTTGTCGAATACGTGAGTTAACGCAATTTCGTAACCGGTAATACGTGCTGATTCACCATTGCGTGGGCGTGTCACTGTATACACTTCAGACTGACCATTTAGCTCTTCTGTGGTTGCCACAACGTCGCTAGTACATAGGTCTGAGTTAGTGGTGCTACAGTTGAAATCAGGACCACTACGGTCGGTCATTTGGTACGTTTCATCACCAGTTAAGCTCACGATAAAATCGTCAACTTCTTTGCTGAAGAATGCAAAGCTAAATAAGCTTGCATCGTCGTAATACCACTCGTAAGACACGTCCCAGTTTTCAGAACGGAATGGCTCTAGTGCAGGGTTACCACCACTTGCGGTTAAGTTTTGACGGCGTGGCTCATTAAAGTTTGTCGCAGGCGAAAGCTGAGACATGGTTGGGCGAGTTAATGAGTCATACACTGCAAAGCGTAAAACCATATCATCTTGCAGATCTAACTTAATGTTTAAACTTGGTAATAAGTTAGAGTAAGACGTACCTTGAGTGATGTCATTAGCAGGGCCATACACGTTAGCAAATAAGGTTGCATCGCTGGTAGGAACTACGTCAGAGATATAGCTTTGTACTGCACTCACATCCACATCTGTGTTTGAGTAACGCGCACCAAAATCAACGGTTAATGGCATATCGCCAACGTCATACATAAACGTGAAGTTCATGTATAGGCTGGTGACATCTTCATTAATGGTATAACGGTTGTTTTGTAATGTTGGCGTAATGGGATAGCCTTCAGCAGCTAAATAATCCACCATCGCATCGCCATCATAGGTGTAGAAGGTGTCGATTAAGCCAGAGAAATAGTTATTGGCTGTGTAAGGTCTAAAGTCAATCGCGTCGATTGGAGCATCTGTGCCGTAACCACAGAATTGACACTGACTACCAAAGATTTGATAGCTCGACTTTTCACGTTCTTGACGATAAACACCAAATTTAGCTTTAGTGAAAACTAACGAATCTGGGGTGTACTCAAAATCAGCTTTGAATTCAGTGATTTCATCTTCATCAGTGAATTGATTACCTTTTTCGTTGTAATGTAAGCGCGCTAGATTAGCATCTGGCAAGCTGCCATTTGTAAATCCATCGTGTAATACCGTTGGCACGCCGCCAGTACCGTCAAATGAATAGCTGTTGGTCATCCCCACAACGTTAAAGCGGTCACGGCCAGCGCGATCGTTTTCTGCATTTGAGTTTGATACGTCAAATTTAGCGACTAACTGCTCAGTGACATCCCATTTAACATTTAAGCCAACACCGCTGTTAGTGACATCGCGAGAGTTACGTGTGTGCGATACAAAGTCGGTTGCTGGATCGCCACTGCCTTGATGTAAGCCAACATCCTGGCTAAAGGTTAATAGCGTCCCAGTAGAAGGGTCAATCGTGGCACTGCCGACACGATCGGGTTCAAACCATGAGGCTAAATCGGTCACTTGTGAGTCGACTTCAAACTTAGAGATAAAGCCGTCTAAAGTAATGCTGACATCGTCAGAGGGTGCATATTGAAAAACTAAACTGGCGTTGGTACGAGTACGGTCTTGCTCATCAACGATTTGGTCCCAGTTACGTGGGATATAGGCATTAGTGAATAATACGCCATCACGTGCGTTAGAAATCGTTTGACCACCGCGCCAGCCAGCTGTATTGATTTGGTTAACTTGAACACTGCGTTCTTGGTGGCTTACAGCCAATAACACACCCATGGTTTCGTCATTAAAGGTGTTACTGATTAAGCCTGAAAACGCAGGCGATACGTCTTCTGAAAGGCTTTCGTACATGCCTTTTACTGACCCTACAATTTGCAAGCCGCTGTAATCAAATGGACGTGCAGTTGTTAGGTCGATAGTTCCGCCAATGCCGCCTTCTTGCATGCTAGCATTAGTGGTTTTGTATACGTTGGCGCCGGTAATTTGCTCAGCCGCTAAAATGTCGAAGTTAAACTCACGACCCGCACTGTCGGTTGCCATTTGGCGGCCGTTAACCAGTACCGTGTTAAATTGTGGGCCAAAACCACGAACGGTAACGGCTTGACCTTCGCCGCCGCTACGGTCAATAGAGACACCTGTAATACGTTGTAATGACTCAGCAACGTTTAAGTCTGGAAATTTACCCAGATCTTCTGCCGAAATGCCATCTGAAACCACTGATGCGGATTTCTTGTCGGCCATAGAGTTTTTTAAACTGCTGCGGATCCCTTTTACAGCAATGACTTCAATTTGCTCATTGGCTTGAGTGTCAGCTTCTGCTGCTGTTACTCCGTGAACACTGCCTATTGCCCCAGCAATAGCAAGTGCTAACGTCGTTCTCTTGCCAAAAGTAGCGATTCCTTTTGTAGACATTTTTCTTCCCCCAGTTGATGTTATTGCTTTTTTATAAATATTGATTTTTTAATTAAAGCTTATTTATCTTATAAATATAGTAATTGAGGTTAAATATCAACCTTTTCTTAACAATGTGATACTGATCGCTTAGCATTTTTTGATTTTTTTTACTCATTGTTGAGCGTTAATTACATCAGTATTGCAGGTTGCTTTATTTTACGTGGTTGTTTTTGTATATTTTTCAAATGCTTGAGTCACTCTGTTTTGAGCGAATTCAATGTGGCTCAGTTCAATATATGTTGATGGCTTGTTAATTCAGAACGGTGATTTCTTAAAAATAAACTGTCAAATATCGACAGTTTATTTTCAGAATGGTAATCGCCAAATGACTAAGACTTAGGCGTTTTCATATCCCATGACATGCCTGTCGCGTAGCGATGGGCAAATCCTTTCCATGCGGGTGTTGGGTTGCCTTGGGCATCTTGTTCGTTTGATTGGCCATTGAGTTGTAAGAATGCACATTTATCTTGTTGATTTTTAACATGACAATCCATCATGGCTAATGCGAAGTGTTTATTGATGGTGTTGAGTTGAGTGTTGCTCCATGCTGGCTCAAAGTAATGGCCAAGGTCTATTTCATTTTGGTAAGCAACTTGTGGTGCAGGATGAGGTGCTATGTTGTGGCGTGCGTTGTGATAGGTAAGCATATAAGTGCTGTCGCCACCAGTTTGTTGGTATAGCGATTGGATGCCTTTGTATCCTGAAATATCATCAAGATCGCCAGAAACATATAACGTTGGCGTAGTGATTTTGGCAAGCGACTCAGGATTAAACAGTTGATAGTTACCGCCCCAAGGTGCCATGGCTATCATGGCTTTCCATTTAGGGTCGACTTTTGCTGGTGCAGATTGACCACCAGCACAGGTATTGAGCAATGCAATCGCACCATTAATCACATTCACATCTTTACTGCCGGTAAACGTGGCCGCGGTTTGTTGATTAAATTGGTAACAGCCGCCAACGGTATTTACCGCACCATAGCCGCCCATTGAATAACCAATTAATCCAGCACGTTGAGTGTCGATTATGCTGCTAACAAAATTGTCTGTGCTAGTAAAATAATCAAGAGTAAATTGCTGATCGCGAGAGCGATTCAGTAGCGTACTAAAAAAACCGCTAAACGGTGCATTAACCATGTCGACGTCGGCATTGGTCGAGTCGGTATGATCAAGTGCTGCCACGACATAACCGTGTGAGGCTAAATGCTCTGCCAAATAAAACATAATGGTGCGATAACCTGTATAGCCGTGCGATAACACCACTAATGGGAATGGCTGGCCTGTTAAGTTAACCACTTCGGCTTCGCGAGTGGCATTGCCTTGTAATGCAAAGGGTAAGCCTAAGCGCGTTTCGTCACGGTAAACCGCTTTGGGTGTGGTCGTTGGGGTTTTATTGCTTGGGTACCAGACTTCTACGGTTAGCTTGCGGTCTTCAAGGGTTTGGCTGCTTGGGTTATATTGCTGTTTATTCACCAGCTGAACGGTTTTTACGCCAACTGGATATTGGCCAACTTGAGCTAATTCTGGTAAAGCTTCTTTGGGCAACTGTGTTGGGTAAAGCTGTTCTGGTTGCGGTGCAGGTTTTACGTCAGTGCTAAGTGTTTTTGCAGTCACTACTGAGGTCGTACCTAGGCATATAAGTGCTGCACAAATGAGTGTTTTTTTGAACATATCAATGCTGTCCTTTTCGGTAGTTCATTTCCATAAGCATCAATTAGGCTGATGCATAGCGGGCGCTAGTTCATGCCCGCATAGATGACTGTTTGATTAATGATGGTCGATTTAGAATGGCTGTACTGTCAGTCCGTTACCTGCGGTACACACATAGATGTCGGCTTGCAGGTTAAACTTGGCAAAGTAATGCTGTTCAACCGCTTGCTGAATGACCGCCACATCTTCATGACGACATAAACAAACAATCGCACCGCCAAAACCACCTCCTGTCATGCGTACTGCACCACGATCGCCCAGAGCTTGTTGGCAAATTTGCACTAGGCCGTCGGTTGCTGGCACGGTCACTTCAAAGTCATGCTTGAGTGACTGGTGCGATGCGGTCATCAATATTCGCAGTTGTTCAATGTCGTTATTGGCTAGCGCTTTGGTGGCGGCAATCACGCGGTCGTTTTCGGTAATAACATGATGGGCGCGGGCAAATTCGTCTGCGCTCATTTGCGGTTTTGTTTGTGCTAGTAATGTCAAATTAGCGTCGCGTAACGTGGTTAGGCCCATTTTGCTTGCAGCTTGTTCACAGTCTATGCGGCGTTGGTTGTATTCACTGTCGACTAATTTACGTGGATAGTTTGAATTAACAATTACAATCGATAAGTCGGTAGGAATGGTTACCGCTTGAGTGTGTAGATTTTGGCAGTCAATCAATAAGGCTTGGTCTTGTTGACCTTTTGCTGAAATAAGCTGATCCATAATGCCGCATTGGCAATCCATAAAGTCGTTTTCGGCTTCTTGGCCAAATAACGCAATTTGCTCTTCGCTAAGATTCAAACCACACACGTGATTGAACATACCTGCAATCGCCACTTCAAGGGCGGCAGATGATGATAAACCACTGCCTTGAGGGACGTTGCTTTCAATCAGTAAATCAACCCCTTTGAGCTGGTGGCCCGCCCGGTTTAGCACAAAAGCGACTGCACGAATGTAGTTACCCCATTGCGAGCTACCTTGAGTAATCGTTTGATTAACCTCAAAGCCTTCTTGCTCATTAGGATACATGGTCGAGATAACATTAACGTTATTGTCGTCGCGTAAACGAAAAAGCACTTGAGTGCGAAATGTTAAGGCGCAAGGTAAAACATACCCTTGGTTGTAATCGGTAAATTCACCTATTAAATTAACACGACCCGGTGCGCTGACCACACCTTGCGCATCTGATCCATATTGCTGGGTAAACAATGCCTGCAGCGCGTTGTTAGTCATGTTGATTTCCTTCGGTGTAGTGTACGTCGCTGGCATTTTTTAATATTTTTGCAGCGGTTTCAGGGCTTAAATCGCGTTGGCTTTCGGCTAGCATCTCATAGCCGACCATGTGTTTTTTTACCGTAGCAGAACGCAATAACGGTGGATAAAAGTGTGCATGCATGCGCCAGTGGCTATCATCGTCTAAGTCACTTGGGGCGCAGTGCCAACCCATTGAGTATGGGAAACTACAATTAAACACGTTGTCATAACGAGTAGTGAGCACTTTTATGGCGTCAGCGAGAGCGGTTGATTGCGCTTCAGTTAATTGGCCAAAATGACGTACGTCATCTTTACTCACTAATAACGTTTCAAATGGCCATGCCGCCCAAAATGGTACAACAACTAGCCAGTGGTCATTTTGGTATACCACGCGTTCACCATCGGCAATTTCACGCTTAACATAATCGGCGAGTAAATTGCTGCCGTGTGTTTGTTGATATTGATGTTGGCTGGCTTGTTCTAATTGGATTTCTGTCGATAAATGGTTGTGCGCCCAAACCTGCCCATGTGGGTGCGGTTGTGAGCAGCCCATTACAGCGCCTTTATTTTCAAAAATATGCACACAAGCATACTGAGCAGACAATTCTATATAGTGCTGTTTCCAGGTATCGACAACGTCTTTAATCTCATTAACAGGCAGCTCGGGTAGGGTTTTATTGTGTTTAGGTGAAAAGCAAATCACCCGGCACTCACCCGTAGCGGCTTCTATTTCAAATAATGGGTTTGTTTCAAGTTGTGCTGCTTGCTCCGCGACCTGTGGAATGAGTGCACCAAAGTCATTGGTGAACACAAATGTTTTGTCATATTGAGGATTATGGACATCATTAGCGCGTTGATTACCTGGACACAATGGGCATGTCTCATCGTGTTCTGGTAGGTTTGAAGGGGCATTTTTCTCAGTCGCACCTAACCATGGGCGGTTATTTCTGTGCGGCGACACTAGCACCCAATTACCCGTTAACGGGTTTTTTCGTCTGTGGGTAAATTCAAACTGGCTCATGGCAATCCTTTTATCTATGTTGATGCTGTTGCTTTACCGTTTTGTTGGGCAACATTCATGCGACGATAAATTATACAAATTTAATTTATATGATAAATACTACTATTAAGTATTTTATTTAACAAGATGTAATCAATTTCGACAAGATCTTTCTAATTCTGCTTGTCAATGAGTCGTGAGTCACTCTATGATGTGGCTAATATATATTATTTATCATATTTATTTGAGCGGATGGGTAAGTAAATGGAAGCCGATATAGAAATAGTCGATGTTGTCGTGATTGGCGGCGGCATTAACGGTGTTGGAATAGCGGCCGATGCGGTAGGGCGTGGACTGAGTGTATTGCTCTGTGAACAAAACGATTTAGCCTCGGCGACTTCGTCTAATAGCAGTAAGTTAATTCATGGCGGATTACGTTATTTAGAACATTATGAGTTTCGCTTAGTTAAAGAAGCCTTGGCTGAGCGAGAAGTGCTATTGAAAAAAGCGCCGCATTTAATTACCCCATTAACGTTCAGACTCCCGCATCAAGCGCATTTACGCCCAGCATGGATGATCCGCCTTGGATTATTTTTATATGATAATTTGGCCTCGCGCGCTACGTTAAGCGGTTCAAGAAAAATTGCGTTTAGTGCTGACAGTCCTTTAAAACCAAGCTTTGTTCAAGGTTTTGAATATTCAGATGCCTGGGTAGATGACTCTCGTTTAGTGGTGTTAAATGCGCTAGCGGCTAAAGAGTTAGGTGCGCAAATTTGTACCCAAACGCGATGTATTAATGCAGAGCGTCAAGATGAGCTATGGCGTTTAACCTTACAAAGCCAAGCGGATCAATCGCTACGAGACGTACTGGCTAAAACCGTGGTGAATGCTTCAGGCCCTTGGGTGTCGAGCTTATTTAGTCATGTCATCAAGCAACCTTCACCGCAAAAAATCCGTTTAGTAAAAGGTAGCCATATTGTGGTGCCTAAAATCCACCAGCAACCACACGCTTATATTTTACAAAATGAAGATCAGCGAATTGTGTTTGTGATCCCATTTGAAGATGATTTTTCATTGATTGGCACCACGGATGTTGATTTTGTTGGTGATCCCAAAGATGTGAAGATTGATCAGCAAGAAATTGATTATCTGGTTAATATTACTAATCATTATTTTAAAACTACGATCAGTGAACAAGACATTGTGCATACCTTTTCTGGGGTGAGACCCTTGATGGATGATGAGTCAGAATCGGCTCAATCTGTTACGCGTGATTACACCTTTATTGTTGATGCCCCTAAAGGCAAAGCGGCATTGTTGTCGGTATTTGGCGGTAAAATTACCACATATCGTAAACTGGCCGAGGCGGCAGTGAATCGCCTTAAGCCGTTTCACCCTAACATGGGCAAGGCTTGGACTGCGCAGCAAGTATTACCCGGCGGTGATTTTAGTCATTTAGCCGAGTTAACCCGTATTTATCAGCAGCAATATCAGTGGCTAACACCTAAAAGCCTCGGTCGTTTATTACGGACATACGGCTCGAGAACCCAATATATTCTAAATGATGCAAGTTCGGCTGAAGTATTAGGCATCGATTTTGGCTATGGGCTTTATCAAGCAGAAGTTGATTATGTGATGGCAAACGAATGGGCTTGCACTAGCCATGATGTGCTGTGGCGTCGAACGAAGCTTGGATTACATTTTTCTGCAGAGCAAAAACAGCACCTGAGCGACTATATGCAGGCAGCTCAGGCTAACGTGGTTGAGACCTCGCAACAGGCGGGCTAGGTAAGCCGTATTAGCCTGAACTAAGGTTAAGTTGCAATCATATTAAGCGCCAATATCCCTGTTGATATTGGTGTTTTAGTTTAGGCTTTTAGCAGGCCACAAGGGGTGTCGACAATACCTGTGACATTATTTAATTGGTAAATAAACACATTACCAGACAACGGGTAGTCTAATAATTGTTGTGGTGATAATTCGATACGAGATGTGGTGACAATCAGCCAATCTAAGTTAGGCCCACCTATTGCCACGCTCGATGGCTGCACCGCAGGAACAACCAGTTTTTCAACTATTTCACCATCAGGGTTATAGCGCACTACGCTGTGATCGCCCCATTGCGCATTCCACATAAAACCGTCGGTATCCACGGTAGAACCATCAGGGAATACATGATTTTTTGTTGTGGCAAAGAGCTGCTTTTGGCTTAATGCATGGCTTTGCTGGCAATAGTTGTACTGATAAATACAATGGCGTTCAGAATCAGCATGATACATGATACTGCCATCAGGGCTCCAACATAAGCCGTTCGATATCATTATATCGCTAAAGGTTTTATGGTGTTGCCCTTGGTGGTCTACACGATAAAGGCTACCTTGCTGCTCTTGCGTGTGGCGTGTTTCAACCATGGTACCAGCCCAAAAATGGCCGCAACGATCGGTGCGACCATCATTAAAACGATTACCAAGCAGCGTGACTTCGGGTTGGCTAAGCCAGGTCATTGCGTGTGTTTCAAGATGATACAGCGCGAAACCTTGCTCAAATGCCACAATCACTTGATGTGCATCCTGGTCGGCTAAAAATGCAAAACTGCCGATACGGTAAGGTAAATGATATTGTTGGTGAGTTTGGTCATCGATAGTGTATTTATGGATGTCGCCCGCCATAATATCTATCCAATAAATTGCCCGATGCTGCGGGTGCCATAAGGCATTTTCCCCCAATTGGTTTTGTGAGGGAATAACCTGAATAAGCTCGCCAATACAAGATGAAATACTAATCATTACTGGCTTTTATCGCTTGCTGGTACACCACATTGAAGCCTGCGAGTGTGGCTTCGGTGACATCCCATAATGTAGTGTTGATATTGCAAAAATTAAGTGTCTTAGCAAAGCATTGATTAAGATGGGCCGGGCCAATAATGGCCACCGAGCTTAATTGGGTTAATTGCCACTCAGTGGCATATTTTGCGGCGCGCACATCACCACCAATTAATAAACCAGACAAATACGCGTGGGCTTGTTTGGTGGTGTATCCCTCAAACAATTGTTTGCTGCGGACACTGAATAATCCATGAGCAAAATTGTCGGTCGCAGAAGATAAGCTAAAATCTGCCCCTTGAATAAAGGCGTCAAAATCAAACTCTAAATCAGAGACTCTTTCTTGAATAAGGACACTATTAGACGACAATAAGTCATATAATTCACCCGTTAGCGCCGTTTTAAATAACACCACTTTACCATCTTCAATTAATACCCATTTAGTATGAGTACCAGGTAAGCACACTAAATGTCGACCTTGTAAGTGCTGTGGTGCCATGGCTAACCAACCAAGCAAATGGAACTCTTCGCCGCGCATAGAATCATGTAAATGGTTGTGTAATTGACAGCGCAAACCTGGATAAATAGTCACTTGGTGGCCCTGGCAATTAAAGCGGGTGCCTGCGCTAATGACTTCTGTCGGCGAAATCGGACAGGCTAGGTATTGGGTTTCTTTCCAGCCGATACTGGAACCTATTTGACCTATCATCAAGATGGGTAATTTACCAAAGTGTGCTGCCCAAGGCGCGATACAGTCCATTAACGTTGTTTGAAAATCGGTAATGATTTTCTTTACGCCGACATTGTTGCCTTGCTCAAGTACGGTAAGCGGTTTATTGGCTTCGGCCAAACACAGGTAAGCGCGTAAATGGCTTGTTCCCCAATCCACGGCAATAAAGTGTTGATGTTCAGTAAACAAACTAGGCTCTCCCACCGTCAATATTAATACACTGTCCGGTGATGAGTTCACTGTTATCGGATGCTAAAAATAGTGCTAACTTAGCGACGTCCTCTGGGGTGATACGACGTTTTAATGCCATAGCATCGGTCCATTTTTGTTCTTCTTGCTCGGTAAGCCAACTCGCGAGTTGTTTTTCTGTGGCCACCCATCCCGGTAAAATGGCATTGACGCGGATCCCTGCCTCACCAAATTCACGAGACAATGATCGTGTCATCCCAATTAAGCCCGCTTTTGCCGTCACATAGCCGGTCATTTGTTGTGAACCTAATAATGCCGTAATTGAACTGAAGTTAATAATGCTGCCCGAATGCTGGAGTTTCATTTGGGTGTACGCTGCTTGGGAGGCAAAAAAGGCTGGGTCTAGGTTGATTTGCATGCATTTGTGCCAGTCGTGTGCCGAAATCGTTTCAACATCTTGGCGTGCGTCATTGGCAACATTATTAATTAACACATCAAAGCGACCATAGTGTTTAGCAACGTCCCTAATGGCTAATTGAAGTGACTCTGAATCGGTGGCATCGACGGCTCGAAACCAAATAGAGGTGAGGTCATATTGTGCCAGTTTTTGCTTGAGGGCATCAGCCGCTTGCTGGTCTATATCGATAAAGGCGACTTTGGCATGTTGGCGGGCAAAGGCTTCAACCATTGCCGCACCAATACCACTGGCTCCGCCGGTAATAAAGATGACTTTGTTTGTTAAGTCTTGGTACTGAGTGGACTGACTCACAGATAACGCTCCAAACCTATTATTTTTGATTATGGTTAACTAGCGGTACTTTGGATTAACAACTTAATCCGATAAATACTATTTATTTTTAGTTATTTTTAACATTAACAACGAGTAAAACAAAGTTATATCGTTATTGCATTTAAATATGATATAACAGATTTATGTACTAAGTATTGGACAGTAAAAGGCATGAGCACTTCACCGCGTCAAAATTTAACCCACCAGCTCACCCATGATTTAGGTATCGCCATTGTTAAAGGGGTTTACCCTGTTGGTGAAGGTTTGCCGTCAGAAGCTGATTTATGTATTGAATATAATGTAAGCCGCAGCTCTACTCGTGAAGCGGTTAAGATGTTGTCTGCTAAAGGGTTGATATCATCGCGGCCTAAGCAAGGTATTCGAGTGTTGCCAGAAAGCCATTGGAACATGTTTGATACCGACGTATTAAAGTGGATTTTGAGCAGCAAGCCGTCATTAGCCTTATTAAAAGAATTTACTCAAGTACGTGTTGCGTTAGAGCCACAAGCTGCGGCGCTTGCCGCCATGAATGCGTCTGACGAGCAAATAGCCTCAATCGAAAAAGCCCTCGAACGGATGGTGGAAGCAGAGCAAGGATTAGATGATCCGTTAGAAGCCGACATTGCTTTTCATACCAGTATTTTGATTGCCAGTGGTAATCGGTTTTTTGTGCAGTTGACTGAGTTTATCAGCACTGCGCTTAGAGTCAGTATTCGATACACCAATAAAATTAAAGGTGTACCGGGCGCAGATGTACAAAAACACGCTGAGATTTTTGAAGCGATAAAAGCACGCAATCCACAACAAACACGTGCTGCGGTGTCGATGATTTTAGAAGAAGCGCTTGAGTTGATTGAGTCGAAGTTATAATCGTAAGTTGATAGACCGATAATAAAAAGAGCATCTAATCTAGATGCTCTTTTGCTTATGGGGATAAGTTGAATGGGTAAAACCTTTTATTTGACTTGGTTTAACTCAAAAATCAATGAAGTCTGCGGGAAGGTAATCGGCAATTGCATACCAAAGGTCATCAATGCTTCACCGCTAAAGGTTTGGTTTTCTATTACGCTCAATATTGATTGCGAATAGAACGAGAACCCAGCTGGCCACACTAATGACAAAGTGTAATCTTTGTCTGCATCTAATCCGGCAAAGTGATACTTAGGCGGATTAGTACGTTGAGTTTCTTTTACGCTGTTATAAGCAAATAAGCCTTGTGACTGGTTATCGTTAACAATACCAAAATTAATTGAGTCTCCATCGGAATTTAAGCGTACTAGCTTACCGCTGTGGATCAATTGACGATGCTTTTTGTGCAGTTTAATGATTTGTTGTAATTGCTGACGTTCGTCGTCGGTTAATTCACGCGGGTCCATTTCAATACCCATATGACCAAAGAACGCCACCGCGGCGCGCATGGCAATACTAATATTGCGGCCTGTAATATGACAATCGCGTGGACCTACGTGAGCGCCCATCACTTCTGCTGGGAAAAAGAATGAGCAACCACGTTGAATGGTAAGTCGGTCTAATGCGTCGTTTGAGTCTGACGTCCAAACACGGTCGGTATAACGTAAAACACCGTAATCAACACGCGCACCACCAGACGAACAGCTTTCAATTTCAACATGAGTATGTGCTTGCTTCAAGCGTTCTATTAACGCATAAGCCGCCAGTGTTTGTTGGTGTACTGCAGGCTTGCCAGCTAGGTTACCCGCGTGGTTTAAGTCGCGGTTCATGTCCCATTTTATGTAGACGATTTGCGGGTACTCAACCAAAATGTCGTTAATCGCATTAAATAAATAATCTGTTACCGCTGGGTTGGTCATGTCTAGCACCAACTGTTTTCTAAATTTAAGTTGCTCGTTACCTGCAGTTTGCAGTGCCCATTCTGGATGGTTACGATATAAGTCACTGTCTGGGTTAACCATTTCTGGTTCAAACCATAAGCCAAACTCCATACCCACGTTATTGACATGATCAATTAATGGCTGCAAACCGTCTGGGTAGATTTCACGGTCAACAGTCCAATCACCTAAACCGGCAAAGTCACCACGACGCCCTTTAAACCAACCGTCATCAAGTACAAAGCGCTCAGCACCAATGTCTGCCGCTTGAGTGGCGAGTGACTGTAAAACCGCGACATCATGGTCAAAATAAATCCCTTCCCAGGTGTTGTAATGCACTGGGCGTGGTTTTTGGCGCACTTTGTCGGTGATTAATGATTGACGTACAAACTGGTGAAAATGATGCGACAACCCACTAAAACCCTGGTTTGAGTATGCGGTATAAAGTGTCGGGCTGGTGTAAGACTCATTGGGTGCTAGGGCGAGTTCTCCTGGCATTAATAACTCGCCTAATTGCGCATAACTGCGACCTTCAGCCAGTAGTTCTGCGCGCATTTTGTGGTTACCGCTCCAACCTAAGTGGAAGCCATAACACTCACCACCTTGTTCGTGGGTCAGTTTGTTGTGCATTACCATGCCAGGGAAGTTGTCGTGCGATGTTTTACCTTTACGGTTTTCACGCACAAAGCTGCCTAAGAACATATCGAACGATTTACGTTGAAACTCATTAGACCAACGGCCTTCAAAAGACATAATTTGGTCAATGTGCAATGGCATTGGAATAGTAGGCGCTGCACACCAGTTCACATTAACAGTGCTATTACCTAAATTGGTTAGTTGGGTGGTGGCACTGAGCACGTCAGAATGGGGGTCTAGCGTTAAATGATGCTTTACGCTGAGATTACGCAAACTGTCGATACACTCAAAAATCGCTTCGTTGGCAGAGGGTTGAGTAACTGAGGTTAGTGTGCCGCCAATAGACCAAGCAATATTATTATCAAACACTTCAATGCCTGGTGCGCCAGTAAAGCCTTCACCCATTAAAGGCGACAACGAAATCGGTGCCTCAACCACAACAGAACACTTAGCTTCTTGCCTTGTGCTAAGTTGTTTCATCATGTCGTAGGTGGTTTTTGACGATAGCTTTTTGCCAAAATATAAGATTGCTGGGGTTTTATTGCTGCAATCAACAACCAAGCTGGTGTGCTGGCCATTTAGCAAAACGAATTGTGGATGATCCGACATGAGTAAACATTCCTTGATTGAGAGTCTCGTTTAACAGTTCTGTGCTGCATAATGAAAGCGTAATACCATGGATTGAGCCATTGATATCCGCGGTTACAAAGAACCCGTTATTTAAAATACTATATATCATATAAATACTAAGTTAGTATATTATCTGTCATTAAAATTTCGTCAAATAACCATTGTTCGGGCTATGACATTAGAACAAAATAACTGTGATTTTAGGGCCTGTTGATCTTTCAAGGTTGTTTTTGCAGCGAATTGTTGGCCATTACTCACATTTACAACTGCGCGGCAGAGACTTCGATGTGTAGTTATTCTACATAAAAAGTCGATAACGCAGTAAAAATGGCCAACAAACGCTGCCCGAAGGGTTCGGCTAAAAACGTTTTACTCTTTGTTGAATGAATTTTGCTTAGATGACTAGGCATCAATCCATTCGTCTCGATTAAAACGTTTTTAACTCGAACAAAATTCAACCAGCAAAGATCAGCAGGCCCTAGTGTTCACCTGAGGTTTACGCACAATTTATTGGAGATTAACATGTTAGGAGTTTGCTATTACCCAGAGCATTGGCCTGAATCTATGTGGCAACAAGACGCGAAAGAAATGCGTCAGCTCGGATTGCAGTATGTGCGAATTGGCGAGTTTGCATGGTCTAGAATTGAAGCACGCGACGGAGAATATTCGTTTGAGTGGTTAGACCGTGCGATTGAAACGCTTGCCAATGAAGGGCTACAGGTGATCATGTGCACCCCAACGGCAACACCTCCTAAATGGTTAATCGATAAATACCCAGACATTTTACCGGTCGACATTAACACCGGCACTACACGTGGCTTTGGTTCGCGTCGTCATTATGATTTTTCTAGCCAAAATTATTTCCGTGAAGCCATGCGTATTTCAACGGTGATTGCTGAGCGTTACGGTAAGCACCCAAGCGTATGTGGTTGGCAAACCGACAATGAAATAGCGTGTCATGACACAACACATAGCGGTTCGTTAGTCGCTAAGTTAGCGTTTCAACAGTGGTGTAAAGACTATTACCAGCATGATGTTGAAAAGCTCAACACTGCATGGGGTAATGTATTTTGGTCGATGGAATACCAAGACTTTGAGCAAATCGAATTACCTATCTTAGCCGTGACCGAAACCAACTCTGCACATCAATTGGCGTATCGTCGTTTTAGTTCTGACCAAGTAGTTAAGTTTCATGATGCGATGATTGAAATCATTCGTGCCCATGCCCCTAACCGTTTTGTCACCCACAACTTTATTCCGCTGGTAGACACGCAGGCAGATAACTTTGCGTTAGCCAAAAATCTTGATTTTGTGAGTTATGATAATTATCCGCTAGGCCGTTCCGACATGTTCTTTAAGCATATGCCAGCGGAACAATTTAAACCTTATATGCGTACCGGTCACCCTGACTTTTCAAGCTATTCGTTTGACCAAAGCCGTGGCGTCAGCAATAAAAACTTTTGGGTGATGGAGCAGCAACCTGGTCCAGTAAACTGGGCGCACCATAATCCGCGTCCAGAAAAAGGCATGGTCAGGCTATGGTCGTGGCAAGCCTTTGCTCATGGCGCAGACTGCGTATGTTATTTCCGCTGGCGCCAAGTGCCTTTTGCTCAAGAGCAGATGCATGCAGGTATTAAACGTAACGACAATTCAAAAGCTGCAGCCTGGTCAGAAGTGGAACAAATGCGTGATGAATTGGCCAAAGTTGATTTTACCATTAGCAATCCTGTACAAGCTAAAGTGGCGATAGTAACGGGGGCAAATAGTCAGTGGGTGACCGAAATTGAACGCCAGGGTGACAGTTATAATCATCAACGGGTTGAATTCGCTTATTACTCAGCGTTACGCCAATTAGGGTTAGCCGTTGATTTTGTATCTGTAGACCACGACTTAACTCAGTATGCTCTCGTCGTTGCACCATGTTTACCCATCGTGCCACAAGCATTTGTTGATAAATGCCAGCAAGCTAACGTACACCTGGTGATAGGTCCGCGCTCAGGCAGTAAAACCGATGAATTGTCATTAGTACCGACGCTAGCGCCTGGCGTGTTGCAAACATTAGTGCCTGTAAAAGTGCTATCAACCGAAACCATTCGTCCAGATTGCAGTGAAGTATTGCATTTTAACGGGGCTAAATTTGAAAGTCAGTGTTGGCGTGAAGAGCTAGAGCTTGCTGAGGGTGTTAGTGTTGTCGCGACTTATCATGACGGTAACCCAGCGGTCGCGCGTCATCAAAATACCAGTTATGTGGCAACGCTGACATGTGGTGCATTTTTACTCGAGTATTTTACTGTGTTGGCGGCTGAATTAGGGCTAGTAACCATTGCACTACCAAAAGACATGCGTCTTGTGCAACGTGGTAATTATGCTTATTTATTTAACTATGCAGGCTACTCACAAACCGTACCGAGTGAGTTACAAGGTCAATATGTGCTAGGCAGCGCAAACCTTGCTGCTTATGACGTCGCAATCGTTAAACTCGTATAGTTTTACTTTGGTAGCATCATGGTTATTCCTGCCATGGTGTTACTAGCTCGCAAGCTGAGCCTGCTCAGCAGATATTTCTATCGCATTGGCTTGCTTGGACTCAATGTTCTTCCATACTTTGTCATGGAAATAAAACACCACAGTATTTACCGCTGGTTCAAGTAGGGCAATCGTACCGCCAATAATAATACTTCCTGTTAATAAGTAAGTAATCGTAAATGCAACGCTGAAGTGTAAAATGGCAAAGCTGATTGTTTTTTTCATGATGAAGACCCCCGTTTGATTTAATTTAATGATAACAGTTCTCATTATCATGTAAAGAGGGTCGATTCGATTGTTTTAAGTGGTAATTTCGATTAGGGTTAAGGTTTTTAACCGAAAATAAATAAAAGCCCTTTAAAAGAGCCTTTATTATCGATGAGGTTGCAGTGTTCTATTTTCCAGCTTAGCAGATAAGCTCTGCCTTAGTAGTGCCAAGGAAAACGCGAAAAATCCTGATCTCGTTTTTCTAAAAATGCATCCCGACCTTCCTGAGCCTCTTCGCTCGCATAAGCCAAACGAGTAGCCTCACCTGCAAACAGTTGCTGGCCCACTAAACCATCGTCCGTCATGTTAAAGCCATATTTAAGCATGCGCATTGCTGTCGGCGATTTTGAGTTAATCTCTTTGGCCCAAGCTAATGCTTCTGTTTCCAGTTCAGCATGTGGTATTGCTCGGTTAACCATGCCCATATTGAAGGCTTCTTCGGCGGTGTAATTAAAGCCAAGGAAGAAAATTTCACGAGCGCGTTTTTGACCAATCATCTTGGCTAAGTAAGCACTGCCGTATCCAGAGTCAAAACTGCCTACATCAGGGTCGGTTTGCTTAAATACAGCATGTTCTTTAGATGCTAACGTTAAATCACACACTACATGCAAACTGTGGCCGCCGCCAACAGCCCAACCAGGCACAACCGCAATGACCACTTTAGGCATAAAGCGGATCATCCGTTGCACTTCTAATATATGTAAGCGGCCCATACGCGCAACATCAGGTTGACCTTCTTCAGCGCCTTCGTATTTATAGCCATCTTTTCCGCGTATGCGTTGATCTCCGCCCGCACAAAATGAATACTGCCCTTTTGCCGAAGGACCATTACCGGTTAAGAGTACGCAACCCACATCAGACCATTGTCTGGCATGGTCTAAAGCCAAAAAGAGTTCGTCTACAGTTTTAGGACGAAATGAGTTAAGGCAATCTGGACGGTCGATTGCGATACGCACAGTTCCCTGGGATTTTGCGCGATGATAAGTGATGTCTTCAAAGTTGAATCCTTCGACAACATCCCATAAGGCTGGGTCAAAGATGTCTGATACTGATTCAGGTTGTGATTGTGTCATAAAAAAACCTAGCCCCTATTGTAAATATTACACAAAGGCTAGGCTTATTTGATACTTAGGTCAATTTGTTACCGTAAAAGCGTTAACTCACTCAGATTTTATCGCAAATAAATTGTAGATTTTCTTTGCTAAAAACCGGGTGACGGGCACTGCTATTGCAGTATTGATTTTTAAACTCAGCAATACTTTCATTGCTCACAAATATACCATCTACCTCGCGAATTTCTATCGTCGATAATCGCTCGTAAATTTCTGCTTTAACTTGTGGAATATGCTTGTCGACGCGGATGATTTTTGTGCCTGTCATCGAATCTAGCTTATTGTCAGCCTTAGTGAACATACTCTTGATGTCATTAATTGGCTTATCAAGTTTGTCTGTTTCTGTCGCGAAATAATAAATAACGCCCGCGATTATTGCTAAACCTATCCAGCCTCTCATCTTTTTATCCAATAATGTGTTATTACCTATATAATAAGCTAGTTATCGTTCAATATTAAAGCAGTAAGGCTGTAAAATGACGAAAGAATCTAACCCCAAGGATTTCTCTAAACAACAACGTATTAAAATCCACCAACCTGATGCCAGTAAAGCAGACCGTTTCAATCCGCGCAACCGTATTTACGTACGCGCTATTGATGGTATGTGGACCACACTACGTCGTCAGATGGGATGGATAGCAATGTTATTCTTTCTATTACTACCTTGGTTACCTTGGGGAGATCGCCAAGCGGTATGGTTTAATCTAGCCGAGCAAAAGTTTCACGTGTTTGGCTTAACGATTTGGCCACAAGATCTTACCTTGCTCGCAGCACTCTTTACTATCGCCGCATTTGGGCTGTTTTTTGTCACAACCTACCTAGGTCGAGTCTGGTGCGGTTATACCTGTCCACAAACCGTATGGACATTTATCTTCATCTGGTTTGAAGAGAAGTTCGAAGGCGCACGTAATAAGCGCATCAAACTCGATCAAATGCCATGGAGTGTTAATAAATTATGGCGCAAAGCCGCTAAGCACACATCGTGGTTATTAATTTCATTACTCACCGCCACCACATTCGTATCCTACTTTGTTCCGAGTCGAGAGCTCTACATCGACTTTATTACCCTTAATGCCAGTGGCGGGATCTATTTCTGGGTAATCTTCTTTACCTTTGCTACATATGGTAATGCCGGTTGGATGCGTGAAATCATGTGTATTCACATGTGCCCGTATGCTCGATTCCAAGCCGCAATGTTTGATAAAAATACCTATATAGTAGGTTACGACACAAAACGCGGTGAAACTCGAGGTCCAAGAACACGCAAGCAAGATCCTAAAGAGATGGGCTTAGGTGACTGTATCGACTGTGACTTGTGTGTGCAGGTATGCCCAACAGGTATTGATATTCGTAATGGTTTGCAATACGAATGTATTAACTGTGGTGCGTGTATCGATGCGTGCGACAACACAATGGAGCGCATGGGCTACGACAAAGGCTTAATTAGTTATACCACCGAAAACAAACTCGACAATATAGAAGAGAAAGTATTAAGACCTAAACTGGTCGGTTATGGCGTGGTACTCACCGTCATGATTCTTGTCTTTATTTATGCTAGTGCGACCATTGCACCGGTACGTATGGATGTGATTCGTGATCGTAATTCATTATTCCGTGAAAACAGCCAAGGGAATACTGAGAATACCTTCACCATTAAAATCCTTAATAAGACAGAACAACCTCAAGAATATGAGTTAAGTGTAGAAGGTCTAGCAAACGCTCAGTGGATTGGCCCACAACATGTTGCGATTGAAGCGGGTGAAGTGTTAACCCTACCGATTAGTATTGCAGTTGATCCTATTGAGCTAAAAAGAACCATTACCAAGATAGACATTAAGATCAATGCACAAATAGACGGTAGTCCAATAGAAATCAAACAGGAAACACGATTCTTTGGTGGCTAGAACCGAGCAAAATAGCCAAAAAAGGGACGAATAGTCCCTTTTTTGTTCTTTTCGATTGAAAAAACACCTCTCGGTCATGTTTTTGTCATATTTATGCTTTTTACGCTTGCACAATATTTTAAGCTCCCTATAATGCGCAACCACTGACACGGCAAGCGGCTCACGCCAATGACGAGTCAGTTTGAAGGATTCAAATTGAAACCTTCAAGGCGAAAAGAAAGTTTGAAAAAACACTTGACGCCGAGACGGGAAAGCGTAGAATACGCAGCCCAAGCCAAGGACCTAGCGTCAACGGCCACTAAGCGAAAGATTGATTCTTTTGGTATTAGTACGCTCTTTAACAATCTAAACAAGAAATCTGTGTGGACATTCACAGGTATTGAGTTATTCGAAATTGTCTTCTTGT
>NZ_JCAYNV010000016.1:0-110558 GCF_059758055.1 Shewanella sp. MF05956 | reverse complement strand
TCAAAGAAGCGCTAATAGCACAAGGCAAGCCCAAAGTAGGCAAAATCAGTAAAGCGGATATGGCACTGAACATGATAGCCAGGCTGTACCGTATTGAAACCCAAATACAAGCACTGAGCCTGGAAGAGCGATTGTATTTTAGGCGCACCCACTCACGTGCTCAGCTGGGGTTATTTAAGCAATGGTTGGATAAATCAGTGCAGCAAGTATCAAAGGAAAGTCCGCTAGGAAAGGCCATCCATTACAGCCTCAATCAATGGTCAGCATTGAGCCGTTATACAGAAGACAGCCGACTCAATATCGACAACAACCGTGCAGAGCGGGCAGTAAAACCGTTTGTGATAGGGCGTAAAAACTGGCTATTCAATCACAACCATCGCGGCGCTGAGGCGAGTGCAATTTTGTACAGCATCATAGAAACGGCTAAAGCGAATGGACTTACTCCGTTCGATTACATCGAACACTGCTTAGAACAATTATCCTACCCTGATTGTGACCTCAACAGTCTCTTACCCTGGCAGGTTAGTCTAGACAAGACGTAGTTCGCCGGACGCATACGATGAGACCAATGCTCTGCTGGCTGGGAATACCATTAGCGAAGGGGCGATATTTACGCAGCCACATGAGTTTTAATGTCCCGAACTCGTGGCAATCGGCCCAACTTTGCGCAGCTGATATCACTGCGCTTAGGACGAGGAAGCAGATATCAATGACATCATGTTCTTGATTTATATGGGAACGGCAATCAGTAATCTTATCGAGATGTTTAAGCATATTAAGTATAAAGACAAAGAAAAAGAGCGCTATTTGATCACACTGGCGAGATCAATCAAGCTATTTTTATCTCTTTGTTTTTAAAAGGATGTATGAAAAGCGATCGAGTATGATCAGCCCCTGATGTTTTGCGAACACTCAATACCATCGATACAGATTACTGTTCGGCCAAAATGGTATAGTTCTATTTTTATACTTTTCGCCCAGCCAGTAGGTGTTTTATCACCCTGATTCATTTCTTTTTTGATGATTAAGAATAACCATGGCACGCCACCTATTTCTATGCGTAAACTTAAAGAGGTTTCAAGATTAAAATATGGCTGAAAACTCGCCATCGTAAGATAGTTAATAGCTTGTCTGTTCCCCCTCAATCGTATCACGTTATGCCTGTAAATCAGCCAAACGAGGCATTACTCGTTGGCCACTTGACGACCAGTGGGATGTTCGTCTCTGCAAAAAGCGTTTTTAAAAATAAATCCTCGATGAAAAGAATTTTTACTTCCAGATTGGTCATTAGCTCAGCAAGATCTACGCCCTAAAACCATGATATTGTTATCAGGTCTAACTAATGGTTTGAATGTTGCCACTACGCATAACGTTCCTGCTTTCGATGGTTCGTTCTAAATCGCGCTCTTTTTGAACGTGTAGGCCTTTTTTAGTGTCGCGAAGCTCTGCGTGTTGTGATGCCCAAAGCTGCTTTTACCTGCATTTTCAATAACATGATCTGAAATGCAATGCATATATACTTTAATGCTTTTCTACTTTGTTTATCTTGATTTTTGTGATTGCCGCCCGCCTCGTTTACTGGGTAATGACCATTTAAATCTTTGTCTTTATTTTCTGCTGTACTCTATCGCAGTTTACCTTGTTTTAACGCTATAATTGCGCCTCATTTTATGTTGCCAGGAGCAGTTGTTTGTCACACTCATATATTCCGTTTGAACTTTATAAGCGTAAGTGGATTTTTAACCATAAAGATTTGCCGGTGTCAGACGATGACAAGGCGTTGATCAAGCCATTGGCTGATAAAAGTGCCATGGAAGTATGGAATAAGTGGATAAGCAATAAAAGCAGCCGTGCGGAACTATTCGAAAAAGGTGATTGGCCAGCAAAGCAGGATGCTTGGAGTGCGACTGAGCATTGGCAGTCGGCGTGGGATTCTCATGATAATGCATTGCCTGAAGCTATTTTAGAACACATTAAATGGCCAGATGATACTGTGATTTATTTCTGTTATGAAAAATATCAAGTGTTAGAAACCCGTTGGGATGTGTTTGTTCGTAACTGGAAATGCTTTTTATTTTTTGATGATGGTCCAATTTTAATGGCGCAAAAACACAAACAAGCATTGATGTTTGAGCAAAATGGTCAATATAAATTAGGTGTTAGAGGTTAGAGCTACATATTCTATGAATGACAACCTGGTGTTGAAATCATTTGTATGTAGAGCTTATGTGTCTACTCGAGATTAATAGACTCTACTAAAACAGATGATAACCACTTTTATGAATAACAGATTATTTAAAAGAGATGACATGAAACTTTATGCGTTAATCGGTTTGGCTTTTTCGGTGTTATTGCCAACGTTAGCACCAACTGCAGTACAGGCAAAAATGGTTGCTGATGTGAATGTTGCGGATCAAGCGATGTTTGCAGATCAAACCTTAGTGCTGAATGGTGCAGGCGTGCGCAGTAAGTTTTTTATGGACTTATATGTCGGCAATTTATATTTGCCTGCAACAGTAAACCAATTAGATAGCGTGCTTGAGCAACCGATTGCGGTGATTCAATTAACCATTACCTCTGGGATGATCACCTCAGATAAAATGCGCAATGCGATTGAAGAAGGCTTTGATGCGGCAACCGATAACAATATTGGTTCGATTAAAACGGATATTCAACAATTTACTCAATTGTTTGCCGATGAAATTGTTGAGGGCGATCAATTTACTTTTGTGACTCAAAAAGGCAAGGGCGTGACCAGTATTAAAAATGGCCATGTTCAAGGTAACATTGCAGGAGAGGCATTTCGTCAGGCGTTATTAAAGATTTGGTTGGGTGATAATCCAGCGCAAGACAGTTTAAAGCAGGATATGTTAGCGCAGTAAATTCTCTACTAGGTGCTAGGGTCGCTGCGCTGATAGGACGGACTTTGTCCTGCTAGATACTAGGTCGGACTGCGTCCTGCTAGGTGCTAGATCAGATTTAATAGTTTCTAGCAGCGAAGCGTCTCTAGCAGCGAAGCGTCCTAGTCCTAGGCAGTAAAATCATTACCTAAGCTCGAAATTGTCGAGGTTTTGCCTTTATCGTTATAGGTGAGGCTAGTGGCATTACGGCTCACTTGTAGCGCCTGGGCTAAACGATTTATCGTGGCAATATTATGCTCTATTAAGCTAGAGTTTTGCGTGTTGATGTGTTTGCACTCGGCAAGGATAGCTTTGGCCGATTCAACTTTTTGGGCAAGTTCAGGTACAGAGGTCAGCTTTTCCGCCTCTGGGTGGGCAGCTAACTTTTCATCCGTTGCCTTGAGTAAGCTCATGCGCTGCAATTTATCTTTAGCGAGCGCTAACAGTTTGTCAGCATCTTGCTTGAGTAATGCGTCTTTTTCTTCAGTAATGAGCTGTTTAAGCAGAGTGAGAGTTTGATGTTGAGCATCAAGTAGCACAGTTATATCGGTCATATATTACTCTTTGGTTTACGTAGTCAACACTTTCCTATGATGCAAAAGTGCACCGATAACAAAGGTTAAAATACAATAAAGAGTAACGGACTAGGCTACTCTTTATCGAACGATAGGCCGCTCAGTTCAGCTTCAAAACTAGCGATATTCGCAGCTAATTTTTCTGGGTCGACTTTATAACGACCTTCTGAGATAGCCAGTTTAATTTCAGCGACCTTTTTTTGATCCACTTCAGGTAATGCAGCCATTTTGCCTTGAGCACTTTGCAGCTGTTGCGCTTGCGAAGTAATGCTTACCGAATCACTTTTAACGGGTGCAGCCGATTTTTGTGGCGCAGCAGTGTTTGTTTGTGAAGTAGACTGCGTGTCACGTGCTGTGCGCATCTGTGTATTGGTCGCAGTATTGTGCTTAATATCAATTGCCATGTGAGGCTCCAGCGTAATGTATTAGGTTTTCCATACAGGCTATCGGCGCTCGTGGAAAAAACTTTAATCTATTTTACATCCTAACTTCAACTTCACCAACACCAATCACTACAGCTTCTAGTCGTTTGTTACTTTTGCTATTTTTGACCTTAATAGCTTCTCCAATATTGCCGTCACGCAATGCTTCACCCAAGGTTTTAATTTCGATACTCTGTGTCTTAGCATATATAGAGACCATGTCTCCTTTACAGACAAAACAAAGATTACTGCCAATGATCGGTGAGTCTTTAGCGACTCGACGTTTTACGCGCGAACCGAGTAGGCTCGCTTTATCTGAAAAGAATTGTCCCTTCAAACTATATTGGTCTACATACATAATGGCTAAGTCATCAGAATTAAGAATCTGATTGGGTGACAATAATTCAGTCGCGACAATAACAGGATATTGAATATCAACTCTTACAGACAAGTACATCTGCCACGGGTAGTCGTAATCTGGAGTTTCACAGCTTATTTTAACGGTGTTATTTCGAGTGACATCTCGTTCGCTGGCTAACTCAACCGATATTGGAGGATAGCAGCGTGGCGGTGTCAGCCTTCCTTCTAAATTTTGTGGGGTAATTTCGACCTTAGCGTTTGACTCTACATCAATTTTTTTTTCTACGGCCTCTTTAGCTAATTGATAAATGGTCGATAATGAAGGAGCAGTGGCTTCTTCACTGGCAAATACCGGTAAAGAAAGCGAGAGTAAGCACAAAAAACATAAAAAAAATACTTTCATAATGAAGATACTAGCTTGTTTTGCCAGAATGCACCTATACTTTGAAAAACGATTAATACGCGGATAATGTAGACGTATTGAATAGACTAATAATCGATGGGTATGGCGGCGAATCATGTTCATTATCCTCCGTCAAAAAAATACCGTATCGGCTAGTTTATTAATCTAAGCAAGTTGTATGCCTATTTGTGTTGATAAGTTGTGGCGATAAGTATTCATTGTGTAGTCGACCTGGCAATGGTTAACTGGTGTGCGTTGCCAGTAAAATGTGTTATCAACAACGTATTCATTATTGCAACCGGGTAGTGTGGATATTGCAACTGGGTACTGCGAACCGGGTTTTACTATCGATAATTGAACTTTATCAACAAATTAAGTTTATTATCAAGAATTAGGCTTTACGATAATTTTAATAACAAATGTATCCTTTTGGGTGACAGTTAACTACAAGGCCCCGCTATGTCGAGCATTTTAGATTCAGTAAACAAACGTACCCAACTTGTTGGGCAAAACAGATTAGAATTACTGCTGTTTAGGCTTAATGGTCGTCAGCGCTTCGGTATTAACGTGTTTAAAGTTAAAGAGGTCCTGCAATGTCCTCCATTAACCACATTACCTAAATTAAATCGATTTGTTAAAGGTGTCGCTCACATTCGTGGTACAACCATTTCGGTCATTGATTTAAGTGCTGCAACCGGTGGCCGTCCACTCACGTCGACTGAAAATTGTTTCATTATCATTTCTGAATACAACCGCAGTGTGCAAGGATTCCTGGTGAGTTCCGTTGAGCGTATTATCAATATGAACTGGGCTGCAATCATGCCACCACCACAAGGTGCAGGGCGTTATTCTTATTTAACGGCAGTAACCGAAATTGAAGGCGAGTTGGTTGAGATTTTAGACGTAGAGAAAATCCTTGATGAGATTTCTCCGGTTAAAACCGCGATCAGTAAAGAAGTGAACGAAACGCTAACCATCGATAGAGAACAGCATTACCACATTATGGTGATTGACGACTCAGCCGTGGCACGCAAGCAAATTATTCGCTCACTCGAATCGCTAAATCTACAGATTGATACTGCCAAAGATGGCCGAGAAGCTTTAAATAAACTTAAAGCTATCGCGGCTGAAATGGACGATGTATCGCACGAAATCCCGTTAATTATTTCCGATATCGAAATGCCAGAAATGGACGGTTATACCTTAACGGCTGAAATTCGTGACGATCCAAAATTGAAGAATATCAAAGTGGTACTACACACTTCACTCAGTGGCGTATTTAATCAGGCGATGGTGCAAAAAGTGGGCGCAAACGATTTTATTGCGAAATTTAACCCAGATGAATTGGCCGCCGCAGTAAACAAACATTTGAGCTTATAACTGTCTATAATGACAGCGTGTAAATTATTAAGCGCTATAAGCTTACTTATTTTAGGATGTTAATGTGACAGATAAATCACTTGCTGAAGCAGAGTACAATCAATTTAGACTGTTTTTAGAACAGCATAGCGGTATTGTGTTAGGCGAGAATAAACAATATTTAGTGCGTAGCCGTTTGGCCCCTTTGATGGGTAAGCATAACTTACCCTCATTATCAGAGGTGGTTAAAAAGTCGATGAAACCGACTGAGCGCCAGTTACGTGCTGAAGTGATCGACGCGATGACAACCAATGAAACCTTATGGTTTCGTGACCGTTATCCTTTCGAGTTACTGCATAATACCTTATTACCTGAGTACAGTAAGTTAGGTCGTCCATTAAAGATTTGGTCGGCTGCTTGCTCATCAGGTCAAGAACCCTATTCTCTCGCCATGACGGTACTTGAATACCAACAACGTAAGCCTGGCGCACTGCCTGGCGGAGCATCTATTCAGGCAACGGATTTATCGCCTTCTATGCTTGAACGTTGTAAAAATGCTGAATACGACAGTTTAGCGTTAGCGCGTGGTTTATCTGATGAACGTAAGCGTCAGTTTTTTGATGCTTTACCGTCGGGCAACATGAAACTGAAAGACAATGTGAAGCGTCTGGTTAACTTTAGAGCTCATAATCTTCTTGAAAGTTATAGTTTATTAGGTAAATACGACATTATCTTTTGTCGTAATGTGCTGATTTACTTTGCACCAGAGGCAAAGGCTAAAATTTTGCGGCAATTTGCTGCCGCACTTAACCCTAAAGGGATTTTATTCTTAGGTGCGTCAGAATCTATTGCCGGTTTAACCGAAGAATTTAATATGGTTCGTTGTAATCCTGGTATTTACTATCAAAAGAAAACCTAGTTAAATAAATAGCTTACTAGCTTTATCATGCCGGCATTCGTCGGCATGTTCATTTAAAATACTTATTCATCCTTTATTGAAATTGTTGGCATAACCCTTGCTTTAATTCTATCAGTTAGCTGATGGAGGCAATTTTATGGCGATTAATTTCGATAATGCATTAGGTGTTCACCAATACTCGTTGGGCGTACGTTCTCAAAGAGCAGAAGTGATTTCAAGTAATATCGCCAATGCCAATACTCCTCATTACAAAGCGCGGGATGTGGATTTTGCTTCTGCGATGAAAGCCGCGAGCTCTCATCAAAATGGCTTAAGCATGAGTCAAACCACCGAAAAGCACTTTGATTTAACGTCATTAACACAGCAACACGTGCAATACCGTGTGCCGACTCAACCCGACACCGGCGATGGCAACACAGTCGACACGCAAAAAGAACAATCTGCATTTATGCAAAATGCGCTCGAATATCAAATGTCACTGGGTTTTCTTGAAAGTAAATTTAGTGGCATGCGTAAAGCATTGCGAGGTGATTAATCATGAGTTTATTCAATATCTTTAATGTTTCTGGTTCAGGGATGTCGGCGCAATCTGTCAGGCTTAATACCACGGCCAGTAACATTGCCAATGCAGACTCAGTGTCGAGCAGTGTCGATAAAACCTATCGTGCACGTCATCCAGTTTTTGAAGCAGAAATGGCCAAAGCCAGCAATCAGCAAAATCAATCTCCTGGAGTGTCGGTGAAGGGCATTGTTGAAAGTGATAAACCGCTAATTAAAGAGTACTCGCCAGATCATCCACTTTCTGATGCTGACGGATTTATTTACAAGCCAAACGTGAATGTAATGGAAGAAATGGCTGACATGATTTCAGCTTCGCGGTCTTACCAAATGAATGTTCAGGTAGCAGATGCCACTAAATCAATGCTGCAACAAACGCTCAATATGGGTAAATAGTTTTGATTTTTCAAGGAGGCAGCTATGAGCCTAATTAATTCTTACAGTCAGTCTTTACCGCAAACGTCAAGCAGTGCATCAAATACGAGTGCAGTGACCAAGAGTTCAGTGCAGAGCACTACTACGTTAACCACGGGTAATTCGTTTCTCGATTCAATTCGGTTACCTGAGCAGAGCGCGGTTCCTGAAGCGAATGATCAGCTGTTAAAGCAAGAAGACTTCTTTGCATTGCTCAGTCAGCAGTTATCAATGCAAGACCCATTTGAGCCTGTAGACAATGATCAAATGATTGCCCAAATGGCATCATTTTCTACTGTTGATGGTATTTCAAATCTTAACGATGAAATTTTAAACCTCAATACTGTGATGAGCTCAAGTCAGGCATTGCAAGCATCGAGTCTCGTTGGCCGTAAGGTATTAATCCCTTCTGATACTGGGATTATTTCCGCTGAGAGTCCTGGTATAAATGGCGTGATTAGTACGCCATCGGCCATGGAAACTATTACCGTGAGTGTACAAGATGAATCCGGACAGCTCATTAAAACCTTTAGTGTTGATGGTAGCGCCGGCGGTAACATTGATGTGTCTTGGGATGGACTGGATAAAAATGGTTCGCCAGTAAAAGAGGGATTGTACTCTATTAAGGCGAGCGGGAAAGTCGATGGCGAAGCCCAGGACTTAGCAGTATCTACTTATGCCCATGTTAGCAGTGTGTCGTTAGGCACCGCTGCAACAGGGGCTATTTTGAATTTGCGCGGAGTCGGCGGTATTAAGTTATCTGACGTACTTGCCGTATCTGAAACTTAACATTATCTACAGTTTACTAAATAAACGTGTTGATTATGAATAAAACCTTTGAGGTGAATTATGTCATTTAACATTGCATTGAGTGGTATCTCTGCCGCGCAAAAAGACTTAAACACAACGGCAAACAACATTGCCAACGTAAACACTGTCGGCTTTAAAGAGTCGCGTGCTGAATTTGCTGACGTGTACGCAAACTCAATTTTTTCTAATGGTAAAACGGCGGTCGGCGGCGGTGTATCAACTTCGCAAGTGGCACAGCAATTTCACCAAGGTAGTTTACAATTTACCAGCAACTCATTAGATATGGCGATCAGTGGCGGCGGCTTTTTTGTTACCTCTTCTGGTGTTGGCACTCAAGATTTATCATACACTCGAGCAGGCGCTTTTAAAGTCGATTCAGACAACTATATGGTCGATGCCGCAGGTAACTTTTTACAAGGTTTCCCTGTAGATGACGAAGGTAACTCAACTTCAGTAAGCTTAACCACAACCAAACCTATTCAAATTCCAGATACTGCTGGTAGTCCAGTTAAAACGGGTGTGGTTGAATTGCAAATGAATTTAAATGTCGGCGAAGATGCGTTAGATCCTAGCGCATTTGACCCAGACAATTCTGACACCTACAACAATTCAACCTCAGTAACCATCTATGACTCATTAGGTGAGTCGCATATTATGACCACCTATTTTGTGAAACCTACAGGTGGCTCATATACAGGGGAGAGTAACTGGCTTGCATTTTATGCTGTTGATGGTGAGCCGGTTAGTGTGGAAACTCCAGGGAGTTATCAAATAGATGCAGATGGCGATGGTGTTGGTGATGGTACCCTTAGCGAAACTGCAACAGCAACTAACCCAAGTGGTACAGGAGCTTGGAATGGTGCAGTGATTTCGTTTAACAATGTTGGTTCTTATACAGGGACTAATCCTTCGCCGATCACTACTGTAACACTTGGCACACCAGGTGCCGGTGTATTAGACCCAGGCTCAGACGGTACTCAAACACTTGAAGTCAGATTTGATAACCCAACACAATATGCTTCGCCATTTGAAGTGACTGCATTAAGCCAAGACGGTATTACCGTTGGCCGTTTAACCAACGTAGGCATTGGCTCGGATGGCTTAATTACTGCCAGTTACAGCAATGGTTCAACTGTGCCATTAGCGCGTGTTGCGTTAGTACGTTTTGCTAATGAGCAAGGCTTAACCCAGGTGGGTAACACCTCATGGAAAGCCAGTTTAGACTCAGGCGAAGCATTAGCCGGTGAAGCTAATAGTGGTACCTTTGGTAGCATTCAGTCTTCTGCGCTTGAGCAATCAAACGTTGATTTAACCACAGAATTGGTTGATTTGATTACCGCTCAGCGTAACTTCCAGGCTAACTCTCGTACCCTGGAAGTGAACAACACTCTAAACCAAACAGTGTTACAGATCCGATAATTATTTATTACTCCGCGTAATCGATAAACAAGGTGTTGCCGTTGTCGGCAACACCTTGCCATTTAAATAATACACCGCCTTCACTATCGTAAAACTGCTGTTTTTTTGACTCTTAATCACTCCCTCCTTCTATTTTTACTCCTTTACATTCAGCGTGTTGAATATAACTCACTAGCAACAAACTTCATTGGCATGATGCTTGCTATAACTCTACATATATTCATTTTGTAGAAAGTTTGACGGAGCAGCAAATGGACAAATTTCTTTATGTTGCCATGAGTGGCGCTAAGCAAGGCATGAATGCCTTAGCGGTCAGTGCTAACAACCTTGCCAACGCCAATACTGACGGTTTCAAGGCTGACATGACTCAAGCTCGCTCTATGCAGGCGTTTGGTGAAGGTTTACCCAGCCGCGTGTTTTCAATGATTGAAAGCCCAGGCAGTAACTTTGCAAGCGGTCCCATTGTCACCACGGGTCGTAATCTTGATGTCGCCGTTAAAGGCGATGGATGGATAGCCGTACAAGCCGCCGATGGCTCAGAAGCATATACCCGAGCAGGCAGCTTAAAATTTGACAGTACTGGTTTGCTGGTAAACAGCAGCAACCGCCCGGTAATGGGCGATGCAGGGCCAATCGTATTACCACTGCCCATTGAACACGTCGAAATTGCTGCCAACGGCATTATCTCAGTGAGACCTCAAGGCGCAACCGCAGAAGTCATCGAAGAAGTCGCCCGCATTAAACTGGTTAATCCAGGTAACAATCAAATGATGCGCGGTGAAGACGGTTTATTTCGTCTTATGGCCGGCGGTAACGCGCCAACCGATCCCAATGTTGCAGTAGAAAGCGGCGCCGTTGAAGGCAGTAACGTCAACCCAGTACATGAAATGGTCGCAATGATTGAGATCCAGCGTCAATACGAGATGCAAGTCAAAATGATGAAGAACGCCGAAGAAATCGATCGTGCGTCGACTTCCTTGATGAAAATTAGTTAGGAGTAATTATTATGATTCCAGCGTTATGGATAAGTAAAACTGGTGTTGATGCGCAGCAAACAAACATCGCGGTCATTTCTAACAACGTGGCTAACGCCAGTACGGTTGGATTCAAAAAAAGTCGCGCTGTGTTTGAAGATTTACTGTATCAAACAGTCAATCAAGCCGGCGGCGTCAGTGCCGACAACACCAAGTTACCTAATGGCTTAAACATTGGTGCCGGTACCAAAGTGGTCGCCACCCAAAAAATGTTTACCCAGGGCAGCATGCTCACCACCGACAACTCATTAGATTTAATGATTGAAGGCTCAGGCTTCTTTGAAGTGCAAATGCCAGACGGCACCGCAGCTTACACCCGTAATGGTCAATTTAGCCTGGATGATACCGGCCAAATTGTGACTCCTGGTTCAGGCTATGTGGTGCAACCCGCCATTACTATCCCAGACGATGCCACCAGTATTACTGTGTCAGCAGAAGGTGAAGTGTCGGTGCAAATTCCAGGCACTGCAGAAAGCCAGGTGATTGGCCAGTTAACCATGACCGACTTTATTAATCCGTCAGGGTTAGACCCATTAGGGCAAAACCTCTACACCGAAACCGGTGCCAGCGGTACGCCCATTCAAGGCACTGCATCGCAAGATGGTTTAGGTGCCATTCGTCAGGGCGCGTTAGAAACCTCTAACGTCAACGTGACAGAAGAGCTAGTGAACTTAATTCAAGGTCAGCGCATTTACGAAATGAACTCAAAAGTCATTTCAGCGGTTGACCAAATGTTGTCTTACGTTAATCAGAATCTCTAAGGAGCTATCATGATTAAATACATAACGTTAGCGTCGATGATTTTATTGGCAGGCTGCAGTTCTACACAAAAAAAGCCCATTGCCGATGACCCATTCTATGCGCCGGTATACCCAGACACGCCGCCGACGCAGGTAGCCGCAACGGGATCTATTTTTCTTGATACGCAAGCATCGAGCTTGTTCTCCGACATTCGTGCGCATCGCGTCGGCGACATCATCACCGTCACGCTAAAAGAGTCTACTCAAGCCAAAAAAAGCGCCAATAATGACATCTCTAAAGGCAGTGACTTAAATGTTACACCTGTCTATGCCGGCGGTAAAAATGTGTCTATTGGCGGAGTGCCAATTGACCTAGGCTACTCAGATAGCATGAACACCAAGCGTGAAGCAGATGCCGACCAATCTAACAGTTTAGATGGCAGCATTTCGGCTAACGTCATACAAGTGCTCAGTAACGGCAACCTGGTTATCCGCGGCGAAAAATGGATTTCAATTAATAACGGTGATGAGTTTATTCGCGTTACCGGCATGGTTCGCAGCCAAGACATCAATCCAGACAACACCATCGATTCAACCCGTGTTGCCAATGCTCGTATTCAATACAGCGGCACTGGCACATTTGCAGACTCACAAAAAGTGGGTTGGTTGAATTCGTTTTTCTTGGGTGACTGGTGGCCTTTTTAAGGAGTAATACATGAAAATCAAATTGCTGGTGTCGCTAATGACCTCGCTGTTAATCCTAACAGCCCCTGTTCATGCAGAGCGCATAAAAGATATCGCCAATATTCAAGGCGTAAGAAGTAACCAGTTAATTGGTTATGGTTTAGTGGTGGGTTTACCTGGTACCGGTGAAAAAACCAAATATACCGAACAAACTTTTCGCACCATGCTTAAAAACTTTGGCATTAATTTACCCGATTCGGTAAAACCTAATTCAAAAAACGTCGCGGTAGTGGCAGTGCATGCCGACATGCCAGCGTTTATTAAGCCGGGTCAAAACCTTGACGTTACCGTGTCGAGTTTAGGCGAAGCCAAAAGTTTACGTGGCGGTACGCTCATTCAAACCTTCTTAAAAGGGGTTGATGGCAACGTTTATGCCATTGCACAAGGCAGCCTTATAGTGAGTGGTTTTAGTGCCGAAGGCCTAGATGGCTCACAAGTGATTCAAAACACCCCTACGGTTGGGCGTATCCCAAGTGGCGCGATTGTTGAACGCAGTGTTGCCAGCCCATTTGCAAGTGGTGACTACCTTACATTTAATTTACGTCGCTCAGACTTCTCTACCGCAAAGCGTACAGCAGACGCCATTAACGACTTACTTGGCCCAGACATGGCTAAAGCCATTGACGCAACTTCTATTCAGGTCAGTGCGCCGCGTGATGCATCACAACGAGTGTCGTTTTTATCAACCCTTGAAAACATTGAAGTTGAGCCAGCAGACGAGTCAGCCAAAGTCATTGTTAACTCACGAACCGGCACCATTGTGGTCGGTCAGCACGTTAAGTTATTACCTGCAGCGGTAACCCATGGCGGCTTAACCGTCACCATCGCTGAGGCCACTCAAGTGTCACAACCTAACGCATTAGCGGGTGGCGATACCGTGGTCACCACCAATAGCACTATCGATGTGTCAGAAAAAGACCGTCGTATGTTTATGTTTAATCCAGGCACCAGCCTTGATGAGCTTGTAAGAGCCGTCAATCTAGTGGGTGCAGCACCATCCGATGTACTTGCCATACTCGAAGCGTTAAAAATGGCAGGGGCTTTGCATGGTGAACTTATCATCATCTAAAAATTGTCGGTATGACTATGGAAAAGTTGTCAAATTCATCGAACTTTCTGGATCTAGGAGGACTAGATTCACTTCGTGTCCAGGCCCAGAAAGACGAGAAGGGGGCACTTAAAGAAGCGGCAAAGCAATTTGAAGGTATTTTCGTTCAAATGCTCATGAAAAGCATGCGCGATGCCAATGCCGCTTTTAAGTCAGACAATCCGATGAACAGCGAAACCACCGCGTTTTTTGAGCAAATGCTTGATCAACAAATGTCGGTCGATTTGTCAAACAAAGGCATGCTAGGCCTCGCTGACTTAATGGTGCAGCAGCTTGACCCAAACAACAGCCCTGTTACGCCAGCGTCGGTATTGCGTGGTGACAGCAATTACAAAGTCAATCCAACCATGTTTGTGCCGCAGCCAAGCGAGCTTGATCAAGACACCTTAGACACTATCGCGCCTGCTGAGCAAGTCGCAACATCGCACCAGGCCATTAATCACAGCGACATGGCTGCGGTAATGCCACAGCAATTGGCCAGTGTATTACGCGGCGAGCAGTTAGCAAGCCAACCGTTTGCAAACAAGCAAGCTGCCACACCGGAGAGTGCGGCGATAAGCGCAGGCAATAACTTGCCGCAAGAGACCAACAAATTAAAGCCTAAAGGCGTGGCAGTGAGCGAGTTTACCAGTCCACAGCATTTTATTTCAGTGTTGTATCCGCATGCAGAAAAAGCGGCTAAAACCCTGGGTACGTCAGCCGAAGTGCTCATTGCCCAGTCGGCACTGGAAACCGGTTGGGGCCAAAAAGTGGTTCGCCGTAACGACGGCACCATGAGCCACAACTTATTTAATATTAAAGCCGACAAGCGTTGGCAAGGCGAAAAAACCTCGGTCAACACACTAGAGTTTGAAAAAGGCATTCCGGTGCAACAAAAAGCAGACTTTAGAATGTACGACGACCTTGAACAAAGCTTTAGCGACTTTGTGTCATTTATTGGCCAAGGCGATCGTTACGAAGATGCGCGCAAAGTGGCCAGCGAGCCAACTCAGTTTATTCGCGCATTGCAAAAGGCGGGCTACGCCACCGACCCACAATATGCCAACAAGGTGATTAACGTGATGAAGTCGGTAAAAGAAGGCCTTAAATCTGTATTACCCCTGGAGACTAAATAATGGCGATTGATCTACTTAGCATCGCGCGCACCGGCGTTATGGCATCTCAATCTCAACTTGGGGTAACCGGTAATAACATCGCCAATGCCAATACCGAAGGTTATAACCGCCAAACGGCAACTCAAGCAACCTTACAATCACAAAGTCTTGGCGACAGCTTTTACGGTACAGGGACTTATGTGTCTGACGTAAAACGTGTGTACAACGAATTTGCCGCGCGCGAGTTACGCATCGGCCAAACCAGCATGAGCGCTGCCGAAACCACATATTCAAAATTAAGCGAACTTGACGAGCTTTACTCGCAAATCGGTAGCATGGTGCCCAATAGCATCAATGATTTTTTTGCTAGCCTTAACAGTGTGGCCGATTTACCTTCCGATTTAGGCATTCGCAGTAATAGTTTAAGTTCGGCTGAGCAAATGGCCATCAACATTAATCAAATGCAGTCGCAGCTTGATAACCAGGTTAAACAAACCAATAGCCAAATTGAGTCGGTGACCACCCGCGTAAACGAAATCAGTAAAGAGCTGGCCAACATCAATTTAGAATTGATGAAAGGTCAAGGCGACAACAACGAGATTTTAGACAAGCAAGACGCACTGATTTTAGAGCTAAGCGAATACGCGCAAGTTAACGTTATTCCTCTAGATACTGGCGCCAAGTCAATCATGTTAGGCGGCTCGGTCATGTTAGTGTCGGGCGAAGTGGCAATGAGCATCGGTGTGAGCGCCGGCGATCCATTCCCTAACGAACCCAAACTCACCGCATCGATTAGTAATAAAACCCTCAATGTTGACCCAAGTAAATTAGGCGGCCAATTAGGGGCGTTATTTGCTTATCGCGACGACACCTTAATCCCAGCCAGCAACGAGTTAGGCCAGCTAGCATTAGGGGTTGCCGATACCTTTAATGAAATGCAATCAAGTGGTTTTGATTTAAATGGCGACGTGGGCAGCGATATTTTCCGTGATATCAATAATCCGTTAATGGCAACAGGCCGCGCAGGCGGTTACTCAACTAACACCGGTAATGCAGCCATGTCTGTCAATATTGACGATGTCGGTGCATTGTCTGGTAGCAGTTATGAATTGAGCTTTACTACCGCAGGCGATTTTGAATTAACAGATACTCAAACTGGCAGTGTGACAACATTAACCCAAACCGGCAGTCAGCTTGTGAGTGGCGAAGGCTTCACCATTAATATTGCCAGTGGCGCAATGGATGTTGGAGATAAATTTGAAATTCGCCCAACAGCAGGTGCAGCCGCGGGGTTAAAAGTGATAATGACCGACCCTAAAGGCATTGCAGCTGCTGGGCCGACGTTAACCTCTGCCACAACAAACTCGGGTAATACTTCAGTTAGCTTAAACAGCATGGACTCAAGTGTGACCGGTTTTCAAGGTACTGCAACCGGTTCATCAATTACATTTACTATTGATACCGCCGCCAATACTTATCAAGCATTTGATAGTGCTGGAGCGTCATTAGGCCCAAGCACCTCATATACAGGTAACAACATTAATGCCTTTGGTATGGACTTTGATATTACATCAAGTGGTACCGCAACTGCCGACAGCTTTACGTTCGACTTAGCCTTTGCCGAAGGCAACAACAGCAACGCAGTCGAAATGGCTAAATTGTCGGACGTCAAATTAATGAACAACGGCACGGGCACCTTAACCAGCGTATTTGAAAACACCAAGTTAGATATCGGCAGCCAAACCAAAGCCGCAGAAGTACGCATGGACTCCGCATCAGCTATTTATCAGCAAGCGTATGATCGAGTACAAAGCGAATCTGGCGTTAATCTAGACGAAGAAGCCGCCAATTTATTGCGCTTTCAACAGTCATACCAGGCCGCCGCGCGGATTATGTCTACCGCGCAAACGATTTTTGACACCTTATTAAGCTCGGTTCGCTAGGAGATAAGCCATGAGAATTTCTACCGGACAAATGTTTCAGCAAAGCACCAACAGCATTTTAGAAAAGCAATCAGCCACTAATAGCATCATGGGGCAGATTTCGAGCGGCAAAAGAGTCGAAACCGCAGGTGACGACCCAGTAGCCGCCATAGCGATTGATAATCTTAAACAAAAAAACACTTTGGTTGATCAATATGAGAAGAACATTGATTACGCAACAAATCGCCTAGGCCTAACTGAGAGTAAAATTGGTAGCACAGAGTCTTTGATGGACTCTATGCGAGAACAGTTATTGCGTGGTGCTAACGGCAGCCTGAGTTCAAATGAGCGGCAAATGATTGCCGATGAAATGAAGCAAAGCTTACAAGAATTACTTTCTATTGCTAATAGCCAAGACGAATCGGGTAATTACATTTTTGCAGGTAATAAAACTAATTCTCAACCTTTTGCTTTTGATACGAATGGTGAAATTGTTTATAGCGGTGATTCAGGTATCAGAAAAAGTGTTGTGGCATCCGGAGTCGCGATGTCAACAAATGTTCCTGGCGATACAGCGTTCATGAATGCCGCCAATCCTTTAGGTGATTATGGTGTCAATTATTTGTCTTCACAGCAAGGTGATTTTACCGTTGCAAGCGCCAAAATAACAAATTCACCTCATACTCCTGATTCATATACATTTAACTTTATTGATAATGGCGCTGGTGTTGATCTGCAGGTGGTCAACTCTGCAGGGACTGTTGCAACAACTGTGACTAATTTTGACGCAACAAGTTCGTTATCTTTCAATGGCATTGAAGTGAAATTAACGGGAGTACCTGCAGCTGGCGACTCTTTTACGATTGAGCCTAAAGAGACAGTAAGTATTTTTGATGCTTTTAATCAAGCGATAGCTTTCTTAGAAAGCCCTGACGCAACATCTACTGCACAAAGCCAATCACAGTTGGCACAACTATTGAATGATATTGGTAGTGGTCAAAATCAAGTCAGTACCGCTAGAAGTATTGCAGGCAACAATTTGAAAGGTTTAGAGAGTATTTCTTCAAATCATTCGGAAGAAAAAATCATTAATAGCAGTGCGCTTTCTAAGTTAGAAGACTTGGATTTTGCCAAAGCTATTACTGAGTTTGAAAAACAACAACTTGCACTTAATGCTGTATCGAGTGTGTTTAGTAAAGTGGGTTCGCTTTCATTGTTTGATTACATATAACAAAAAAGCAATCACGTTAAATTGTAAAATTTAGCCAAGCTCCACAGTCTTGGCAACAAAACTAGGAATGAGGAATTATTTATGGCTATTACAGTAAATACCAACGTTACATCAATGAAAGCGCAAAAAAACTTAAATACATCGAGCCAGGCTCTTTCAACTTCGATGGAGCGTCTATCGAGTGGTCTTCGCATCAACAGCGCAAAAGATGATGCAGCCGGTTTGGCTATTTCTAACCGCTTAAACTCACAAGTTGGTGGTTTAGAAGTAGGTATGCGTAACGCGAATGATGCTATTTCAATAGCTCAGATTGCAGAAGGTGCAATGCAAGAGCAGACTAACATGTTGCAACGTATGCGTGATTTAACCATTCAATCCGAAAACGGTGCAAATAGTACTGCGGATTTGAAGTCACTAAAAGCAGAAATGGATCAATTGGTTACCGAAATCGATAATATTGGCACTACAACGGCATTTGGTAATACTAAGCTATTGCAAGGTGGTTTTTCTGCAGGGAAAAACTTCCAAGTTGGTCATCAAAATGGTGAAAATGTCACAGTTAAAGTTGCTAAAACCGATAAAGCTACACTTTCAATCAGTGGTATAACGAATGTTACTTCGGCGAATCGTAAATCATCGTTAGCTGCAATTGATAAAGCAATAGCAAAAATTGACAGTCAACGAGGGGACTTAGGTGCTGTTCAAAATCGTTTAGCGTATAACATTAGTAACAGTGCCAATACTCAAGCAAACGTTGCAGATGCTAAGTCCCGTATTGTAGATGTGGATTTTGCTAAAGAAACCTCAACAATGACCAAGAATCAAGTGCTACAACAAACAGGTTCAGCAATGTTGGCCCAGGCTAATCAATTACCGCAAGTTGCATTATCATTACTTGGGTAACATATTTTCCGTTACTTAGCCTTTAACTGCTAAGTAACGGAATATCTAAATGTCCTTACCCTATTTCTTTGACTTCCCAGTTCTTATTTTTACTTTAGGTATTATGGTCAATTCAAACCATGCTCAGCTCTAAACAGATTCAAATTCTATCGGCGAGAGGCCTGTATTTGTCGTTTATAGTCGTTCTACAATTTGATAGTTCATATATTTAACCTCATCATCACACATATGTTGACGAGTATGTTGTGGTATTTTTTAAGAACCAATCATGCTTTAAACTATCAACGAGACGCTCCACAGCAATGTTGTTCCCACACGCACTCACCTATACTGCTTTGGCAGTTTAATTGCTTTAACAAATGTAGATAACCTCTACCACTATGAAACACTAAGCCCTTGGGTGGCTTTCGCAAGTTGCAAGTCTTCAAAAATGCTTTATCAACTAAACTTCGCGTCATGCGCAAGCTGACTATTCTGCGAGAATACATATCTATAACAACCGCGAGATATAGCCTATCTTCACCTGTTTTAAAGTGGCTCACATCACCTGTTCAGACTTGGTTCGGCCCAACTGGATAAAATTAATATTAAGCAAGTTTCAGCCACATTATCACTGTACTTAGGCTTTGTTGTGACTTTACAAGCTAGGCCTTGCGTCACCACCAGTTTCAATCACGCCATTAATTTAATGCTGTGATAAAGCATGATGCTAACCCCTTTTTTGCGTAGTGCTTTAACTAACTCTACACTACCTAGTACCGTTTCAATTTAGTTTTGATCGATTGAGCTACCATTCCAGCGGTAGCTCATCGGTTTTTATTAACACTTTCAAAGAGCTACTTTCTCTCGGGGTTCGGCTGATCAATTCGTCTGCTTCTAACTTCAAAATTGTCTGATGAACCGTAGGTGCTGAAACACCAAAGTACTTCTGGATATCTGCCTGAGCTGGCGGATAACCGTTCACTTTGCTGTAATAATAAATAAAATCGAGGTATTGGCCTTGTTTCACGCTCAATGCGGGGTTGATTTTTTTCTCTGTGGTGATCGACATTCTCAAGGCTTTGTGATCAATTATCGTCTTTGATAGTTGAGAGTATCATGCCATGAATATCACTTACTTTGTAGAGTTGACCCAAGAAGAACTGCACTCCTTAAAGATTTTACTAAGCAAAGGCATACACAATGCTCGCTTGTTAAAACGAGCCAACATTCTGTTGCTTGCAAACGAACATAAGCACAGTGATAAAGACATCGTTGAGCTACTTAATACCAGTACCTCAACGATTTACCGAACCAAAAAACGGTTCGTTGAAGACGGACTGGAAGCTGCACTCTCCGAAGGGAAACGAACAGGGCAACCCAAATTACTCTCCGCCAATGAAGATGCTAAATTGATCAGCATTGCTTGTAGCGAGCCGCCAGATGGCCGCGCTCGTTGGACATTAGCGCTCATCGCAGACAAATTAATTACGCTGACAGAACTAGAAAGCGTATCGCTAGAAACGGTCCGCCAAAGACTGAAACACAATGAATTAAAACCATGGCAAAAGAAGATGTGGTGTATTGGCGAGTTAAACAGCGACTTCATTGCGCAGATGGAAGAGATGCTGGAAATTTATGCAATGCCTGCAGATGAAAAACATCCTGTGGTTAATTTTGATGAAGCAATGAAACAACTAGTGTCACATCTAAAACCGCCCAAATTAGCTTAACCAGGGCACTTAGCTAAAGATGATTACAAATACCGACGTGAAGATTTGGCCAATATCTATCTGATGTTCGACAGGCATCGAGGCTGGCGGCATGCTAAAGCAACTGCAACCAAAACATGAGAGGACTTTGCAGCGTGTATGCGGAATTTTGTTGATGTTCATTATCCTGATGCGGATAAAATCCACGTGGTTTTAGACAACTATACAACGCACACCGCCGGTCCTTTATACAAAGCTTATTGAGCAGAAGAAGCTAGGCGTAACTTGAAGAAAATTGAATTTCACTACACCCCAAAACATGCCAGTTGGTTGTATATGGTAGAAATTGAGATTGGCGTGATGAACAGACAATGTTTGGATAGACGAATCGCCACTTGGGATGATCTACGACTTTCGCTTACGGCTTGGGAAAACGGCAGAAATAACGAACATGCACGTATTAAGTGGATGTTTGATGTAGATAACGCTCGGTTGAAACTCAACCGAGCTTATAAACTTTTAAACAGTCAGAATTAAATGAAATTAGTACAAGATTGTTTCGACTGAACTTGAATCATGCTTTAGCTCGGCGAAATAGTACTAGTTTGTCGCGGTGATAAGTTCACCAAGCATTCAGAAAAACATAATATGCTAATGAACTAACTTACATCATTTATTTTACGAAGATACTTAGAGGTATTACTATGTTTTTTTGTTTTTTTTAAAAAAAAAGCTAAAGGTAAGGGTTTTGCTGCCGTTAATTATATTGTAACGAGCAAGACCTGTTTGACTTGAGACAAAGCATACAGGCATCTCCCAAGTCAGAAATATATGAGGAAGCAATCATGGCTATCACAGTAAACACTAACGTAACGTCGTTAAAAGCACAGAAAAACTTGAATTCGTCAAGTGGTGCACTTGCAACTTCTATGGAACGTCTATCTAGCGGCTTGCGTATTAATAGTGCTAAAGATGACGCAGCAGGTCTGGCCATTTCTAACCGTTTGAACTCTCAAGTCAACGGTTTGGAAGTGGGTATGCGTAATGCAAACGATGCAATTTCAATTGCTCAAATTGCAGAAGGTGCAATGCAAGAACAAACTAACATGCTTCAACGTATGCGTGATTTAACCGTGCAATCCGAAAACGGTGCAAATAGTACTGCGGATTTGAAGTCACTAAAAGCAGAAATGGATCAATTGGTTACCGAAATCGATAATATTGGTACTACGACTGCATTTGGTACTACAAAATTAATGACTGGAACCTTCTCTGCAGGAAAAAACTTTCAAGTTGGTCATCAAAATGGTGAAAATGCTACAGTTAAAGTTGCTAAAACCGATAAAGCTACACTTTCAATCAGTGGTATAACGAATGTTACTTCGGCGAATCGTAAATCATCGTTAGCTGCAATTGATAAAGCAATAGCAAAAATTGACAGTCAACGAGGGGACTTAGGTGCTATTCAAAATCGTTTAGCGTATAACATTAGTAACAGTGCCAATACTCAAGCAAACGTTGCAGATGCTAAGTCTCGTATTGTAGATGTGGATTTTGCTAAAGAAACATCAACCATGACGAAGAATCAGGTTCTACAACAAACAGGTTCTGCGATGTTAGCTCAAGCAAACCAGTTACCTCAGATCGCTCTATCGCTACTTTAAATAAGTTTGTTTTAGCAGTGTTTAGGGAGATCCATTACGGTTCTCCCTTTATTGTTACTGCAAGATAAATAATATCTGGTGGTTACAAAGTACGCCGAGGTGTATGATGGAAGTTAATAATACTGTTCAATTTACTCGATCTTCAGAAATGAGTAAAAATAATATAAGTACTCAGCCAGTGTTAAATGAACAAAAGGCTGAGAAAAATAAAGTGAATGAGTTATCGTCAGTATCGGACACTGCTGCAAATGACAAGTTTGTTCAAGAAGCTGAGCAAGAGGTTGATAAAGCCCAATTGCAACAGGTTGCTTCTGATTTAACTAATATGGTTGCTATGATGCAGAAAGGCTTAAAGTTTTCTGTAGATGATGCTTCAGGTAAACAAGTGATTAAAGTTCAAGATGTTAGTTCAGGTGATATCATTAGGCAAATCCCTAGTGAAGAAGCGCTTAAGTTGGCAGAAAAATTAAGTGAAGTGTCAGGAATTTTGATGAAAATTGAAGTTTGAATTTAACATTCATTTAAAATGGTTTCTTTTTTACTTTGATTATTAGTATCAGTTTATAAGGAGCAAGGTCATGGCTTTAACCGCGACAGGTATTGGTTCAGGGTTGGATATTTCAAATATCGTCAGTGTGCTTGTTGATGCTGAGAAAACACCCAAAGAGACATTGTTCACTAAAACAGAAACTAAAATAGATGCTAAAGTCTCTGCCATGGGGACTTTAAAGAGTAGTTTGTCTACCTTTCAAGATGCAGTTAAAAAGCTGCAAAGTGGTGAGTTTTTAAATATTCGCACTGTCTCAACTGGTGATAGTGATTTTTTTACTGCAAAAGCAGATCAATACTCACAACCTGGTAGTTATGAGATTAAGGTAGAACAATTAGCACAATCTCAAAAGTTGGCAGGAGCCAACGTTACTGACCCTACATTGGGTGTGGGCGAAGGAAGCCTTGATTTTTCAGTTAATGGTGAAAGTTTTTCTATTGCGATTGAATTCACAGATAGCCTTTCATCTATAGCTTCTAAAATTAATAGTTCATCGGTGAACTCGGGTGTTACAGCTACTGTTATTAAGAGCGATGCCGGTAGCCGACTTATATTTACTTCGAAAGACACGGGAACTGATAATCAGATGACCGTATTAGCAACAGACTCATCTGGTACAGGTTTATCAAATATGTTTAACGGTGCGAGTTTAGAAACCTTACAAGAGGCTAAAAACTCAATCATATCTATAGATGGTCAAACATTAACCTCTCAGAGTAACACTATTGATGATGCCATCAGTGGTGTAACTTTTTCTTTAACAAAAGCAGAGGTTGGCTCAATATCGACATTAACAATTGCCCAGGATACAGAATCTGTAAAGAAAAATATTGAAACATTTGTTAGTGCATACAATTCGTTACTAACATCCATGGATAGCTTATCTTCTTTCGATGTCGACGAAGGGACTGCTTCTGCTTTACAAGGCGATTCAATTATTCGTTCTTTAGAGTCACAACTTCGAAAAATGGTAAGTGAACGGGTTAGTGTCGACGGTGTTGAATCAGCTTTATACGAGTTAGGTATTTCTACTGACCGTGATGGTAAATTGTCGATTGATGATGATAAGTTGACTGATGCAGTGACAAATAATATGTCGCTTATCGAAGGGGTTTTTTCAACTAGCGATACCGGAGTTGCATATAAATTCGATGAGTTAGTTAAGACTTACACTAAAAGCGGTGGCGTTATTGATTCTCGAAATAACACTTATACATCTGAAAAAAGTCGCATTTCAGATCAAAGAGAAGCGTTTACATTAAAAATGGAGCAATTAGAAGCTCGATTACTTAAACAATTCAATGCAATGGATTTGATTGTTTCTCAGTTGAATTCCCAAAGCTCAAGTTTGACCAACAGTTTAGCATCGTTACCTGGCGTCATTAGGGAGTAAAAACGCATGTATAAATTGAGCCCTAAACTTGAGGTAATTAACGAAACTATTGAAGGTATGTTAAGTCAACTCGAGAACACTCCTGCTGAAAATGAGCAGTCCGACAACTTGGTGTTATTATTGCAAAAGTACATTGGTGAGCGTCAAATATATATCAATTTATTAATAACTGACGCTATCGATGATTCATTTTCAACTTGTTTGTCTGAACAGTTAAAGCTTACTCAGTGCTTTATAAGTAGATCATCAAAAGTTATGTCTCATCAACAGAGTTTGTTGAGTTTGAAACAGTCTCATCAAAGACAAATTAAGATTTATCAGAATATTGATGGTATATAGGTAGGTTATTATGAGAAGTTCTTTACAATCATATCGCAAGGTGTCTCTTGATAGTGAAATATCAATAGCGTCACCACATCGAATTGTTCAAATGATGTTTGCTGGTGGTCTTGAGAGACTTGCACAGAGTCGTTATGCGATTGAAAATAAAAATATGTCAGATAAGGGGGTGTTTATTGGTAAAGCCATTGGGATCGTTAATGGTTTAAACAATAGCTTAAACATGGAAGCTGGTGGAGAGATTGCTGGTAACTTAAGCCAATTATATGATTTTATAATTATGAAAATAACCGAAGCTAATTTAAATAATGATGTAAAAGCTATTGATGATGCTGTGGGCGTGTTGAGAACCTTGAAAGAAGGTTGGGATGCCATTCCACAAGACCAACATCACTTGACCTCTGAAGCAAGTTAATCGTTACGGCATACTGTATGTAAATTAAAAAAGACGCTTTGCGTCTTTTTTGCTATTAGACCAAAAATAATGACTTTGTATCAGTTGTTCATTTAAGCAGTCCATTTAAGTAACTCATTTAAGTAACTCATTTAAGTTACTCATTTAAGTTACTCATTTAAGTTACTCATACAGGTAGGCGCAAAGATGATTTATTGAGTTTACGCGGTATTTTTAGACTGAAAAATCAGCATTTTCATTAAAAATGTGCCTTGATGTAGATAATATGTAACTGTTGCTTGCTTATGCCACGCTGATAATACAATATTTATGAGTAAACTCATTTTTCTTGCTGCTAAATTGCAGATTAACGAGCCGATTGAGCGATAATGATAGAATATTGTAAAGTGGTCAGTTTTTTGGCGACTTTTTTGACGACTATTTTTGATACAATGTATTTTGGTTTATGTGGCTGTTTTTTGTGGCATAATCATCCTGGATAAAAACCTATAACAAGAGCTTTTGGCCTTCTGAATGATGCAAATAGAACAAAGAATGTTAATTGTCGGTACCCCATCAGAGCGCGTGACTCGTTTGTGCTGCATTTTCGAATTCCTGGGGGAGCAATGCGAAATAGTCTCTCATCAATCTTTATTGCCGTTAATTGAGCAATCGCGTTTTCGTGCCGTAGTGATTGTTAATGACAACATCAGCGTAGAGAGCATTAAAAATATTTCCGCGATAGCGCCCTGGCAACCTATGCTGTTGCTTGGCGAATCTGAGATCCATTTGTCTAATGTGCTAGGGCAGATAGAAGAGCCGGTAAATTACCCGCAATTAACTGAGTTACTGCATTTTTGTCAGGTTTTTGGCCAGGCCAAACGAGAACACACCTTAACCAGTGGCAATCAAACCAAATTATTCCGCAGCCTAGTCGGCCGCAGCGAAGGCATTGCCAACGTAAGACATTTAATCAATCAGGTGTCTGGCTCTGATGCTACCGTGCTGGTTTTAGGCCAGTCGGGTACCGGGAAAGAAGTGGTGGCGCGTAATATTCATTATTTGTCTGAGCGCCGTGATGGACCGTTTATTCCGGTTAACTGTGGTGCTATTCCGCCAGAACTGCTTGAAAGTGAATTGTTTGGCCATGAGAAGGGCTCGTTCACTGGCGCGATATCTGCCCGTAAAGGTCGCTTTGAGCTTGCCGAAGGCGGCACACTGTTTTTAGATGAAATTGGCGACATGCCATTGCAAATGCAAGTTAAGTTATTACGTGTATTGCAAGAGCGGGTGTTTGAGCGCGTCGGTGGCAGTAAAACCATTGCAACCGATGTGCGAATTGTAGCGGCAACCCATCGTGATTTAGAAACCATGATCACTGAAAATGAATTCCGTGAAGATTTATATTACCGCCTCAATGTATTCCCAATCGAAATGCCAGCCTTAAGTGAGCGTCGTGACGACGTACCCTTGTTATTACACGAGTTAGTGAATCGCGTCTTTAACGAAGGCCGCGGTAAAGTACGCTTCACCCAACGCGCCATTGAGTCGTTAAAAGAACATAACTGGTCCGGTAACGTCCGTGAATTGTCTAACTTGATTGAACGGTTAACGATTCTGTATCCAGGCGGCCTAGTTGATGTAAACGATTTACCGCATAAATACCGTTACATTGATGTACCCGAATACTGCGTTGAAATTAGCGAAGAGCAACTCGAACGCGATGCACTCGCATCGATATTCAGCGATGAAGAGCCTGTAGATATTCCTGAAACCCGATTCCCAAGCGAGTTACCGCCTGAAGGGGTCAACCTTAAAGACCTACTAGCTGAGCTTGAAATCGACATGATCCGCCAGGCATTAGAGCAACAAGACAATGTCGTCGCCCGCGCCGCCGAAATGCTCGGCATTCGCCGAACCACCCTCGTTGAAAAAATGCGTAAATACGGCATGAGCAAAGAATAACCAATAGCTGATTATTGCTTTGATTCGTCATTAGCAATTAACCTATAAACACATCCACAGATGTGTTTTTTGCTTCTAGAACTAGCACCACCGCGCACGTCATCCTCGAGTGCTTTTATCGGGGATCCAGGTGTTGCTTAGCACTTAGCACCTAGCAGGACGCAGTCCACCCTAGCACCTAGAACCTAGCAGGACGCAGTCCGCCCTCAGGCGAGCCTGCGAGTTCCTAGCCCCCCCTTAATCATAGATCCTCGCCTTGGCACACTAAATGCATCCACCAGTTCAAATGTAATTCTTTTGACGGAGTGGCCATGTATTCAGCTCGAGTGTTATCAAATCCGCGTGGAGCGGAGGTTGAGTTGCCGATGACAGCATCGCTTTCTGCCACCCCACTTATTGCCACTCCGCTTACAGCCACACCTTATGCAGCGGCTGAGGCTCATGCTGATTATAGGCCGAGTGAGAGTGCCATACGTCAAAGCATTGCGCATGCGAAAGCACCGGTATTTACGCCGGTTGTAAGCGATTATTCAAGTAAGGCTGCCAATATGTCTAATCAAATGGCGCATATTCTTCAGGCTATGCCATCAGGCGTGGTGATTATTGATGGTGATGGCGTAGTGACGCTAGCAAACCCTGTGGCTACAGAGCTATTAGGGCGTCCGCTACAAGGGGCGCGTTGGTTTGACATTATTCACCGCGCCTTTGCGCCGCAAGACGATGACGGCCATGAAGTGTCTTTAAAAAATGGTCGCCGTGTTAAATTGGCGATTACGCCGTTAGCACCAGAACCTGGGCAGTTAATCGTTATTACCGATTTAACTGAAACCCGTTTATTACAAAAGAATTTATCTCATTTACAACGTTTGTCGTCTTTAGGCAAAATGGTCGCAACCCTGGCGCATCAAGTGCGTACGCCGTTGTCGGCGGCGTTGTTGTATGCCTCAAATCTGGCTAGCCCAAAGTTAACCGATGCAGCGCGAAGCAAGTTTCAATCTAAGTTGGTTGACCGCTTAAACGAATTAGAGCGTCAAGTTAATGACATGTTACTGATGGCCAGAGGTCGTCAGGACAGCATGGCAGAGTCGGTGACTATGGATGATATTATCACTCAAGTGATGGCTAACTGTGAGCCTATAGCAGACAAAAAGCAGTGTCAGTTAGAAGCACAAGACACTTCGCATTCGAGGATGTTAGCCAATGCCAATGCGTTAAGTTCTGCGGTGAACAATTTGGTGATGAACAGCCTTGAAGCAGGCGCGACAAAAATTAAAGTGTCTGCCAGTGAAACCGTTGACGGACTATTATTAGATGTGATTGATAATGGCAAAGGGTTAGACCCTGCCATGCAAAAGCAAGTGCTAGAGCCGTTTTTTACCACCAAAAGTCAGGGCACAGGCCTTGGGTTAGCAGTGGTTCAGTCTGTGGTACGCAATCATGGCGGACACATTCAGTTATCGTGCAAACCCGGAATGGGCTGCCATATTCGATTGATTTTTCCACATGCCAAAAAAGCACATCATCAGGAGGTGACACATGGCTGAAGCACATATTCTATTAGTTGAAGATGATGCTGATTTACGCGAGGCATTACTCGACACCTTGTTGTTAGCTCACTATGAGTGCGTTGATGTTGGCAGTGCTGAAGAGGCGATTATCGCCTTAAAAGCCAACCAGTTTGATATGGTGATCAGTGACGTGCAAATGGACGGCATCGGCGGTATGGGGTTGCTCGGTTATTTACAGCAGCACCAACCTAAATTACCGGTATTGTTGATGACGGCTTACGCCACGATTAACAGCGCGGTTAGTGCGATGAAGTTAGGTGCGGTCGATTACCTCGCCAAACCCTTTGCGCCAGAAGTGCTACTCAATCAAGTGTCTCGTTATTTGCCGTTAAAGCAACATCACGATAAACCTGTGGTAGCCGATGACAAAAGCCTGGCGTTATTGGCACTTGCTCAACGTGTTGCAGTGTCTGAAGCTTCGGTGATGATTATGGGCCCAAGTGGCTCAGGCAAAGAAGTGTTAGCACGTTATATTCATCAACACAGCCAGCGTAATGGACAGCCGTTTATTGCCATTAACTGTGCGGCTATTCCTGAAAACATGCTCGAAGCCACGCTATTTGGTTACGAGAAAGGCGCGTTTACCGGCGCGTATCAAGCATGCCCGGGTAAATTTGAACAGGCCCAGGGCGGCACACTATTACTCGATGAAATATCGGAAATGGAGCTTGGTTTACAAGCCAAATTATTACGAGTATTGCAAGAGCGTGAAGTAGAGCGTTTAGGCGGCCGTAAAACCATTAAGTTAGATGTACGCGTATTAGCGACCTCAAACCGCGACCTTAAAGCCATGGCAACATCTGGCGAGTTTAGAGAAGATTTATACTATCGTATTAACGTGTTTCCGTTAACCTGGCCTGCATTACATCAACGCCCTGCGGATATTTTACCGCTGGCGCGCCATTTACTGGCTAAGCATGCTAAAGCCTTAAATATGACGTCAGTCCCTAAACTTGATGATGCCGCTACTCGACGTTTATTAACTTATCGTTGGCCGGGTAACGTGCGTGAACTCGATAATGTGATTCAACGTGCGCTGATTTTACGCGTGAATGACGATATTGGCGTCAATGACATTATTATTGATTCTGCAGACGTAAACCTATTATCTAACGATATCCTCGATGTTGATAAGTCTGGTGATGTTGAAGGGTTAGGCGATGAGCTTAAAGCGCAAGAGCACGTGATTATTTTAGAAACCCTGAATCAATGTCAGGGGAGTCGGAAAATGGTCGCTGAGAAACTCGGGATCAGTGCGCGTACGTTGCGTTATAAAATGGCAAAAATGCGCGACATGGGTATTCAATTACCCGCGTAATGTTGTTATTAAATCTATAACTATCTGACTATAAAGTATTTAAATAAAAACCAACTTATCTGCATATATGTAGGTAAGTTGGTTTTGTTGATGTTATCCCTTCTGTTTTACATCTTGGCATCTATATTGCTTTAACTCCTTATAAGATTATTGTTGTCGTCAAAAAGTCGACGAAAGGGAGTGACACCATGCAGATTAGCGCCAATCCATTATTACAAGAAATGCAATCGCTTCGTGGCGAAATCGCCCCTTCTATTGGTTCATCAATTGCCCCTAACTTAACTCAGCAAGTGAATAACACCACTGGCGCTGATTTTAGCCAGCTGTTATCGCAAGCGGTAGGTAGCGTGAATGGACTGCAACAAACATCATCGAGTTTAGCTTCACGTTTAGACATGGGCGACACGACTGTGAGCTTGTCTGACACCGTTATTGCGCGTGAAAAAGCCGGTGTGGCATTTGAAGCCACCGTGCAAGTGCGTAACAAGTTAGTTGAAGCGTATAAAGAAATCATGAGTATGCCTGTTTAGCCGCTGTCGGTTTTAAGCGCTAGGTAATCCCAAACATCAGACATATAGCAGGTACATATTGTGAGCACAGACATAATGGTAGGTTCAGATTCAACAGTTGACGCCGGTGTCCAGCAGGAGAACAAGTCTGGGCTAATGGGCAACGTCGGCGGGGCTGACATGATGCGCCAGGTGATCATGATTTTGGCTTTAGCTGTGTGTCTTGCATTGGCTGTTTTTGTGATGATGTGGGCACAAGAGCCGGAATATCGTCCATTGGGTAAAATGGAAACGGCTGAAATGATCCAGGTACTTGATGTACTGGATAAAAGCCAAATTGATTATCAAATTAATGTTGATGTTGTCAAAGTGCCTGAAGACAAATATCAAGAAGTAAAATTACTCCTAAGCCGCGCAGGCATTGAAAGCAGCACTCAAGCCAATGATTATTTAAGTCAGGACAGTGGTTTTGGTGTGAGCCAACGTATGGAGCAAGCGCGTTTAAAGCACAGCCAGGAGTTAAACCTGGCTCGCGCCATTGAAGAGCTTAAAAGCATTAGCCGCGCGAAAGTGATTTTAGCCCTACCAAAAGAAAACGTTTTTGCCCGCAATGCATCAAAGCCAAGTGCAACGGTTGTGGTTAATGTACGCCGTGGCGGATTAGGCCAGGAAGAAATTGACGCGATTGTTGATATTGTTGGCTCTGCTGTACAAGGTCTTGAGCCATCACGCGTCACCGTCACCGACTCAAATGGTCGTTTATTAAATTCTGGTAGCCAGGACGGTACCTCAGCTAGAGCGCGCCGCGAACTTGAACTGGTACAACAAAAAGAAGCGGAATATCGTCGCAAAATTGAATCGATTTTAATGCCTATTCTTGGCCCTGAAAACTTTACCTCGCAAGTTGATGTCAACATGGACTTCACTGCGGTAGAGCAAACGGCTAAGCGTTTTTCACCTGATTTACCGGCTATTCGCAGCGAAATGACCATTGAGCGTAACTCGTCGGGTCAAAGTTCTGGCGGTATCCCAGGGGCGTTGAGTAATCAACCACCAATGGAAGCTGACATTCCTCAAGTGGCGGGTGAAGCGGGCAGTGTGTCAACAGCCTCTGGCGATATGTCTAAAGAAGCGACTCGTAACTATGAACTCGATACCACCATTAGCCATACTCGCCAACAAATTGGTGTAGTGCGCCGGGTGAGTGTGTCGGTTGCCATTGACTTTAAACCGGGTCAAGTTGATGAGAATGGTCAAGTGTCTCGAGTGCCTCGCACAGAAGAAGAGATGACTAATATTCGTCGTTTACTTGAAGGTGCGGTGGGCTTTAGCACTCAACGCGGTGATGCGCTTGAAGTGGTCACCGTGCCGTTTATGGACCAGTTAATTGAAGCGCTACCAGAGCCAGACATGTGGGAGCAGCCTTGGTTTTGGCGCGCCATTAGATTAGTGTTAGGTGCTTTATTGATCTTAGTGTTGTTTTTAGCCGTGGTTCGTCCAATGCTGAAAAAACTCACTAATCCACAAGGTAGCGACATGCCAGCGGACACTCGACCTGGTCATGAGTTAGCTGAAATTGAAGATCAATATGCCGCAGACACCCTGGGCATGCTCAACACTAAAGAAGCTGAATATAGTTATGCCGATGATGGTTCAATTCATATACCTAATTTGCATAAAGATGATGATATGATTAAGGCAATTAGAGCACTCGTGGCCAATGAGCCTGAGCTTTCCACTCAAGTAGTTAAGAATTGGTTACAAGACAATGGCTAATGAAAAAGATAAAGAAAAGGCAAAACCGGCTGCATTTGACCCAGGGTCGATAACCGGTGTTGAAAAAACCGCTATTTTGCTACTCAGTTTGAGTGAAGCCGATGCCGCGTCAATTTTAAAACACTTAGAGCCTAAGCAGGTGCAAAAAGTGGGTATGGCGATGGCAGCCATGGATGACTTTGGTCAAGAAAAAGTCATTGGTGTGCACAAGTTATTTTTAGATGATATTCAAAAATTCTCTTCAATTGGTTTTAACAGCGAAGAGTTTGTGCGCAAAGCGTTAACCGCGGCATTAGGCGAAGACAAAGCCGGTAATTTGATTGAACAAATTATTATGGGTAGCGGTGCCAAAGGACTAGACTCGTTAAAATGGATGGACGCTCGCCAGGTGGCGACTATTATTCAAAACGAACATCCACAAATTCAAACCATTGTGTTGTCTTATTTAGAACCCGATCAAGCGGCTGAAATTTTTAGCCAGTTCCCTGAAAACACTCGTTTAGATTTAATGATGCGTATTGCCAATCTTGAAGAAGTTCAGCCTGCAGCATTGCAAGAGTTGAATGACATTATGGAGAAACAATTTGCGGGTCAAGGTGGCGCACAAGCGGCGAAAATGGGCGGCTTAAAAGCGGCTGCAAACATTATGAACTACCTCGATACCGGCGTAGAAAGCCAGATTATGGAAACCATGCGTGAGTCTGATGAAGAGATGGCGCAGCAAATTCAAGATATGATGTTTGTGTTTGAAAACCTGATTGATGTTGATGATCGGGGTATTCAAGCCTTGTTACGTGAAGTGCAGCAAGATGTGCTGATGAAGGCACTTAAAGGGGCTGATGAAGCCTTAAAAGAGAAAATCTTAGGCAATATGTCTAAACGTGCTGCAGAATTATTGCGTGACGATCTTGAAGCCATGGGTCCCATTCGTATCAGTGAAGTGGAAGTGGCTCAAAAAGAAATTCTGTCTATTGCACGTCGCTTAAGCGACAGTGGTGAAATTATGCTGGGCGGTGGTGGCGGTGACGAGTTCTTATAATCGGTCGTTTGAGTGCCGTTATTTCCGATAGCTAATTTACTAACAATACAAGTGATTGATTATGTCTGAATCCAAATCGTCTAAAAATGTCCTCAGTGTCGATGATGAAGTTGAATTCAGTCATTGGCAGCTTCCTGATATCACGCGAGATAAAAGCCAAGATCCTTCTAATATGTTTGGTAAGTCATCTGAGCCTTACCAAACCAAACCTGTGACCGCTGAAAAATCAATGGCTCCGCCAACCATGGCGCAAATTGAAGATATTCGCGCTGCTGCGGAACAAGAAGGGTTTGAGCAGGGCAAGCAAGACGGTTATCAACAAGGTTTAGAGCAAGGCCGTTTAGAAGGCTTAGAGCAAGGCCACAGTGAAGGTTTTACTCAAGGTGAACAACAGGGCCTTGAAGCTGGGCAAGTAGCCGTTAACCAATTGGTTGAGCAACTCACGCAGCTTATCGCTCAGTTCGAACAACCGTTATCTGTTTTAGACGCTGAGATTGAAGCGGAATTACTGGCGATGACAATGAGTTTAGCTAAGTCAGTGATTGGTCATGAATTAAAAACCCATCCAGAGCATATTTTGTCGGCACTTCGTCAAGGTGTTGACGCACTGCCGTTAAAAGAGCAAAGGGTTAAGCTACGCTTAAACCAGCACGATGCCGATATCGTGTCGCAAAACTACCCGCCAGAACAACTGCTAAAAAATCAATGGCAAATCGATATCGACCCGACGTTATCAAACGGTGATTGCATGATTGAAAGCGTGCGTTCTTCAGTCGACTTACGGGTTAAACAACGTATTGATCAAGTGTTTACTGAGCTTGAAGAGCAGGCCACTCAGCTGACTAAAAATGCCCAACAGTTAAAAACTACAACCCCTAATTATCAATCATCTGAAGTTGAAGATTTAGCTGCTTATACGCAAGCATCTGCTGAGCAGGCTCATGTTGACGATGAGAGTACATCATCAGTTGATCAAGTTGACTCATCACAAACGGACTCTTCACAAATCGATCGCATAGAAGATAGCCATGCGAAAGCGGCTTTATCGCCTGCCATTAATGAACAACAAAATGTAAATGATCCATCACAACAAGTCCCGATAACGCCAGATACGATTAGTGTTGATGATACTGCGAGAGTTGATGAAGCCGCTAATGTTGATGCCACTAATGTTGATGCCACTAATGTTGATACTGCTAAGGACAATGGATGAACCATCGTCAACAGCAGTTGCTGAATAAATTTAGCGTTCATCACAAAAAAGTGTTGCCTCTGCGCCCTGTGGCCAGTGGTCAATTAGTGCGTGTTGTCGGGTTAACCCTTGAAGCCACTGGATGTCGTGCGCCTGTAGGCAGCTTGTGTTCAATTGAAACCATGGTGGGCGAGTTAGTGGCTGAAGTGGTCGGTTTTGATGATAAATTACTGTACTTGATGCCAATTGAAGAGCTGCGCGGCGTATTACCAGGCGCTCGAGTGACACCGTTAGGTGAGCAATCGAGTTTAAATGTAGGCATGTCGTTACTCGGACGAGTGCTCGATGGCAGTGGTGCACCGTTAGACGGTTTAGGACCATTGAATACTGACCACCAAGCTGCTCGTCACGGACCCAATATTAATCCCTTGTCTCGACGAGCGATTACCGAGCCTTTAGACGTCGGTGTAAGAGCGATTAACTCGATGCTCACCGTTGGTAAAGGTCAACGTATGGGCTTGTTTGCTGGCTCTGGTGTCGGTAAAAGTGTGCTCCTTGGCATGATGACTCGCGGTTCTACCGCTGACATTATTGTGGTTGGGCTGGTGGGCGAGCGTGGCCGTGAAGTTAAAGAATTTATTGAAGAGATTTTAGGTGAGGAAGGCCGAGCACGTTCTGTTGTCGTTGCCGCGCCAGCAGATACTTCACCATTAATGCGTTTACGCGCGTGTGAAACCTCTACGCGTATTGCCGAGTATTTCCGTGATTTAGGTTATGACGTGTTATTGCTGATGGACAGTTTAACCCGTTATGCCCAGGCTCAGCGTGAAGTTGCGTTAGCGGTGGGTGAACCGCCAGCCACTAAAGGCTATCCACCATCGGTGTTTGCAAAATTACCCAGACTCGTTGAACGAGCGGGTAATGGCGGTCCTGGTCAAGGCTCTATTACCGCATTTTATACTGTGCTAACAGAAGGTGATGATCAGCAAGATCCGATTGCCGACGCTTCTCGTGCCATTTTAGACGGCCACGTGGTGTTATCTCGCCAGCTCGCAGACTCTGGGCATTACCCGGCTATTGATGTGGAAGCCTCTATTAGTCGTGTGGCGCCAATGGTGATAAGTGGTGAGCATCTAGAAGCGATGCGTCGTGTAAAACAAATGTATTCGTTGTATCAGCAAAATCGTGATTTGATTTCTATCGGCGCTTATTCACAAGGCAGCGATCCGCGCATTGATAATGCCATTCGTTTACAGCCTGCAATGAATGCATTTTTACGTCAGGGCTTTAAAGAACCTGTGAGCTTTGATGACAGTAAACTCATGCTGACGCAAATTGCCGCGCAGTGCCAAGGTTAATCCATGGCTAAAACAGATCCGTTAGTCACCGTACTTAAATTAGCTGTTGCCGCAGAAGAGAAAGCCGCGTTGCAATTAAAAGCCGCTCAATTTGAACGCCAAAAGCGCCAGGGGCAGCTTGATGCGCTAAATAATTACCGCTTAGATTACATGAAGCAAATGGAAGGCCACACCGGCACCACATTACGTGCTAATCAATATCATCAGTTTCATCAATTTATTCGCCAGGTTGATCAGGCCATTTTACAACAAGTGGCCGTGGTTAAAGACGGTGAAAAACAAGTGGGTTATCGTCAGCAACATTGGCAAGAGACTCAACAAAAGCGTAAAGCGGTTGAGATGTTGTTGGCTAAAAAAGCCACCAAAGAGCAAATGGCTGAGTCAAAACGCGAACAAAAAATGTCTGATGAGTTTGCGATGCAGCAATATTTTCGGCAGAAGATGAAGTAGTTTGTTGAATCAGAATTTATCAAGGTTTGCTTGTCAGCAGTAGATTATCAGCATTAGATTGTCAGCATTAGATTGTCAGCATTAGATTATTAGTATTTTTACCTTATTTTTACCTCAGTTTTTGGCCTCAATGTTTAACTTTAGTGTTTTTAAACAAGTGGCACTTAAATTGCTTGATTCTGTTCATAGAAAAACACATCGTCAGCGAAGTGACAGTACTAAGTGGATTTTTAAAGTCCATGTTAGTTGCTGTCGGGTTATCTACATACCAATGTGACAGTGCATAACGTACTTGATATTGACCCCTTTCGAGATGATATTTCACCAAACTTGATTTGATTTAAGTGGAGCCGATTATGCAGCAGATGAGCAATATCTTACTTAGCAATAGCAGTAAATCTGCCGATGTGGGTTTGAAAGGTAACAAGCAAGATGTTGAAAATACGTCATTCTTATCTACTTTTAATCAGGCGAGCGAATCAAGTGCAGAAGTAAAAAATGCTAGCGTTAAAACCGTAGACTCAAATGTCGAAGTGCCAATATATGATGCCGATATCGAAAACGAACTCAATAAAACAGCTGAGCAACTTTCTGATGAAAATTCAGATGCAGAGATGATTTTTGCTCAGCTGACGATGGCCGATACTTTAGGTAAGCGTAATCCTCATGGCGGAAATGAATTGCCGTATGTCGATAAGAGCGGTGTTTACACGCAACAGGGCGCCACTTTAGAACCCATTTTTAATTCGCCTAATGTAATCGGAAATACATTAGGTGACTTAACGTTTGAACAAATTGATTTAGATTCTCTTGATAGTAAAAGCAGTGAATTCAATGTCGATGAGTTATTTACCGAAACAATTCATTTATCTCCTTCGTCTTCATCTTCACTCGTTATCTCAGAGCTTAATCCCGAGCAATTAGCCAATTTAATGGCATTTAGCAAACTTTCTCGCACTGAATTACAAGCACTAGATGCTGAAGCATTAGGTGAGTTAGTGAGCGATTTTAATTTACAAATGCCCGTTGTGGATGAGTCTATTTTAGCGATGGCTGAGCTCGAACTTGAAAGTATTGATGATACTTCGGTTAATGTGCTTAATACTTACCAGCAAAGCGAGATAGATAAAGCGCTTGTTGTGAATGCGAGAGTTAAAGATCAAGGCGCTACTATGGCGCAATTGGATGTTGAGTTAACATCAATCCCATCTTCAGTGACACTGAGTGCGAGTATCGCATCATCATTCAGCGCGGAGTTAAGCGCCTCTCAGTCTGATCAGAATATGACATCAACTTTGGCTGCAGATGCTAAAGCTATTTTAGGTGATAAAACGCGGATCGATGGTAATATTCAACCTGTTGCTGCTGAGGTAAAAGCCTTAGAAAAAGCTGATTTTTCGGTGGTGTTAGATTCTGTTGCAGGTAAGCGTGCTAATGAATCTAGTGTAAACGTTAACTCCGCCAATAACGGACTTGATATGTTTGCTGATGTCAGTGAAGTTGACAATAAGTCGTTACAAAATCAAAGTAGCTTTACGCCTGTGCACAAGAGTGAGGTACCGCAATTTCAACTCTCATTAAGGCCACAGTCGGAGGCGGGCAGCCAGATGCAGGAGATGATCCAAAAGTTTTCTCCTGTCATGAAGCAACAGTTAATCACCATGGTGAGTAATGGTATTCAGCAAGCCGAAATTCGTCTTGATCCACCAGAGCTAGGTCATTTAACGGTAAAAATACAAATTCAGGGTGATCAAACTCAAGTGCAATTCCATGTTGCGCAGTCGCAAACTCGCGATCTTGTTGAGCAAGCTATTCCTCGTTTACGTGACATGCTTGCAAGTGAAGGGTTACAACTGACCGACAGCAAGGTATCGCAAGGCGGTAGCGGACGAGAGCAGCAACAAGAGTCATCTGAACATCAAGGCCAGTCATCTGATGGTCAATTGGACGAAATATCAACACAAGACATCAGCTTGATGACAAATACATCAAGGAGTTTACATTCTGCTATAGATTATTATGCTTAAGCAGGTAACCTATACACATAATATGACTTTTTAATAACAATGGGTTATTGAGCTCGTCATCAAGTTAGTCACATTGTTTATTGGGAACCTTTATGGCTGAAGAATTAGAGTTAGAAGAGACTGCAACCGGCGGGAAAAAGAAGAACAAGCTGGTGTTATTTGGTGGCATAGGTTTGGTTGTGCTTTTATTAGCCGCGGGTGGTGCCTGGTTTTTTATGGGGTCAGATGATCCTGCTCCTGTTACACCGGTTGCTGAAGGTGCAGATGCTACCCAGTCAGAAGCTGAGGCGGTTGTCTCTGCTCAAGCAGATTATGTCGGTATGCCGAGACCTTTTTTATTCAACTTGCCTGGCGTTGATCGTGCGCGGTTAGTTGAGATTAAAGTGCAGCTAATGGTACGCGGTGAAGACGACAGTATCTTAACTAAGAAACATATTCCTTTAATTGAAGATGCACTGTTAACTACATTTAGTGGTGCAGATGTGCAAAAGCTCAGTACCCAAGCCGGTAAAGATGAGCTTCGTCAATTAGCATTACTTAATGTGCAAAATACGCTGCAACCAATAACGGGCAAAAAAGTGGTTGAAAAAGTCCTGTTTACTGGTTTTGTGATGCAATAACCAAATGCATTAACTGCTAAGGCTACGATGTGAGTGATTTATTAAGCCAAGATGAAATCGATGCGCTACTTCATGGAGTAGACGACGTTGATGACGATGATATTGAAGAGAATAGCGAAGATGCGCGCTCTTATGATTTCTCGTCTCAAGACCGAATTGTACGTGGACGTATGCCCACGCTCGAAATCGTTAACGAGCGCTTTGCACGTCATCTTCGGATAAGCATGTTTAACATGATGCGCCGCGCGGCAGAAGTGTCTATTAATGGCGTACAAATGCTTAAGTTTGGCGAGTACGTTCATACGTTATTTGTCCCTACCAGTTTAAATATGGTGCGTTTTAGCCCGTTGAAGGGTACTGCACTTATCACCATGGAAGCACGTTTAGTGTTTATTTTGGTTGATAATTTCTTTGGTGGTGACGGCCGTTTTCATGCCAAAATTGAAGGGCGAGAATTCACCCCAACAGAGCGTCGCATTGTTCAGTTGTTGCTAAAAATCATCTTTGAAGATTATAAAGATGCATGGGCGCCAGTGATGGATGTTGAGTTTGAATATCTTGATTCGGAAGTGAACCCTGCAATGGCTAACATTGTCAGCCCAACTGAAGTGGTAGTCATTAACTCATTTCACATTGAAGTTGACGGCGGCGGCGGTGATTTCCATATTACCATGCCGTATTCGATGATTGAGCCTATTCGTGAGTTATTAGACGCGGGTGTGCAAAGTGATAAGCAAGATACTGACATGCGTTGGTCGCAAGCGCTTCGTGATGAAATTATGGACGTACAGGTTGGCTTTGATGCCAATATCGTTGAACACGAAGTGACATTACGCGACGTGATGGGCTTTAAAGCCGGGGATATTATTCCTATCGACTTGCCTGAACATATTATGATGCGCATTGAAGACTTGCCGACTTATCGTTGTAAACTCGGTAAGTCACGCGATAATTTAGCATTAAAAATTAGCGAGAAAATAGCTCGACCAGAAACGGTCAAATCAGAACTCCAACTGGTTACGCGTAAAGGTAAGGCTCGTGAAATTTCAGATTTATAAGGTGATATAAATGAGTACAGAAGATACTGGTGATGATTGGGCTGCAGCGATGGCTGAGCAAGCATTAGAAGAAGCGCAGCAGGTTGAGCTAGATGAGTTAGTTGATGACTCTAAACCGATAACCAAAGAAGAAGCCGCTAAACTGGATTCGATTCTTGATATCCCGGTGACCATTTCAATGGAAGTGGGCCGCAGTTTTATTAGCATTCGTAATTTATTGCAGCTAAACCAGGGTTCAGTGGTTGAACTTGATCGTGTTGCCGGTGAGCCGCTTGATGTGATGGTAAACGGTACGTTAATTGCGCATGGTGAAGTGGTGGTCGTGAACGATAAGTTTGGTATCCGTTTAACCGACGTGATCAGCCAAACTGAACGTATTAAAAAGCTTAAATAATCTTGATGAGCAAAACCGGCCTTGTACAGGTTTTGCTAAAGGTTCACAACACAAGGAATGACCGTGGCAAATATGATCTCAATGCTCAGTGTGATGGCCCAAGCATTGACCGATGCCGAAGTGCCCAATGCTGCAAACTCTGCAACTACCGCTGTACTCACTCGCACCTCTGAAGTTTCAAATACTGCAACACTTGCCAATATGGTGGGTGGATTAATTGTGGTACTGGCGATCATTTTTGTCTTAGCTTACATTGTAAAACGTCTAAATCTTGTGCCATCAAATGGTGGGGTCATTAAAACACTTGCGGTGACGCCCATTGGCCAACGTGAAAAAGTGATGCTTATTGACGTTAATGGCCAGCAATATCTTCTCGGTGTTACTCCGCAAAGTATTAATCTCATCGACAAATTAGACACCGCGGTAGACGTCTCTGCAACTTCATTTGCCAGCCGTTTGAGAAAAGCTAAGGAACAGCAATAATGAATAAATACACTAGCATGTTGCTGATGGCCATTATGGCAATGCTCGGGTTATTGATGGCTCCTGATGCGTTCGCGCAAGATGGTATTTTACCGGCTGTTACTGTGACCACAGGCGCCGACGGTGCAACAGAATATTCAGTAACATTACAAATTTTATTGCTGATGACGGCGATGAGCTTTATCCCAGCAATGGTGATTATGCTGACATCGTTTACGCGTATCATTGTGGTGTTATCGATATTAAGGCAAGCATTGGGTTTACAGCAAACACCATCAAATCAAGTGCTTATTGGCATTAGCTTGTTTATGACGTTTTTTATTATGGCGCCAGTATTTGATAAGATTTATGTCGAGGCGGTTGAACCATATGTTAATGAAACCATGACCTTAACCCAGGCATATGATGTTGGCAAAGAACCGATAAAAACGTTTATGTTGTCGCAAGTTCGCACCACAGACTTACAAACCTTTATTGAAATTTCGGGCTACAAAGACATTCAATCTCCAGAGCAAGCGCCAATGAGCGTGGTGATCCCTGCGTTTATTACCAGTGAACTAAAAACCGCTTTTCAGATTGGTTTTATGTTGTTCGTGCCGTTTTTAGTGCTCGATTTAGTGGTCGCCAGTATCTTAATGGCTATGGGTATGATGATGTTATCGCCGATGATTGTGTCACTACCTTTTAAAATTATGTTATTTGTTTTAGTTGATGGTTGGGGCCTAGTGATGGGCACATTAGCGAATAGCTTCGGAATATAAGGCCGCCTATTTATGTCTCCAGAATCGCTAATAGATATCTTTAGAGAAGCATTGTCGGTCATTGTACTGATTGTGTCGGCGATTATTTTGCCCGGTTTGTTTATTGGTTTGATTGTGGCAGTGTTTCAAGCGGCAACCTCGATTAATGAACAAACCTTAAGTTTTTTACCTCGTCTTTTAGTGACCTTGTTTGCACTAATGTTTTTAGGTCACTGGCTAGTACAAACGATGATGGATTTTTTCCTTGATATGGTAAACCTCATTCCTTTAGTGATAGGTTAGGTTATGGATATTTTGTTTGATGAAATAAGTCAAACAATTGCCGCATACCTGTTGCCGTTTTTTCGCATCTCATCGATGTTGATGGTGATGACAGTTTTTGGTGCTAATACTACACCATCGCGTGTACGTTTAATGTTATCGGTTGCCATTACCGTTGCTGTTGCGCCGGTATTACCACCAGTAGAATCCATTGAGCTCGTGGCGTTTAGCTCAGTATTTGTGATTGCTCAACAAATTCTTATTGGTGTGTCGATGGGGTTTGTTACTTTAATGGTGATGCAGACATTTGTGTTAACAGGGCAAATTATTGGTATGCAAACCAGCTTAGGGTTTGCCTCTATGGTCGACCCTGGTTCAGGTGAGCAAGTACCTGTGGTGAGTAATTTTTTTTTACTGCTCGCGACGCTGATATTTTTAGCCGTTGATGGCCATTTATTAATGTTCAGAATGCTGGTGGCCAGTTTTGAAACGATCCCTATATCGACTCAAGGTATTTCAATTGCCAATTACCGCGCGTTAGCTGAATGGGGCAGTTATATGTTTGGGGCGGCATTAACCATGTCAATCTCGGCGATTGTGGCCTTATTACTGATTAACCTCTCTTTTGGTGTGATGACCAGAGCGTCACCTCAGTTAAACATTTTCTCTATTGGTTTCCCCGTTACCATGGTCAGTGGTTTGCTGATTTTATGGTTAACCCTTGGCCCTATCATGGCGCATTTTGATGAAGTCTGGCAGGCGGCACAGCTGTTGATGTGTGATGTGTTACAACTTCAATGTCAAACCGACGCTGCAATCGTGTTCTAAGGAGGGAAAATGGCCGAAAATGACAGCAGTCAAGAACGCACAGAAGAACCCACCAGTAAGCGACTTGAACAAGCACGTGAAAAGGGTCAAGTTGCTCGCTCAAAAGAACTCGGAACCGCCGCGGTGTTATTGGCTGCATCAGTAGGTTTTGCCATGACTGGACCTTCTATTGCGATTAGTCTTTACAACATCATGAAACAAATTTTCTCCATGGAGCGCGATCAAATATTCGATACCAACTCGATGTTTCGTGTTTGGGGCGTCGTGGGTAATGAGCTTGCCTGGCCACTGTTGAGTTTTATTGTATTGTTGGCGTTTGTGTCTTTCTTAGGCAATATCGTATTAGGTGGAATGTCTTTTTCGGTCAAAGCATTTATGCCTAAAGGCAGTAAGCTTAATCCGATGAATGGCTTTAAACGCATGTTTGGTACTCAAGCGTTGGTTGAGTTAACTAAAGGTATCGCTAAGTTTGCTGTTGTTGCGCTGTCGGCATATTTTTTATTAAGGTTTTATTTTTACGATATTTTAATGTTATCGAACGACCATTTGCCGGGTAATGTGTACCATGCGTTAGATCTGCTGGTATGGATGTTTATTGTTTTATGCAGTTCAATGTTGCTGATTGTCATTATTGATGTGCCGTTCCAGATTTGGAATCACAATAAACAGCTTAAAATGACCAAGCAAGAAGTCAAAGATGAATATAAAGACTCTGAGGGTAAACCAGAAGTCAAAGGGCGTATTAGGCAAATGCAGCATGAATTGGCTCAGCGCCGAATGATGACAGAAGTGCCAAAAGCGGATGTGATTGTGGTTAACCCCGAGCATTATGCAGTAGCGGTTAAATATGATGTGACCCGTTCATCGGCTCCATTTTTAATTGCCAAAGGCGTAGACGATGTTGCGTTTAAAATACGAGAAATTGCTCGTGAACATAACGTCGCTATTGTGTCAGCTCCTCCTCTTGCCAGGGCTATTTACCATACCACCAAGATTGACCAACAAGTGCCAGAAGGGCTCTTTACTGCAGTAGCTCAAGTATTAGCCTACGTGTTTCAACTCAGACAGTATCAAAAAGGTAAGGGACGTAAGCCTAAACCTATTCCTTACAAACAGCCTATCCCCGATGATTTAAAATATTAAGCTCAGCGTGTTTTTAGATAATGCTATTTTTGGCTTAATTCTTGCTTTCTAAGTTTATTCGCGTCAATTAACAGTCCATTGACGCAGTAGACTGACAGAAAGGGTTCATCTAAATATGGATGCAAAAGCAGCTTTTGGGCAATTTAAACAAATAAGACCATCTACTTTTAAAGGTATCGGTACGCCTGTATTAGTTTTGGCTGCATTAGGGATGGTGATTTTGCCTATCCCGCCATTCTTGCTCGATATCTTGTTTTCTTTCAATATAGCCTTAGCGTTAGTGGTGTTACTCGTCGCGATTTATACCGACAGACCCCTTGATTTTGCTGCCTTTCCTACCGTGTTACTTGTCGCGACGTTGTTGCGATTAGCGTTAAACGTCGCTTCAACTCGAATTGTATTGTTAGAAGGCCATAACGGTGGAGATGCCGCGGGTAAGGTGATTGAAGCCTTCGGCTCTGTGGTAATTGGCGGCAATTATGCTGTGGGTTTGGTGGTGTTCATTATCCTAATTATCATTAACTTTGCTGTAGTAACTAAAGGTGCTGGGCGTATTGCAGAAGTGAGTGCTCGCTTTACCCTCGATGCAATGCCCGGCAAACAAATGGCCATTGATGCAGATTTAAATGCGGGAACGCTTACTCAAGACCAAGCGCGTATTCGCCGTGCTGAAGTGACCCGTGAAGCTGACTTTTATGGCGCAATGGACGGTGCATCTAAGTTTGTAAAAGGTGATGCTATTGCCGGTATTATGATCCTAGTGATCAACATCCTCGGCGGTTTTGTTATTGGTATAGTGCAACATGATCTCGATTTCTCAAGTGCGGTAGAAATTTATACCTTACTGACCATTGGTGATGGTTTAGTGGCGCAAATACCTGGCTTACTATTGTCTATTGCTGCGGCCTTAATGGTAACGCGTCAAAATGAATCTGGTGATATGGGCCAGATGATGATGAGTCAGATGTTTGACAATCATAAGTCTTTAGCGATTGCCGCAGGTCTACTGTTTATTATGGGTATTGTACCCGGCATGCCGCATGTGGCATTTTTAACGTTTGCATTTATCACCGCCGGCGCCGCTTATTTTGTTTACAAACGTAATATTGAAAGAAAGCAAGCCGCGTTAGTCGTCGCGACTAAAGGCCCTGCGGAAGCCAAAGATAAAGAACCTAAAGATTTGAGCTGGGATGATGTGCGCCACGTTGACACCATCGGTCTTGAAGTCGGCTATCGGTTAATTCCATTGGTTGATAAATCCCAGGGTGGCGAATTATTAGGCCGTATTAAGGGTGTTCGTAAGAAATTATCTCAAGAGTTAGGATTTTTAGTGCCAGCAGTGCATATTCGTGACAATCTAGACTTATCACCCAATGCTTATCGGATTTCATTGATGGGGGTTGTGGTGGGTGAAGCCGAAGTGAGACATGACTGTGAACTGGCAATTAACCCAGGTCAAGTTTATGGCAAGCTCGACGGTATTGAAACTCGCGATCCTGCATTTGGTTTAGAGGCCGTTTGGATTTCGCCAGAGCAACGTGAGCATGCACAAACATTAGGCTACACAGTGGTAGATACCGCGACCGTTGTCGCAACCCATATTAGCCAGTTGTTAAGCAACAATGCCGCTAAACTATTAGGCTACGAAGAAGTGCAGCAGTTAATGGATATGCTGGCAAAGAACTCACCAAAATTAGTAGATGGTTTTGTACCCGACGTTATGCCTTTAGGCTCTGTGGTTAAAGTCATGCAGAACTTATTAAATGAGGGTGTATCGGTTCGAGATTTACGCACAATCGTCCAAACGTTATTAGAGTATGGTAGTAAGAGTAATGATACTGAAGTATTGACAGCCGCAGTGCGTATCGCCCTAAAACGGATGATAGTCCAGGAGATCTCTGGACCAGAACTTGAAATCCCTGTCATTACATTGGCGCCTGAGTTGGAACAGATGTTGCATAAGTCTATGCAGGCGACAGGTGGAGAAGGGCCAAATATTGAACCCGGACTCGCAGAACGCATGCAGCAGTCACTTTTAGATGCTGCACAGAAGCAAGAAATGGTTGGGCAACCAGCCATATTATTGACATCTGGTATGCTGAGATCCACGCTGTCACGATTTGTTAAATACACTATTCCAAATTTACGAGTGATTTCTTACCAAGAAATCCCCGACGAGAAACAAATCAGAATTGTTTCTGCAGTAGGTCAATAGTGATAACGTCAGTTTAAAGAGGTGCGTACGTGAAAATTAAACGATTTTTTGCCAAAGATATGCGTGCAGCATTGGCACAAGTTAAAGACACCTTAGGGTCTGACGCTGTCATTATGTCTAATAAAAAAGTGGCTGGTGGCATCGAAATTGTTGCCGCGGTTGATTATGACGAACCAAAAGCCGCTATGGCGTCGCAAGCGCCAACGAATAGCTTTATGGATGTCAGTGAAGATAGAGTTTCATTGGGCGCTAAACCTGCCGTTAAGGCACATTCAAAAGTGAGCCCACCGCCTGCAGCGGACTCGTTACAAGCATTACTTGAAAAGCAGCACAATCGCATGGCACAGCAAATGTCTGTGCATCAAGATGAACCAGAGTTACCTGAATGGGCTCGCCAATTACAAGGGGCTAAAACGGCTAAGCCTACCCCAAGTGCGCCACAGGTAAATCATCTTGAAAAACCCAATAAAAGTAATAAAAATCAATCTGCCGAGCTAGACTCATTGCGTGAGGAAATGGCATCGTTAAGAAGCTTACTGACCCACCAGGTGTCTTCTTTAATGAAAGATCACAAAAAGCGCTCTGATCCAGTTGGCGCCATGTTAGAAAGTAAATTAATTGCAGCTGAGTTTTCTCCCGCTGTTGCTGCTAAACTAGCTGGGCTGAGCCAACACTACACGCCAGCAGACTTAGTGCGAGCATTACCACAAAGTTTAGCTAATTTACTTGATAATCAAGGTGATGATATTGTTAAACGTGGTGGTGTAGTTGCTTTTGTTGGCCCAACGGGTGTCGGTAAAACGACTTCTTTAGCAAAAATTGCTGCGCGGTTTGCTGCACATCATGGTCCTGAACAAGTCGCGTTGATTACGACAGACCATTATCGAATTGGAGCATATGAGCAATTAGCGACATATGGTAAAATTATGGGCTGCCCTGTTAAGCAAGCACATGATTTAAGCGAATTAGAGCAGATTTTATATCAATTTAGAAATCGTAAGCTAGTGTTAATTGATACTGCGGGAATGGGACAACGAGACATGCGTCTTTATCAACAACTTGATAATTTGACTGCAAATAGTAGGATCCCAATTCGCAGTTATTTAGTGATGTCTGCCACTGGCCAGCGTCGTGTATTGCAAGATGCAGTTGAACACTTTAAACGCATTCCGTTATCGGGTGCTATTTTGACTAAATTAGATGAATCAGTATCAATTGCAGGTGCATTGAGCGTATTGATTCAAAATGAGTTACCATTGAGTTATGTTACTGACGGTCAACGTGTTCCAGAAGACATGAAAGTGGCTGATACACTAGAATTAGCCAAACAAGCACTAGCCGCATTAAACGAAACAGAACAACCAACGTCACAAGACACGGCATGGTCAAATGACACTGCCTATGCATTTGAGTAAAGATATGACTCGGGATCAAGCAAGTGGTTTACGTATGATGAATCAACCAAATAACGATAAAGTTAAAGTAATTGCCGTATCCGGTGGTAAAGGCGGAGTCGGTAAAACAAGCGTATCAATTAATACCGCAGTCGCATTAGCCGAAAAGGGCAAGCGTGTACTGGTGCTTGATGCTGACTTAGGTTTAGCCAACGTTGATGTGATGCTAGGGATCCGTGCAGAGAAAAATTTATCTCATGTTTTGTCTGGCGATGCCGAATTAGATGACATCATTGTCCGTGGGCCAAAAGGGATCGGTATTGTGCCGGCCACGTCTGGTTCACAAGCGATGGTTGAATTGACCCCAGCGCAGCATGCCGGTTTAATTCGTGCCTTTAGTGAAATGCGCACCCAGTTCGACATTTTAATTGTTGATACGGCTGCGGGTATTTCAGATATGGTGCTGAGTTTTTCGCGGGCGTCACAAGATGTATTAATCGTTGTATGTGATGAACCTACATCGATTACTGATGCTTACGCCCTGATTAAAATTTTAAGTCGTGAACACGGTGTGTTCCACTTCAAAATTGTGGCAAATATGGTGCGTAGTTTACGCGAAGGCATGGAATTATTTGCTAAACTCAGTAAAGTAACAGATAGATTTTTAGATGTGGCCTTAGAGCTTGTCGCTAGTGTTCCTTTCGATGAAAATTTGCGCAAAGCAGTTCGTAAACAAAAACTGGTCGTAGAAGCCTTTCCAAAATCACCTTCTGCGATTGCATACCAAGGGTTGGCCAATAAAATTATGACCTGGCCTGTACCGCAACAACCTGGTGGTCACTTAGAGTTTTTTGTTGAACGCTTAGTACAACGTAAACCAGTAGAAGAGGGGAGAGCGAGTGAATAAAGCCGCAGCGTATACTCAGTTCGATAACAAAACATCGATTGTTGAACAGTATGCACCGTTGGTGAAACGCATTGCTCATCATATGTTGGCAAGGCTGCCAGCATCAGTGCAACTGGATGATTTATTACAAGCAGGTATGATGGGGCTTCTAGAAGCATCATCAAAATTTGATGGCACCAAAGGGGCTAAATTTGAAACCTTTGCTGGCATTCGTATTCGTGGCGCAATGATTGACGAAATTCGCCGCGGTGACTGGGTTCCACGCTCAGTTCATCGTAATAATCGCCGTGTAGCCCATGTCATTGACGAACTTGAACAAGTGTTAGGGCGCGATGCACGAGACACAGAAATTGCTGAAAAACTTGATATGTCTCTCGATGAGTACCATCATATCTTAAATGATGTTTCTGTCGGTAAAATCATAGGCATAGAAGACCTTGGTGTTTCCCAGGATGTGTTAACCACAGACGACGAATCCCCAAATGAAGCTTTTGATTCTCTCGCCGAGACTCAGTTCCAATCTGCACTGGTTGAAGCAATTAAAACCTTGCCAGAAAGAGATGCTTTAGTGCTGTCGTTATATTATGACGAAGCATTAAACTTAAAAGAAATCGGTGCCATCCTTGAGGTAAGTGAGTCGCGAGTTAGCCAGATATTAAGTCAGGCCATGCTCAGACTAAAAGCCAAACTCAAGCATTGGACACAAGAATAATAACTAATTATAGAGCAAACGAGTGTCAGCTCACCGGAGGAAACCTTGGACAAGAATATGAAGATTCTTATTGTTGACGATTTTTCAACAATGAGACGTATCATTAAGAACTTGTTGCGAGACTTGGGATTTAATAATACCCAAGAAGCAGATGATGGCTCAACAGCCCTACCTATGTTACAAAAAGGTCATTTTGACTTTGTTGTAACCGACTGGAATATGCCGGGAATGCAGGGTATTGATTTACTTAGAGCAATCCGTGCAGACGATTCACTAAAACATTTACCTGTATTAATGGTTACGGCTGAAGCTAAGCGTGAGCAAATCATTGCTGCGGCTCAAGCTGGTGTTAATGGTTATGTTGTTAAACCGTTCACAGCCGCTACGTTAAAAGAAAAGTTAGACAAAATCTTTGAACGACTCGCTTAAGCAAGGATAAGTCATGCAGGCATCAATATCGGGGTTAATTACTCTCGAACAGGCCCAGCAACTTGTTGAACTGCTATCGGCGGGAGAGCAAGGTAAAGCTGACGAATTAATTAGAGATTTAGCGACTCCTCTGCAGCGTGAGCTGTTTGAAGAGGTCGGTAAACTCACTCGCCAATTGCACAGCGCACTAAAAGATTTCCAAGTTGATAACCGTTTATCTGAATTAGCGAACACTGAAATTCCGGATGCTAAAGAAAGATTAAACTATGTTATTGAGATGACAGAACAAGCTGCTAATAAAACCATGGATGCGGTTGAAGAATGTTTGCCTTTGGCCGATACCATTATAAGCAACATTCAATCTGTAACGCCTATGTGGGATAAACTGATGCGTCGCGACATCGAACTGGGTGAATTTAAATCACTTTGTCATGATGTTCAGCAGTTTATGTCTAATAGCGAGCATGATTCTAACCGTCTTCGTGAATTGCTCACTCAGATATTGATGGCGCAAGACTTCCAAGATTTAACCGGTCAGATGATCCGCCGAGTGATTGAACTAGTGCGCGAAGTAGAGAGTAATTTAGTATCCATGTTGACCGTTTTTGGTGACCATACTACTGAGTCATTACCTACAATTAAAGATAATAAGATAGAGGCAGAAGGCCCAATCATGAACGCTGAGTTACGTGAAGACGTGGTCACGGGTCAGGATGAAGTTGATGATCTGCTATCAAGTCTGGGTTTCTAATTAGGAGTCAATTTAATGTCATTTGATGTTGATGAAGAGATACTCCAGGACTTTTTAATTGAAGCTGGTGAGATTTTAGAGCTTCTACAAGAGCAGCTGGTCGCTCTTGAAAATAATCCTGATGACAGTGATTTACTTAATGCTATTTTCCGTGGATTTCACACCGTCAAAGGTGGGGCAGGTTTTCTAAGCCTTAAACCCATGGTTGATGTGTGTCACGAAGCAGAAAACACGTTTGATCTTTTACGTACTGGTAAACGTGTAGTCAATGCAGAGCTAATGGACATAATTTTGCAAGCGGTTGATGCAATTAATACCATGTTTGCTCAAACTCAACAGGGACAACAACAAGACCCTGCCGATTCAGACTTGTTAGCAAAACTAAAATTATTAAGCTCTGGCGCTCCACTGCCGTCTGAAATGGGTCAATCAACTGCTGAACCTGAAATCATAGAAGAAGCCGCTGAAGTCTCTGAACCTGAATATGTCGAAGACATTAGTGTGCAATCTACTTCTGCACCTAGCTCAACTGGTATTGATGAAATTGACGAATCTGAATTTGAAGCATTACTCGATGCCTTGCATGGCTCAGGTAAAAGCCCAACCTCAACAGCTACATCCGCTGTAAATCAAGACACCATAGCACCTAAATCGGCCAGTGCATCATCAAGCAATAGTGATGAAATTACCGATGATGAGTTTGAAGCATTACTTGATGAGCTTCATGGTTCTGGATCGTTTAAAGCCAAAGCTGAAACCACTAGCGAACCCATTAAGCCAGCAGAACCGGTTGTTGAACCATTAGTCGACTCTGATGAAATTACCGATGATGAATTTGAACGCTTATTAGATGAATTACATGGTAAAGGCAGTGCTCCAGTCGTTGCTAAACCAGCAGCCCCTGTCGTAGCGGCTACGCCTACACCTCCTAAAGTTCCTGACGCACCGAAAGCTGTTACACCAGCCCCCGTTGCCAAAGCCGCGCCGGCAGCAGTGCCCGTACCTAAAGCTGAAGTCGCCAAAGATAAAGCGCCTGTACCTGTCGCGGCTAAAGCCAATGCAGTCCCACAAGGCGAAACGACGGTTCGTGTAGATACTGCTCGTTTAGACCAGATTATGAATATGGTTGGCGAATTAGTGTTAGTGCGTAATCGCCTGGTGAGTTTAGGCATTACCCGCGAAGACGAAGAAATGTCTAAAGCGTTGGCCAACCTTGATCTCGTTACCGCTGACTTGCAGGGTGCGGTAATGAAAACCCGCATGCAGCCAATTAAGAAAGTGTTTGGCCGTTTCCCAAGGGTTGTCCGCGATTTAGCTCGAACATTAAATAAAGAAATTGATTTGATCATGATTGGTGAAGAAACCGATCTTGATAAAAATTTAGTTGAGGCACTAGCCGATCCATTAGTCCACTTAGTGCGAAACTCGGTAGACCATGGTATTGAAATGCCGATTACGCGTGAAGCCAATGGCAAGCCTCGAACAGGCACCATTACGCTTTCTGCGAGTCAAGAAGGTGACCATATCCTGCTTAAAATTGAGGATGATGGCGCAGGGATGGATCCTGAAAAGCTAAAACAAATTGCTATCACTCGCGGCGTGTTAGACGAAGATGCCGCATCAAGAATGACTGATAACGAAGCGTATAATCTGATTTTTGCACCAGGCTTCTCAACTAAAGTTGAGATATCTGATATTTCAGGCCGTGGTGTGGGCATGGATGTGGTTAAAACTCGCATTAATCAGTTAAACGGTACTGTTCACATTGATTCAATGAAAGGCAAAGGCACGGTTCTTGAAATTAAAGTGCCGTTGACCTTGGCGATTATGCCAACCTTAATGGTCGATGTGTCTAAGCAAGTATTCGCATTGCCGCTGTCGAGTGTGAATGAAATATTCAATTTAGATTTAACTAAAACTAATATTGTCGATGGCCAATTAACGGTGATTTTCCGTAATAAAGCTGTGCCATTGTTTTATCTTGAGCATTGGCTTCATAGCAAGAAAACGACGTTTAAGCATGGTGATAAAAAGCATGGCCATGTTGTTATTGTGCAGCTTGGCACTTTGCAGATTGGTTTTGTTGTCGACGCACTTATTGGTCAAGAAGAAGTGGTGATTAAGCCCTTAGGCAGTATGTTGCAAGGCACGCCTGGTATGGCTGGAGCAACAATTACTTCAGACGGCGGCATTGCGCTTATTTTAGATATTCCCGGTTTACTTAAACATTACGCCAAAAATAAAAACAAAAAATAAAAAAGTTCCATAAATTAAGGAATTAAATGGCCATAAAAGTATTAGTTGTAGATGATTCTAGCTTTTTTCGACGTCGAGTCAGTGAAATTGTTAATCAAGATCCTGATCTCGAAGTCGTTGCTGTTGCTGTTAATGGCAAAGAAGCGGTTGAGATGGCTGCAAAGTTAAACCCTCAAGTGATCACGATGGATATCGAGATGCCGGTTATGGACGGTATTAGTGCTGTCCGTGAGATCATGGCTAACAATCCTACACCTATTTTAATGTTTTCTTCGTTAACACATGACGGAGCTAAAGCGACACTTGATGCGCTAGAAGCTGGCGCGCTCGACTTTCTCCCGAAACGTTTTGAAGACATCGCGACCAATAAAGATGATGCAATTAGTTTGCTACAACAGCGCATCAAAGCGTTGGGTCGCAGACGAATGTATCGACCGAGCGCGTTATCAACTCCGAGTGCATTATCTAGCAATACAATAGACTCTCGTCGTTCATCGAGCTTATCAGACAACAGTTTAAGTGCATCTCGCCGACCATTAAGCTCAAGAATTAATCAAAGCACTGCAGCTGTTGGGAATGCTTCATTACCCTCGCGCAGCGGATTAACTTCGCCAGTGACTGAGCGTCAATCAGCACAGATTGCTCCATCAGTGTCTACTATTCGAGCCAGTGGTAAACAATACAAAGTCTTATTAATCGGTACCTCAACAGGTGGGCCTGTTGCACTACAAAAAGTGCTGACGGCATTTCCAGCTAATTACCCGCACCCTATTGTACTCATTCAACATATGCCGGCCGCGTTTACGCCCGCATTTGCTGCTCGTTTAAACTCGTTATGCAAAATAGAAGTGAAAGAAGCACAAAATGGCGACGTCATGCGTGCTGGTTGTGCGTATCTTGCACCTGGTGGTATGCAGCTAATGTTAGAGCGCGCCGGGATGACCGCACGCTTAAAAGTGTTAGCTGGTAACGCAGACATGAATTATAAACCATCGGTAGATATTACTTTTGCGTCAGCATCTAAAGCTTATGGTGGTGATGTCTTGGCTGTGGTATTAACTGGGATGGGAGCCGATGGCCGCGAAGGCGCCAGAATGCTTAAGTCAGCTGGAGCGACTATTTGGGCTCAAGATGAAGCCAGTTGTGTCGTATATGGAATGCCACAAGCCGTTGCTTCTGCTGGAATATCGGTACATTCTATTGCGCTTGATAATATGGCCGATGCGATTTTAAAAGAGACCAGTCGTGGCTAATTCAGCAACATCATTAATCACTAAGCTTCGATTAGGCTTATTTTTGTGCTTTGTTGCCATCCTTGTGTTAGGCAGTTTATATCTTGATTCACGGCGTAAAATGACCTTACTTACAAAAGAGGTTGAACAACTAAAATCTTCGCAAGTGTTATTGATGGTACCGGAAGACCAAGCTGAAAATATTTCCAATTGGTTGTTAATGCATCCAGAGCAAACCCAAGCCATGATTAGTCAGTCGGGCAAAAATGACACGAAAAGTGTGCTAGTTGGGCCAGGAGCAGAGGCGCCTAACAATGACAAATTATCACCATCGACTGACAGCTCACAGACATTACCAACGCATGAAGTTATAGTGTCTGAAAATGCTCAAGGCGTTAAAGTGATTCGCTTGCCTAATGGCGGTATTCGAGTTACCACTCGAGAAGATAAACAACAAAAACAGCAATGAGCATTCCATCGCATAATGATAAGTTGAGAGGCTTTTTTTGAAAGTATGGACAGTAGCAAATCAAAAAGGTGGTGTCGGTAAAACCACCACGGTTGCCAGTTTAGCTGGAGCGTTAGCTAAACGTGGTCAACGTGTGTTGATGATTGATACCGATCCTCATGCTTCATTGGGCTATTACTTGGGTATTGATTCCGATGAAGTACCAGGGTCGCTTTATGATGTGTTTTTAAATCATCAAGCTTTGACTCAAGAATTGATTATGCAAAATGTGATACCCACTCAAATAGAAGGTTTAGATATTATTCCCGCCAATATGGCACTTGCCACACTTGACCGTTCTTTAGGTCATCAAGAAGGTATGGGGCTAGTATTACGTAATTTATTATCATTAGTTGAAGACAAATACGATGTGGCCATTATTGATTGTCCGCCAGTGCTTGGGGTATTAATGGTCAATGCGTTAGCGGCGAGTAATCATATTATTATTCCGGTGCAGACTGAGTTTTTAGCGATAAAAGGTTTAGAGAGAATGGTGAAAACCATGGAAATTATGGGCCGTTCTAAAAAGACCCGTTATAGCTACACAGTGTTACCGACAATGTACGATAAACGCACCAAAGCATCACCAATAGCGTTACAGTTTTTACAAGACAAATATGGACAAACATTGTGGCCTAATGACGTGATCCCAGTAGATACCAAATTTAGAGATGCCAGCCTAGCGCATTTACCCGCATCACATTATTCTGCGACGAGTCGTGGGGTTAAAGCATACAATCGTCTGCTTGATTTTTTATACGCTCGGGAGTTTACTCATGTCAAAATCGGTTGATGAAACTGTTTTTGATTATTTCAGTATTTTATTACAGGAACCGGCAGAAGCCCAACCTGCAATAACATCTGAAACCAAGCCAGTCGCTGCACCTATCGCGGTTCATCCTAAATCGATAGACAATGCTAAGTCAGCACAAGAGAGTGCAGATGTGACCAGTAAACCTGAGTCTTCATTTGCGTCACAAATAAAAGCTGCGAGTGCTCGACGTTTTGCTGAACCCGCAACTCAAGTCGATAAATTAGCACTGGAAAAGCTACTGTCTGCGGTATCGCATGTCGACAAAGGCACTGATATACAGCTGCAAATTAAGGCCAGTGCAGAAAGAGTGCGTCAAGCTATCAGCCAAACAGAGACGACACCTGTTGAGCAATCCGCGCTAAAAAGTATAAATATACAAAAAACGTCATTAACGAATAAAGAAATCAAACCGTTAGTCGATATAAAAACTGATAATAGTGCGCTAGCTGAATTAAAAGACGCTATTATTAAACATGACAAGCTCGCTGAAGACAAAGCCGCGCAACAACAAGCGTTGCAAACGCAAACTGGGGCGACACCACCGAGTATTACTCAAAATTTACAAGACGTATTAGATGATGAATTTCAGGTATTATTCTTTAATGTTGCAGGCTTAACCTTAGCCGTGCCATTAGTGAGTTTAGGTGGCATTATAAAGATAGAGAAAATTAACCATCTCATTGGTAGGCCGTCATGGTTTAAAGGAGTGCAAACTCACCGCGACAGTAAAATTAATGTGGTTGATACCTGTGCCTGGGTCATGCCAGAAAAATATACACCGGCACTGGCAGAAACAGTGAACTATCAGTATCTTGTTATGTTAGAAAACAGTTCTTGGGGCTTAACCTGTGAGTCATTGGTTAATGCCGTGAAGATAGACAAATCACACGTCAATTGGCGTGAAAAACCGGGTAAGCGTCCTTGGCTTGCTGGGGTAGTAAAACAACAAATGTGTGGCATTTTGCATGTACAAGCATTGATTGAAATGCTTGATGCAGGTTTAGGTTGTCAGGATTCGATTGACCGAGGTTAACTATGAGCGATTCTAGAAGTGTAGCAGCGGTTGCTGCGGGTAAAGACGATGCAGTATTACAATGGGTAACATTTAAGTTAGACCATGAAACCTACGGCATCAATGTAATGCAAGTTCAAGAAGTGTTGCGTTATACCGAGATAGCCCCTGTGCCGGGCGCGCCTGATTATGTACTAGGCATTATTAACCTTCGTGGCAACGTCGTGACCGTCATTGATACGCGCTCACGTTTTGGTTTGCAGTCAGCTGAGCTTGATGATTCTACCCGTATTGTGATTATCGAAGCCGAAAAACAAGTTATTGGTATTTTGGTAGACAGTGTTGCAGAAGTGGTTTATTTACGTCGCTCAGAAATCGATAACGCGCCAAATGTGGGAACTGAAGAAAGTGCTAAGTTTATTCAAGGCGTGAGTAATCGTGATAATGAATTATTGATTTTAGTCGACCTAGATAAGTTATTGTCAGACGACGAGTGGGACGAATTAACACAGCTTTAATTTTTAATTTGTAATCCTAAAGCCAACCATTGTTTGTTGGCTTTTTATTTTGCTTTTATGTAATGGCAATGTAGGTATGTTGATGGGTGATGAATTTTTAATTGCTGCGCTAGTTTCCGTGATTATTTGCCTTGGTTTGGTGCTTTACTTACAAAAACAATCACGCAAGTTAAAGACTAAAGTTGACGCATTAACCGTGCTAGTTAAAGAAAGTGATCGCCAACGCGAAGCTGTAAAACGCGAATTACAAGAATTGCGCAGCGGCACGATTGGTGTTGGCCGTCGAGTGGTTGAACTAGAAAAAAAGCTTGTTCAACAGTCCGATATGATTGAAGAATCCAGCCAGCAAGACCCACAAGCTAAGTTGTATTCTCGTGCGGTTAAAATGGTTGCGCTAGGGGCGGGTATTGAAGAGTTAATTCAAGAATGTGAACTACCCAAAGCCGAAGCCGAGCTGATTTTAAGATTGCATCGAAAGTAATACCAATCCGCATTCTGAGTCATCACTTATTAAGACGGAATGGTATATAGATAAAAACAACAACGCCATCAACTTGATGGCGTTTTGTTACTAATTATTAGACTGATTAATGATTAGACTAACTAATGACTAATTAATTGTCATTGAAAGCATAAGAATAGGCTTGAAGTCGCGCTTATTTTCGACGCATTTTAGCGACGAACATACCGTCACTGTCTGCCAGTTGCGGCCATATGGTGAGCATGTTGCATAACTCACCAGTAAACGGGTGTGTAATTGGAATAAGCTCAAATTCATTGGTTTGCGCCAAAAAAGCCTCCACGACATGCTCGTTCTCACTCGGCGACAGTGAACATGTGGCATACACTAACTGCCCACCCGATTTAACAGCTGCAGCACTTCGAGTTAAAATATCCAATTGAAGCGCGGGTTTATCGCTGACTGCACTGACATCGTCTAACCAGCGCATATCAGGATTTCGGCGCCACGTGCCCGTACAGCTGCAAGGTGCATCGACTAACACGCCATCAAATGCATTGGGGTTAACGGGAAGGGCATCTGACTTCCAAGCTGAAACCGAGATATGCTTAAAACCAGCACGCTTAGCCCGTTTGTTCAGTTCTTCTAATGGTTTGTTACGGATATCTGAGGCAATAATACTGCCGCGACTATTTGGGTCTTGTTGCAGCATCAACGAACGTAATTGCAAGGTTTTACCGCCAGCGCCACTGCAGGCATCCCACCATTGTTCATTCGCTTGGGGCTGACAGATCTGGCCAATCACTTGCGACGCAAGATCTTGAATCTCAAGATGCCCGAGTTTATACGTGTCGACTTCATTGAGGTTAATACTTTTATGACCCAGGCTCATGGCGTCAGTAAAAAACTCACTTGCTGTAGCTTCAATACCCGCTTTAGACAACTGCGCTAAAGCTTGTTTAGTCGTCATATTTTGTACTCGGGCCCAAATGGGTGGGCGGCTGCTCATGGCTTCAACAACGGCTGTTTTTTCTGTTGCTGTTACAGGGCAGGTTTGCCAAAACCATTGGGGTAATAAGTCACTGGTTTGGCACTGTGTCATACCTGATAAGTCAATAAATAGCGCTAACTTATCATTGACACTCTCGGTGCGTTGAGTTTTGTTAACTTGATCTCCAGGAGCTTCCTTCTCTGCTTTGGTCGCATCGTGCCATGCTGCAATATCGTCCCAAGCTTGGGTGACATCGTGCCATGTATGTTGTTCAAGTGCTGCACAGGCACTTAATTGCCTAAACCAAATCACATGCTGTTGTGATGCTTGTAACTGGCTCAGCCAACCCCACCAACGAAATAAACCAAATAGACTTTCGCGGATCACTCGTCTGTCTTTTGAACCGTGTTTTTTATTTTCACGAAAATATTGGCCAATAATCCTATCAGCAGGCATTTTGCTGCTCATCACTTGATTAAACAACATTTCGATTGTTGCTGCATAACTGAGCGCACGCTTTTGCGCTGGCGTAGTGGCTTCAATGTTGAGGGTATCATTGAACACAGAAAGGGCGGGTTGAGCAGAACGTGTTTGACTCATGTAATGACCTGATATGACGATATAACAACGATGTTGGTGCAACTTAATGCAATATGGCGGTAGTTTACCATGTCTTGAAACGAAATCATTATAAGCCAGTGGAGTTAGTTAAGCCTTCACTGGCTTGATATTGAGTTTGTGTTTAGAGCATTAAACGTTAAAAGTCTAAAGATAATGCAAAGCAAAGATAAGCCATTAGCGAACGTGTCTGCTCAAATTCTTTTGTACAAAACTCGACAAAGTCGTCACTGCACACTTGTTCAATCGAAACGGGTTTAATGGCGATAAAATCTTTACGTTTTAGCTCGTCTATTAACGGATGCTGGCTATCAAACCCTCGTGGCGGTCTAATTAGGCTGTCGCCAGTGAGTTCAAAACCAGCTTTGCTCAATACGGCTAAGGCTTTTTTGTAACCGTTTGGATTTTCATCTATGCACTGTCTAATGGCATTTAATGCTTTAGCTTCGGGATGCCAAATACCTGCAGCAATAAAGCATTCGTCGTTAGCTACATGCACATAAAACCCTGGGGCATGCACATCTTTTGCTTGAAAGTGGCGAAACTGAATACCTACATTGGTTTTATATGGTGTTTTATCTTTGCTAAAACGGCTGTCGCGTTGCGGGCGCATTAAGCTGCCACCGACTTTTTTAGGAACGGCAGTAAAACGAGGCGACAACCCTAGAACCGTGCCCTGCATCGCTTCAATAAATTGCAATGCGGGTGTACGCACGCGATCTTCATAATCAGGTTGATTCGCTTTAAACCACTCTCTGTCGTTGTTGTTGGCCAGCTTATGTAAAAAATCAAAACTTTGTAGGCTAAACATAGCAATACCTTTTAAACGGGTTTACTTAATAGAAACTCAACCATCATAATCAATGTGGTAGACGAGTGAAACCAAGATTAAATGTCGAAGTTATAATTAAATCATGCAAAAGATGAGTGATATTTGACCTTTTTTATTTTTACTTAGCGAATTTAAGGTGTTTATCTCAAGTTGACGTGTGTTTTTGGTCATTTTATTGTCAAGTGTTAACGTTGTAACTAACTGAGTTGATGTTTTATTTTCTTCTAAGCGTTAATGTTAGTTTGATATAAATAAAGCGTTAGTGTTAAAATTGAGCCAAAGGTTGTTTTATCCCAGTCTTGTTGTTTTTATTTGTCGTGCAGCATCTTGTTCACTCTTTCCTAATTCGTATTCATTCATAATGACTCATCCATCCTCTGGATTAACATGTTAATGTAATGAGTACGACTTGCTGACGTTAAAAATTAGTCAGTCGTGAGTCAATTAGTGGGTGAGAATATATTGAACGATGTCACATTGATGGCAACAAAGTCACAGATTGACGATATTACAGTACATAATCATACATAGATTTTATTGATAGATTACACTCTGGAATGAAAATTCCTCTACAAGAAAGGATTGACCATGACTGAACACTCCCTCGGTATTGTGGGTTGGCGAGAGTGGGGCACTTTTCCTGAGATTGGCAACGAAAGAGTCAAAATCAAAGTGGATACTGGCGCAAAAACGTCCTGTTTACATGCGTTTAAAATTAAACCGTTTCAAAAAGAAAAACAAAAGTGGGTCCGAGTTTGGCTTCATCCAGATCAAGACTCAGATCGTGAAGTAGTGTGCGAATTCCCTGTATTTGATCGTCGAGCGGTAAGTGACTCTGGCGGACATGTGACGAAGCGCTACGTGATAAATACGCCGATTATTATCGGTGACCAACAATTTGACATCGAACTGACCTTAACAAACAGAGATAACATGAAATTTAGAATGTTACTCGGTAGACGCGCATTAGAAGGGCGTTTTTTGGTTAATTCAGCAGAGTCGTTTTTAGCAGGAGAATAGCAAAATGCAAATCGCCATTATGTCGAGAAACCGTAATCTTTACTCGACAAGTCGTCTTAAAGAAGCCGCCGAAGCTCGTGGTCATACAATTAAAATTGTCGACCCATTAAAGTGTTATATGAACATCAACATGAATGCACCAAGTATCCATGTTCGCGGCGAAGAATTGCCGAAATTTGATGCGGTTATTCCGCGCATTGGTGCTTCGGTGACTTTTTATGGCACAGCTGTTCTGCGTCAATTCGAAATGTTGGGTACACACCCTTTAAACGAGTCTGTTGCCATTACACGTTCTCGCGACAAACTGCGTTCACTGCAGCTTTTGTCACGTAAAAATATTGGTTTACCGGTAACCGGTTTTGCTAACCAACCAGCCGATGTTCCTGACTTGCTTGATATGGTAGGCGGCGCACCGTGTGTGATTAAATTACTTGAAGGTACTCAAGGTATTGGCGTGGTATTAGCCGAAACGCGTAAAGCCGCTGAATCGGTTATTGAAGCCTTTATGGGCTTAAAAGCCAACATCATGGTGCAAGAGTATATTGCTGAAGCTGGCGGTGCCGACATTCGTTGTTTTGTGATTGGCGATAAAGTCATTGCTGCAATGAAGCGCCAAGCATTACCGGGTGAGTTCCGTTCTAATTTACACCGTGGTGGTTCTGCGAGCATTGTTAAATTAACCCCAGAAGAGCGCTCAACTGCACTTCGTGCGGCTAAAACAATGGGCCTAAACGTTGCCGGCGTAGATATTTTACGTTCTAAGCACGGTCCACTCGTGATGGAAGTAAACTCGTCGCCAGGTCTTGAAGGCATCGAAAAAGCCACTGGCATTGATGTGGCAGAAAAAATTATTCAATTTATTGAAAAGAATGTTAAGCCTACTAGCTCGAAGACTAAAGGAGTCGGTTAATGGCAAAAAAGCACGAACCGTTTGTTATTGGTGATGTTAGCGTCGCGGCAGGTACACAGCTTAGTGTAAAACTGCCCGCAGCAAAACTGTATAACGATACGCCAATGGATTTGCATGTAGAAGTGTTTCACGGTACTAAACCTGGCCCTACTTTATTAGTGTGTGCAGCTATCCATGGCGATGAGTTAAATGGCATTGAGATATGTCGACGCTTGCTCGGTCGTGTGAATGCTAAAACCTTAACCGGCACATTATTAGTGGTCCCGATTGTTAACGTATTTGGCTTTATTCAGCAATCGCGTTACCTGCCTGATCGCCGCGACTTAAATCGCTGCTTTCCAGGAACCGCTAAAGGTGCGCTTGCCAGTCGCCTAGCGCATTTGTTTAGCAGCATGTTAGTTAAGCGCGCAACTCATATTGTTGATTTGCACACCGGTGCGATTCATCGTGAGAACTTGCCGCAAATTCGTTGTGATACTGACGATGAAACCATGCTCGCGATGGCCAATGCCTTTGGTGCACCAGTGGTGATGTCTTCTAAAGCGCGCGAAGGCTCTATGCGTGGTTACGCTAACAGCCTTGATATTCCGTGTATTTTATACGAAGCCGGTGAGGCATTACGCTTTAGTGACATGTCGATTAAGTCAGGCCTTAATGGCGTGATTAATGTGATGCGTTGTATTGGTATGCTTAAAGGTAAAATTAAAGCCACAACCAGTGTGAATGCCAGCCGCAGTTATTGGGTCCGCAGTGAAGCCGACGGACTTGTTAACATCAAGCTAAAGCTGGGTGAGCGGGTATCAAAAGGTCAAGTCTTGGCTAATATCGTTAACCCTTTAGGTGGCGAACCATGGCCGTTATTGGCACCGTCTGACGGCATTATTATTGGAAACAGTAATATTCCGGTAACCAATGAAGGTGAAGCCCTGTTTCATATAGCCCAATTTAGTGGCGATGAAATTGAAATTATCAATGACAATCTTGATGATTTTATGCAGGAATACGCATAGCTTGACGAGTGAATAGCTTGACGAATTAACAGCTTGATTAGAGTGAAAAATGGCGTGGAATCGAATTCCACGCCATTTTTTTATTCTGTAGTTTATCCCCAGGTGATGTTTGAATCATATGTAATAATTGCCAAATAATATTAACGCTTTTCGTTCGGTAAATTGAGGCTTTAATTGTTATTTATTTGATAAATTTCAAGTAGATACCATAATTGAACTTATAAAAAATAAGGTTATGTATTTTAACCGTTTAACGCTATATTATTCATCATTAATTAAGCTTCGTCTTATAATCTTTGAACAGCTAGATTGCCGCTTTAGTGAGTGGTGTTAAAAATGTGCAAACGATTAAATCTTCATTACTCTCAGACTAGGAAGTCCGTGCCTATGCGCAATAATCAACCCGTGACCCAAAAGCAATATCATTTTGATGATGATTTACGCCTCATTTCTGGTACGGATTTACGTGGTCATATTACCTATTGCAACGATGCGTTTGTTGAGGTCAGTGGTTTTGATAAAAGCGAGTTGATTGGTAAACCGCATAACCTTGTGCGCCATCCTGACATGCCTAGTGATATTTTTAAAGCCATGTGGGGATGCATTGCTGCGGGCAAAGTGTGGATGGGATTAGTCAAAAACAGACGTAAAAATGGTGACCACTATTGGGTGAGTGCCTTTGTCACGCCTATTTTTGAACACAACAAAGTGGTCGGGTTTGAGTCTGTGCGTATCGTCGCATTACCCAGTGAAATCGCCCGTGCAGAAACGGCTTATGCTCGGATTAGAAATAATAAACCACCTAAACCTCTTAGTGCGAAGCTAAAACACCATGCTATTAAGCTGTTACCTACTTGGTTACCCATGCTTGTTCTTAGTTTTGTATTATTTGAGCTTTGGGGGAGTGGAGCCGGTGGTGTTGGTTTGTTGACATTGATTATTTCGACAGCGTGGAGCGGATATAAACAACAACAAGATTGGTTTGAAGTGGTTAAGCTTAACCCTAATTCATTTACTGACTTAACCGTTGCTGAAACATATTTTGCCGATTTTGGTGCTAAAGCACAGGCAAAATTAGCACTAGGATGTGAAATTGCTCGTTGTCGTACAGCAATGACACGCATTGAAGATGCCGCGAAGTCATTAGATGGTATTGTTGAACACACTCAAGTTGAGGCCGAATCGTCTGCAAAAGCGGTTGCGCATCAAAGCCTTGCGACGCAACAAATTGCGTCGGCTATTACGCAAATGTCGACAGCGATTCAAGAGGTGTCTGCCAATGTGGAACGCAATGCCGACAGCGCTAAAAATGCTTTAGACAACGTCAATGAAGGCGCAATGCTTGCTGATCAAGCAAAACATTCCATTGATGAACTCAATATTTCAGTTGCTGATATTGCCACTACGGTACGCGAATTATCAGCGTCGACAGTTGAGATTGGCCAAGCTGCGAGCTTGATTTCCAGTATTGCCGACCAAACCAACTTACTGGCATTAAATGCCGCTATTGAAGCGGCGAGAGCAGGCGATCAAGGGCGCGGGTTTAGTGTTGTCGCCGATGAAGTGCGCTCTTTAGCGGTTAAAACACGTGAGTCAACTGACAAAATTCACGGGATAGTGAATGTGCTAACCAAACGTGCAGAAAATGCGGTACAAGTGTCGGTTAAAGGCGAGCAAGCTGCAATGAATGGTGTGGGTATTGTTGATAAAACCCGCAATGCTTTAGCTTCGATTAATCAATCTGTTCAGCAGATTACACAATTAACGTTAGACATGTCAGCCGCGGTTGAGCAACAAAGTGCCGTGGCGGAACACATTAATCAGCAAATTATTGATATTGCTGATTCTGCCGAAATTACCAAAGAGTCCTCGCAAAAGTCACTGCTTAATAGCAACGAGCTAGGGAAGTCTGTATTAATGGTGCGTTCAATTATTCGCCGTTTTGCAGTCGGGACCTTAGGTAAAAAATAAGATTTGAGCTATTGGTCATTAAAAAAGGCCCGGCATTAATCTGTCGGGCCTTTTTATGGTGGTAATTTTAGCGAACTGTTTGTGGGGATTTATACTTTTTGTGAGTGCTTGTCGTGTTTATTAATGCCTACCGCCTACCGCCTACCGCCTACCGTTTAACATTTAACATTTAACATCTAACTCTCTTGCACCTTAGACATTAAAGCTTAAACCGTTCTACTGAAGCGGTTAATGAATGAGCCAGTTGATTTAGCTGCTCACTACGTTGCGCCATTGTGGTCGACTCGTCAGCATTTTGTGTAGCTGCTTCTGAGGTTTCTGTCATGGTTTGTTCTATTTGTTGGCTGTAACTCACTTGCTGCTCTGCGGCTTGAGTAATACTTTGACTCATGCCATTAATGATCCCTAATGCAGCTTCTATTTGTTCGATAGCATCGTGTAAAGACACACTTTGTTCTACACATTCATTGGCTTGATTTTGGCCCTGAGATATCGCATTGACCGCGTTAGTGGTTTCTTGTTGCAGCGCACTAATCATGTTTTGAATTTCAGCAGTCGATAATTGAGTACGCGAGGCAAGGGAACGAACCTCATCTGCCACAACAGCAAAGCCTCGGCCGTGTTCGCCCGCTCTAGCCGCTTCAATAGCTGCATTTAATGCAAGTAAGTTGGTTTGATCTGCAATCGCGCTGATGGTGGTCAAAATGCCGCCAATATTGTCGCTGTGCTGACTGAGCTTAGTCATAATAATCACCGAGTCACCCAACCCTTTTGATAAAGCATCAATCCGAATACGGTTATCATTGGCGATGGTTTTAACTTGCTCGCCTTGGGCTGAGGCTAATTTCACGTGTTGTTCAGACTCTAACGCTTGCTCGTTTACGGTCATTGAGCTGTGATGTATCTGTTCTGCCAGTTGTTTCGCTTGCTCAATATGACTAATTTGCCCTAATGCTGATGTCGATATTTTTTGACTTTGATCTTGCGATCGAATTGCCGCGTCATCCAGTAAGTGGGCGTCGCGGTTAATGTCTTGTAATAACTCAGTAAGATCATCTGTTAATTTATTGATGTTATCCATGAGTTCCCCAAACTCATCGTCATTGCGCTTTGTTAAACGCCGCGATAAATCGCCACTGGCAATGCGTGACAATGCACGATTACTGGCCTTTAGGGGCCCTAACATGGCGTTAGAAGTGAAGTAATAAATAAAGCCTGCCATCAACACAAATACAACGGCCATTAATATGGCTAATGTTTTAGCGGTAGTCACCTCATCGATAGCGAGCATTTGCATATCGTTAAAGCCTTGGTTGGCTAATTGCACCAGCTTATCTAATTGTTGGTTTGTGGATTCAAATAGTTGATTCGATTGTGTATAACTGGATTCCGCTTGCTGAAATTGCTTTACCACTTTCATTTGTGCGTTATACAAGTCACCTGGGTTATCAACTAACACCAAGATCTTCTCTAAATTGGCATCAAAGTCGGCTAACAATTGTGTTACAGGGAGCGCGGCGGCTTGTTGTTTGAGGTAATTATTATTAGTCGTGATATTGCCAAGTAACATCGCCACATCCTGCTTATGGACTTCAACGGCATCTGCCGTGGTTAAGCGACCCAGTTCGGTGACGGTGTTGCTCAGGGTAAATAACATGTCATCAATGCGAACACCTGAGCCAATAACGGCTTCTAATAATTGTGCTTCTGAGGCGGGTGCTTCTACAATTTCTAGATCGATCATGTTGTTACTGGCATCAATGTTAAGATTATCAAATTGATTTTTGAGTGTACTGAAATCATTTTTACTTTGTTCGATTGCCAGCTTGGCACTAAACATGGTTTGCGACGCTTCGGCATATTGTAAGTAGACGTTTTTAGCCTGGTTGAGTGCTTGATTCATTTGAGGATGATTGGCCACTTTGGCAGATAAATCCGCTAACGCACTCGAAAAATCTTGCTGTAAAGTATTAAATTGCTTAAAACTAATCGTAATATTGTCGTTGCCAATCTGCGAATAGGCCAAACTTTCTGTTTTGGCCATTTTGAGCAGGGTAATTTGTAAGGCATTAGATTGGTTTTGAACGGGTACGGCTAACACTTCAATATTGTTGTTCGCTGTTTGAATTTGGCTAAGCGAACGGTAAAAAAAACTACTACCAGCAAGTAATAATATGCCAATAGAAGCAAACCCCAGTGCTACTTTTTGTTTAATTGTTAATGTTAACATCGTCATTAAGTGTCTCTTATTATTTTTGTACAGTGATGACAGTCATTGTTAAGGACAGATTTATTCTCTTTTGTTAATTAAATGTAAATCTAGTTGCGGGGTAATGCAATCGTGCTGTGGAATTATTGTTCTGTTTCAGTATTCTTGAGTTTAAATGTCATTTTGTTTCAGTGTTGTGCTTACCAAGTTATGTGATAAACGGTGGTTCAATAAAGATAAATGCTAAATATATAGTAGATTAATACGAGGTTAATGTGAGATCACACAGCGTTTTACTAAAGCAACAAGCTGACGATATAGCAATTTCACCATCAAAAATTGTCTGTATTGGTCGTAATTATGTAGATCATATTCATGAACTGGGCAATGACATTCCTGATGAAATGGTGGTGTTTTTAAAGCCGAGTTCTGCTATTACTGGCACTTTGTGCAGTGAGATGGGTGAAACGCTGCATTATGAAGCCGAGCTGTGTTTTATGGTTAAGGATGGTCGATTTAGCGCGGTAGGCATTGGGCTTGATATGACCAAGCGTGAGTTGCAAGGCAAACTCAAAAAGCAGGGTTTACCGTGGGAGCGCAGTAAAGCGTTTGATGGCTCAGCATTGTTTAGCGAGTTTATTCCAATGACGTCGGCGCAACAAGATTGGTGTTTTCAATTAACCATTGATAACGTAATGACTCAACTAGGGCATCAGCAATTAATGACCTATCAACCCAACGCCATGTTTGCCGCCATCACTGAGTTTATGAGTTTAAATGACGGTGATATTGTGATGACCGGTACCCCAAAAGGGGTTGGCGCTGTTTCTGCTAATACTTCGTTTGAAATCAGCCTGTGGCCAAATGTACCTTTTGAGATATTTGAAACGGCACTGTCTGGCGATAAATCAATGACTCAGCTTTGTGGCCCAGCCATGTTAGTTAAACAATGGCAAGCAGTTTGAGTTACTGTGTGTTAAAAGCAAAAGACCCTCTTAGCTAAGAGGGTCTTTTTTATTCATAATCCAAATCAGTTTGGGTTATTTCATTAATGCAACGGCTTCCATATCGAGCTCAATATCAGTACAGCCTTTAGCGCAATAAATGCCAGGCGCTTTAGTATTTGGCTTGGCATTTTTGCTGTTAGGTGGCAATTGCAATGTCAGTGGTTTATTGCATTCGGCACAAGTCGCGCTGTTGCCTTTTAGCATGCGTTTAATCAGGTTTTTCTGCTGGTTAAATGACGCCAAAGTTGGGCCGTTTACCGCTGAAAAATCAAGTTTTTGTGTGTCGCTCATCATTGTTCCTATGCAGGCTATTTCACTTGGTCTGTTGGGCGCCAGCGCTGTAATGCAACGGGTAGGCTAACACCCTGAGCCGTTAATAGATTCACTCGTGCTAAGTAAGCGGCGCCGTGCATTAAGTGTTTGGCTAAGTCTACTGCATGACGCTGGGTGTAGTCATCTAAATAACTGCCTTTTGCCCAAGCGTTAAATGCACCAAGTGCTGGGCCGGCCCAGATTTGATAATCCATTTCACGGCCCGTTTCACCAGTATTTGACCAACGGCTTGATAAGCCAAGGTACCAGCGGAAAATTAACGCCATTTTACGTTTAGGGTTATCTTTAGCTCGCTCGATTTGTTTAGGGTCGCGCTCATTAAAATGCGTCACTGTGCCGGCCCAAATGTTATCTAGACTTGAACGAAACACTTGTTTTTCTAGCTTTTCACGCTCATCAGCCGGAATGGCTTCTATGGAGTCATAACGAGTATAGATTTCGTATAACTTGTTAGCGCGCATCGGGAAAAGGGTGCCGCGCTTAACCACTTGCAACTTAACGCCCATCTCGAACATATCAGCTGCTGGCGCCATGGTGACATCGGCCATTTCAGTCGTCGCTAATAATTTACGGGTATGTTCACTGGCGCCAGCTTCTACGCAAGCCTGGTTAATAGAACCGGTGACAATAAACGCTGCGCCCATATTGAAGGTCGCAAGAGCGGCATCGGGCGTACCCACGCCACCGCCCGCGCCAACGCGAATAGGGGTTTTGTAGTTGTATTGTGCCTGGACTTCATCTTTTAGCGCCAAAATCGTTGGCAACAAGGTCACTAATGGACGGTTGTCTGTGTGACCACCAGAATCGGCTTCGGCGGTAATATCATCAGCCATCGGCACTAATTGGGCTAATTCCATTTGTTCGGCGCTGATCAAGCCATCATCTAGCAGTTGTTGCAGCATTTTTACCGGTGCCGGTTGCATAAATTTAATCGCCACTTCGGTGCGGCTAATTTTAGCGATGACTTTGTTGTCTATGTGAATATCACCATGTGCATCACGGCTTAACCCTGCTGCGCGGTAATAGACAATTTGTGGCGTTAAACCTAAAAAGGCTGAGGCTTCAACGGTGCGCACTTTGTGTTTTAAAAATAGCTCTACGCTACCGCGCTCAAGTGCTGGCTCACTTGGACTATGGATTAAGTTAAAGGCGTATGGCCCATTTGGCAGGGCGGTTTGAATGCGCTTAATGGCTTGCTCAACGCGTGACGGAATGAGTCCCGCTGCGCCAAATGAACATAAAATACCGGCCTGGCCTAATGCGATAACCAGTTCTTCAGACGCAATACCGTTGGCCATTGCACCAGCGTAGTAGGCGTATTTAACCCCATGTACGCGGCGAAAGTTGCTGTCGCCTAAACTTTGGGTGCCAAGGGCGGGAGCAAAGGCGCTGACAGGTAGTTCATTGGCCGCAGTAATTGCATCGGTTACCACTTGTGCTTGTTGTGCGACGCCAAGGCCTTGTTGGTTATCATTAACCACATAACAGGCTTGCGATAAGTCTTTGAGCTTTTTGTTCATTCCAGCCGGGTCAAAACTGACGTGCTGCTGGCTGACTTGCCAAGGCCATGGTGAAAGCTTTTCGTTTTTTAATTGAGTTGTCATTATATTTTTCCTTGAAAAGCTAGGCTTCTTCAATACAAATAGCGATGTCTTTTACTTCGTATATACGTAAACCATCTTTGCTTAAATTGGCATCGCCAACGATGATGCGTTTACCGTTTTCGTCTTTCACTGCACTGATGTGAACATCTAAAGACATTTGTTTATTGAGCGGGTTAATTTGGCCGCGGTATTTCCATTTTATATCAGACAAAATTTGGCCGAATTTAGGATTGGTAAAACCAGCGGCTAAATCGTTAGTAATCGCGTAAGTTTGCATTAACTCGATGATAGCTTCAACGCCTAATGAACCGGGCATTACCGGATCTTGATGGAAATGGAATTGGAAGAACCAATCACTTGGGTCGATGGTACGTGACGCTGCCAAATAGCCCTGATGATATTTGCCGCCGTTATTGACGATTTCTGCCGTGTCGATAAAGTTAAGCTGACCACCGGCTAAGCGGTAATGTGGCTGATGTGCAGGCGCATTAAACACTCGCGATTGCTTATCGAGCAAGTTGATAATGGTGTCGGCTGCGACATTGTTGTCGACATGCCAGGGTTGGGTAATTTTACCGTTATCAATGCCAAGCTGGTTTTTTAGCGCATCACCTTTAAAGTAGCCAAACACTGCGCCGCCGGTATAAAACGGTTCGCCATCGACACTTAAATCAAAGGTAAAGTTTTGAATAATATTGCTGCCTGCAATCACGGTCGACAATAAACGCGAATCGTTAACGATGGTTTTGCCGCGTAAATCGACATGACGCAATAAGATGCCGTGACCATCGAGGTTACGGAAAAACAACTCCTGCCCAGGGAAACCCAATGTGGTGCCCATGTAGCCAGAAATAAAACCATTAGGTTGCAATGATATTTCCATTAACACCGAATATGGCATTACCGCCTGATGGCTGTTTTTGGCAAAATACCATGCATCTGTTGGCACTTCATATTCAGCAATACACGATGATGGTTTTTTCAATTCGCCACGCTTACCGTTAATGTCGATAACGCGGGTGGTTAATTGTAAATCACCGCAAGGTGTACGCGGTGGGATCAGCCCTTTATAAATGCTAAAGTCTGGCCCAAAGCATTTTTCAATATCGCCAGTAGCAAACTCAAACATATGATACGGCGTAAAAGGCACGGTATCAGGCATGCGGTTAGCGTATTTAGAATCAGCGCTGACTTGCGGTGCTGCAACGTGTTTAAGCGGGATAACGCCTTTATTGGTTGCTGCATTGGTGTCGGCTATTTTCGCCATTAACGGGGCGACATCTTGCTGGCTGGCTGAGTTGTTTATGCCAGTTGGTGTTTGATTTGTTGTGTCTGCTGTTGGCTTGGTGCTTGTATTAGCCATTGAGTCGCCAAGGTAGCGGGTGCATTGCGCTTCTTCTTTGATCATCACCCCGAGGTTTTGGAAATCGACTACTACTTTGCCATTAAGCAAAATATCAATATTGGCTTTAGCATATGGACGTGGCGAAATACCGATTTCTGTGACTTCCATACGGTAAGTTAACTCGCCGTGTTGCGGTAACACCTGTCCACGACAACGCACTTTTTGCGAGGCATTTTCCAGCGGTTGAAAACGGCCGTTTTCAACTAACGTATGCATACCAATATGCAACATAAAGAATTGCAGTAATTGGCCACAGCCTTCAGCCATTAATGAGCCGGCCATCACCTGGTCGCCCTGGAAGTGACACGGGAAATACCAATGGTCTGGCGCTAATTGTTTGTGGCCTTCAACTAACCCTAGGCCCCATGTGCCGCCGCCCACTTGTAAGTTGCTTACGCGCTCAATCATTAAGAACTTTTCAGACGCAAAACACAGCGATTTTTGCATGCCCGTTTGCAGCTGGTGGCCAACGTGTTCGCCACCAAAGCAGCTGCCAATATCGCCGGTTAATAAATGGTGGATTTGACCATAATCAAAGGCTGATTGTGTGCAGTGTAGTAACGGTGCAAATGTCGGTTTATTCGGGTTGTTAAGCACTTGCTGACGCAGTTTAATTTCATCTTCGGTTTGGATAACGCCTTTACCATCAGACAATTCTTTATCAGTAAAGAAGCCAGCACATCCGCCGTCCATTTTCAAAATCATCTTGTCGCCGACGAAACATTCGTACGAGAAGAAAAACAATAATGTATCGCCATTGCGGGCAAAATTGTTGATTTTAATGTCATAACGTAGGGTGTCGCCGCCACGCGGTAAATCACCTAGGAAGGTTAGGGTGCAGTCGAGTAGGCGATAAACGCGCTCGCCTTTGTTTTCAAAATCGATGCCTAAGTAGCTAATCAACATTAAATCGCACTGGCCTGACTCAACCGCGACTGCCCAGGGAATTTGGCCGTCAACCAGATATGGCGCATCAACTGGGATGTCGTACTCTGTGGTCATTGAGCAAGGTTTGTATTGATTGATAGTGGCATCAAGTTTGGTTACGCGAGACACCAATAAGTAGTCGGTAGTGGGTAAGCGGACGCGGCGTGAATAGCTGTCGATGATGGCATAATCTGGGCCAAATACTTTGCCGATATCACCTTCGGCATATTCCACTAAATCGGCGTAGTTCCAAATGCACGGTTTATCTGCCGGAATGGGGGCGGTGTAGGCCGGAACCTGCGCATGGTTAGGTTTACGCTCTGCCAGTACCGGTTGAGCTTCAACGTAATGCTGAGTTGGTGCATTGGTTGTTATCGTTGGTGCTATTGTTTGCGCTGTTGCGGCTGACGTCATCGAAGCCAGTTGTGATTTTAACAAGCTGTCTGCGACTTTTAACCCTGCCTCACGACTGGCTAAAAACGCTAAGTGGGCTTGTTGTGCTAGCCATTGATTTTGCTGGAAAGCCGTTAAATGTGCTGGTGGTATCGCCGAGTTAATCCCTTGAGTTGGATTAATGTGATTGTCTGTTGATTGAGGCTGCGAACCTGGAATCTGTGCTGAATGACTTGCGGGCATAATAGGCTCGTTATTATTGATTTTATTCGGGGCTTGTTCCACTGAAACGGGTTTTATCGCGGCGCATTGATTGACAATATTATCGATAGCAGCAACTGGGCTGTCGACGATATGTTGATAGATATCGCGGCCACCTAAACTGACTTGTTTAATTAAACTCAATTTGGCACTTTTGGTTAGCTGTTCTGTCAGTGGCTGACTTAAGCGACTTGCAAGCGCCTGCTGCTGTAATGTGTTGAGCGATAAACCAATGCGTGAGTATTGGTTTTCACTGGCGCTAATCACCTGTGCATTAACGTCCGCTTGTTGTAATTGCTGGCTTTGGATAAGTGCATTAAGCAAGCTTGCCATGCCAGAGGCGGCAAAGGTATGGCCTAACACATGCTGGGCGCTTGTAATGCTATTTGGCTTAGCCATTTGAGTTAACTGACTCGTTAACTGCAGGCCAAAATCAGACTGTTGGCAAAGTGGTGCAATATTAAGTTCGTTAATATCGCAGGTTTGCTCGAGTTTGAGCTTATCTTGCTTGGCAAATAGCACGCTATCAATACTGGCAAAGCTGTCGGTTGGATGATCCTGCTGTAATACAATCGCGCCAGCACCTTCACCTAAGTGGATTGTGCTTGTCTGCATTCCTGCTGCTTGCAGGTATGCATTGTTGAGTAGGCAGTTTTCAATACTGCCAGACAAATCGACCGCAGCAATAATCACCGCATCGAGCGGTTCTTGTAACGAGCCCATGGCAAATAAGTTTTGCGCCACATCAATACAGCGATTAACCGATTGTTCAGCGGCTGAAATCGTAAAGGCTGGGCCGTTAAAGTCCCATAACGATGAAATCCGCGACGCCATAATATTGCCAATAAAACTGGTGTACTGGTTTAATTTGGCGGCATCGAGCACGCTGTCCATGGCGATAGCTTCAAGGGCCTGGTATTCATCTTCACTGAGCTTAACGCCTTGAGCGGCGAGGCTTTGCGCTAGCTGTCTGTGCAAGTTCACTCGGCTGCGGAATTGGTGTAATTCTAATTCCGTTTCCATGGCCACTAACACGGCCACTTTGCTACCGGGTTTGAGGTTAGCATTCACAATGGCTTCGTCGGCGACTTTTATCAGTAACAACTGCTGCGATATTAATCGGTCGTCTTCATTCGGCGGCACTTTAAAGCGTAAAAAGTCAAAGTCGAATTGATTAATGTAAGCGCCATGAGGCGCCTGCTCAATACCGTATTTGGCCAACAATTCTGGATGTTTGTTAATGCCTTTCCAGCGCTGAGTGGGCAATGGGGTAAATAGATTCTGTTTGGCGCGAATACGTTCGGCCAGTTGGTTGATGTTACTGCACTGGCCAAAGTGAGCTGCCATCCCGGTAATATGCATCGGTTTTTCGCTGGCGTTGATCACCTGAGTCGGTTGTTGTGATGTTGCCGTGTTATCGCAGTACGATTCTAATAACAGGTGAGCATTACACCCCCCAAAACCAAAGACTGACACGCCAGCATGACGGGCGCGATTACCGGCTTTATCTGGCCAAGGTAGCACTTCATTGGGCAAGGTTGCCTGACCAAATAAGCCATTAGGAGAGGCGATAGGTGCGCTGATATTAATACTCGGTGGTAACACACCTTCACGCATGGCAAAAATCATTTTCATAATGCCTGGCATGCCTGCAGCGGTGAGTAAGTGGCCCAAATTAGATTTAGCCGAGCCAATCAATGGCGTGGCACTGCCATTGAGTTTGTCTTCAAAAAAGCGCTCCATTGAAGTTAACTCAACTTTGTCGCCTAATGGCGTCCCCGTGGCATGGCATTCAATTACTTCAATGCTGGCAGGGGTAATGCTTGAGTCTAATGAGGCGGCTTCACGATATGCTCGCTCAAAGGCTTGCACCTGACCTTTACTGTTTGGGCTAAGCACAAACTGGCCTTTACCGTCGTTTGATAAACCAATGCCGCTGACGAGGGCATAAATATGGTCGCCATCACGCTGGGCATCTTCAAGGCGTTTAAGCACTAAGACGCCAGCACCTTCACCGGCAAACAAGCCTTTGCTGTTGCTGTCAAACGGTGCTGAAATGCCGTGGTCTGGATAGGCATGAAAAATCGAAAAGCCCATGTTGATAAAAAAGGGATCTGCACCCGATACCGCGCCAGCCAGCATCATGTCTGCTTTGCCAGTATGCAAATAATCACAGGCAAGCTTTAATGCATAAACAGAACTAGCACAGGCCGCATCTAGGCTTAATTGCGCGCCGCCCAGCCCTAAGGCATCTGCTACTAGCTTTGAGGCATTGTGAGCCACTGCGCCATTGCGCCAATTATGTTGCTCGGTTTGTGCGGTTAACCCAAAATCTTGCAACACAAAATTAGGCTGCTGTAATTTGGTTTGTAAGGCTTTTTCGACCACGCTGTGATACAGCGGCACAAATAACTGGTTTGACTTAGCGGTTGGGAACGACAAGGTGCCCATCACAATACCGGTACGCTGTAAGCCAGGATGATTAAGATCGGTAATCCCTGCATCAGCTAACGCATTACGTGCCGTATCTGTGGCCCATAAAAAGCTGTCGTCTAGGCCTTTAAAAGCACTGCTATCAATATGATAACCATCAGAGTTAAAACTGAAATCCTGAATGTAGCCGCCCTTATCGCAATAAAAACGGTCTGATTGCCCTTGAACACCAATATAGTCATCTGGTGATGCATTGAGTTTTTGTGCGCTTATTTGGCTACGCGAATCTTTTTTATCAATTAAGTTTTGCCAAAATTTTGCCGGGGTATCGGCATCGGGATATTGGTTGGCTAAGCCTACAATGGCTATCTTGGGAGCAGCTTGAGAACTCAATGAGGTTCTCCTTCTAATAAAGTGTCACCATGCTCAACAGCAAAACTGTTGGCGGCAATGAATAAGGTTTGTTGTTCGATGGCTTCGTTTAAGCTTTGCATAAACGGGGTTAATGACATGGGTACTCTGTGAGTCATTAACTGGGCTAAACATTTCAATAAACTGTTGATGTCGTCAGCACCTTTGGCATTGACGGCCAACGATTGTGCCTGCACATCTGTGGTTTGTTGGCCAATAATTTTATCGATTAAAGTGGCGGTTTGTCTGTCGGCGCCAACTTCGACAAATAAACGACAGCCATGACTAATTGAGTCGCTGATAAGCTGGCTAAAGTCCAGCGGATGACAAAAGGTGTCGGCAATTGACTGAGCAATGGCGTGTGATGTTAATTCAACTGGCTGTTTTTGCGCTGCCGATAAAAATTGGGTCGATGAGGGTAGCGTTGCAGCTAATGGCTGCAGATAAAACTGTTTTACATCGTCAACAATATTGAGTGCCGCTGGGGTATGCATTGCCGTGACTCTATTGGCCGCAATGCCACGTTTACCGGCTTGTTTGAGTAATGCTTTACAGCTTTCTTCGCAGCCGGCTAACACTAAACTGTCGCCCTGAATAATAGCAATGTACGCCCGTGGATAATCGGCTAAGTGCGGGCTAAGGTCCGCAACGGTCGCGCGGGTCACAAAACTGTTCCACACTATTGGTTCATCATTTGCTAATTGCCAGGCTTGTCTCACACAGCGAAGCTCACCTGAAATGTCTTGATTAAAAATACTACTATTTCGGGTTGAATCGATTAACTGATGCGGGGCTTGCCATGCACCTAAACTGGCCCACATGGCGGCTTCGCCCATCGAATAGCCTAAAGCGAAGGCCGGTGTTATCTCAAATTCATCCTGCAATATTTTGCTAAGCATGTAACTTGCGCCCACACCCGCAATGGCAAGCTCACTGAGGCTCATGTGGTTATTGTTTTTCTCTGCTGTGGCATAAATCGCTTGAGTTTGCAGCATGGCTGGCAAGTCGCCTTGCGCTTCTAACTTAGCAAATAGCTTAGGAAAAACATGACCGAGCTGGCTAAACATCTGCGGGTAAACCGTGCCGACACCTGGGTAGACAAAACTCAGACCTGAAGCTCCTAATGGTGAAGCGGTAAAGCAACTGCCTGCAGGTGTTTTGTAGTGTAACTTTTTGTTGTTAAGCGTTGTGCTGTGTTGAGTTTGCTGCGCTTCGAGTGCCGCGAGCATGGTAGATGCTTCTTGCTGTAAACCGCTTTGACTCGTCGCCATTAACACCAAGGCATAAGGCGCTTGCGATTGGTATTGTTGCCATTGTTGGTGGATAAATTTGAGCAGGCCTAGCTCATCGCATGGCTCGCTGAGAGCGTCGCAAACGGCGGTTAACTGTGAGTGTAACTGGGCAATATTCTGTGCTGATACTGGCAGCATTAATCGGTTTGCTGCTAATAATGGTTTAGCACTCAGTAATTGATTGCCTTGTGTGAGCACGAGTGCGAGCACACCGATGTTACTCGGGTAACACAAGCTTGCCACGCGGCTTTGGTGTGCTGGGGTAAACCAAAAACCTTGGCTGTTGGGCACACGTCGATAGGCAATGTCTTCGATAAGCGCGACCAATGCATTGAGTGCATTATTAGCCTGAGTTAACTCTACCGCTTGAGGTTGAGTATGTTGTCTTTTGGCATGAGCGAGTGCTTGAACCATTGCTTGCTCGGTGTTATCACCACAACCTATTCCATTTAAATAGGCATGAGCATGTAAGCCATTTTTAGCCGCAGTAATTGCCGGCATAATCCACAGTTTATCGTTAAGACTCACAATATCGCAGCTGTGATTGCCAAGTAGACCTGCCGCGTCTAACAACAGGACTTCTAGCAACTTAGCTTCTAACAACTGAGCTTCTAACGGCTGATGCTTTATGGATAAATTACTCGCACTTTTTGCATCAGGCGCAGCCAACAACAAGGCCAGGCGCATTGGCTTGGCTTGTTGTTGTTTGAGATCAGCGGTTAACTTTTCGGTTAACGCTGCTTGCTGATCTGCGGACATCGCGTTTACTAAAAAGGTCACACGGTATCCTTGCTGTGCTGATTTTCAGGCTGGTTCGCAGGCTGATTGATAAAGGCCTGATTCAGCGTTTTGCTAATGGTGATTTTGGCATCACGCATTTGACAGCTTAAACGTCCATCTTGATGATACAAACTCACATTGGCCATTAACATTCTGCCGCTGTGTTTTAACACCTCAAGTTGGATGTAACCCTGATCGCCACTGGCAAAAGGTGCTACCGTGATAAATTGCCCCATTGATGATGGCAAACTGGCAGCATCGTACTTGAGCCTTGCCCAAACCAACATGGCCTGTAACAGCAAATCTTCGGCAAATATTTGGCTACCACCGGATACTGCCGATGGTGCAAAGCCTGGGCAGTCGGCAGGGTCAATTTGCGGTAACTTAACCTCACACAACAGCTGCGCATCATCAAAGCTCAACACTTGCTTAATACCCTGCAAGCGCGGCCCATGGAACAAGGTGCCGTTTTGATACAAGGTGTTGCCAGCGTGTATTGCGGGCATCTGTGCTAGCTTTTGCAGCACGGTTGCAGGTAACGATGACTGAGCAACCGCGGTGGGAGTTAGCGCGCCATTGACAACTAATGTTGCCTGATATTGCGGCTTCATTGTGCTGTCAGGCTCGTCTAACACACAGCTCGAAATCAATGCACTTAAGCCTGTGTCTGTGTGGGTGAGTTGCAGATTTAGTAAATGTGCCTGGTCGGTGTCAAAAATAACCCCTTTAAGCAATTTATAGTCAGCAATACTCACAGGCACATGGCATAAGGTTTGTGCAGTTTCGCGCATCCACTGGATAGCACACACGGTCGGCAACACTGGGTTGCCGGCAATGCGGTGATCGTTTACAAATGCAAGCTCATTAGGTTGCAGCACCCGTGTCACCGTTATGGTTTGGGTATCAGCAGCCCAATATGGAGCAGAAAACGTCAGCGAACCCTCTGCGTGCGGCAAAGTGTTCGCATTAGGCTTTTTTGCAGTTGCATCCAGTGTGGCTGAGCCTTGCATGTCTGAACCAATCAACATTTGCACGCCTTGCGTGCTGAGTAAGCTATGAGCAAATAAATTGGCTCCGGCCTCAAGCGGGATGACGTACACGCCACGTTCTACGAACATTTTTTTCAACGCAGAACTCACCATTCCGCCGTCCCATGGGCCCCAGTTAAAGCTCATGACTTTGGCTTGTGGCAATTGTGCGGCCAATTTTAATGCGGTTTTATTAAGGATTTCATTCGACATCGCATAGTCACTTTGACCTGTGTTGCCATAAAACCCAGCCGCCGACGAGAACATGGCAACCAATTTGATTTGTTGTGGTTCAAGCGCATTAATAATGCTTGCCACACCAGTCACCTTGGTGCTGTATACGCGGTTCAGTTCATCCAATGTTTTGTCTTGGATATGCTTATCTGCCAGTACGCCAGCACCATGAATGACACCATTGATGACTAACTTTTTACCGTTAGCATCGGTTAACTCTGCCAGTGCGTCGATAACGCCTTTAGCATTGCTGACATCCATAGCAACATATTGCGCGCTGGCGCCTACCTTGATAAAGGCGGCGAGGGCACGGTCAATCTCTAAGCTACTTTGTACAGGCCACACTAACGCATCAATTTGCTTTGGTGTGGGTTTAGCGCCTTGCGATTGAATGTAACCAATGGCTGCTGCTTTAAGCTCAGAGGCTTGTTTACCTTGAGCCCAGGCTGGCATGTCATTGCCTAGGTGTTGACTGCGACCGGCTAATACAAAATGCGATTGGCATTGTTTGGCCAGTGTTAACGCACATTCAAAGGTCACACCCTTAGCGCCGCCAGTCACTAACACATTGTCTTGCTGTGTCAGTTGGGCAGCAGGATAGCTTGCACTGGTGTTAGGTTGGCTCGCTGCGGTTAACGTTACGCGACCTTGTTGGCTAATGCCGATTTCGGTAATGCGTTTAGCACTTGGCGCTGCACCATTAACATCAAACAGTTCAGCAATAATGGCATTGGCAAACGATTTGGCATCAATATCATTGGCGATATCAAGCGCGCGGCAAAACACATTTGGCCATTCATGGCTTAAGGTTTTGGTGAGCCCAGACAGTGCAGCCTGGTTAAGCTCTGCTTTGCTTAGTGCCGCGCTATCAAGGTAGCCAAAGCCACCATCAATACGGCTTACGGTAAAGTAACTCAAGCGTGATTGCAGTGGCTTAGCAAATTCAGCATGCAGATGTTTCGCCCATAAAAAGGCGTTATCAACAGCGGCTTTTGCTGCCTCATTGCAACTGACCAGTTTTTTGTTGTCAGCGTTAAACTGCGGTTGTAAGTGCACAAAACCCGCAATAGGGTGTTTAGCGCTAATCTCACTTATTACCTTGGCAATGGCTGCATCATCAATGCTGGTTAAGGCATAGCTGCTGATGTCGCTGCTTAAAGGCGAATGAGCTGTGCTGATGCTTTCTGGGTTACGAATAACGGCGACGGTTAATCCTTTTGCATTCAGTTTTTCAGCAAGTACACCGGCATTATGGCCGTCATCTGTGATGACAATGCAGCTGTCTGTTGAATAACATGCTTCTAGTTTATCCGCCGCTGGCAACTTTTTTAGCGCTACCCCGCTGTGTGGCGGTAAGTCAGAGCTATCAAGTGTTGGCTTAGCTGTTATGTTTTGCTCTGCTGTGGTTGTCGCGGTTGAATTTAGCGCGCCTAGGGTTGCTTGCATATAGCTGACGATTTCGCCCAATGTACGACATTCGGCTAAATCTTCTGGGTTCAGATCAGGTAAATCGGCTAACTCATCCTGTACGGTACCTAAAATCTCCACACGCTTGATTGAGTCGATACCCAAGTCTGCTTCCATGTCCATGGTCAACTCGAGCATTTCAGCTGGATAACCGGTTTTATCGGCTACAACGGCCATCATGGTAGTGAGCACGATTTCCGCGCTTAAGCCTGATGCTGGCGCTGATGTTTGCGCTTGAACTTGTGCAGCCACAGGAGTAGCTGATAGCTTAGATTGCATGTAGTCAACAATCTCGCCTAGAGTGCGGCACTCTGCTAAGTCTTCAGGGTTGAGTTCTGGCAAGCCTGGTAGCTCATCTTGCACTGTGCCTAAAATCTCGACGCGCTTGATTGAATCGATACCCAAGTCTGCTTCCATGTCCATGGTCAGTTCAAGCATTTCTGCTGGATAACCGGTTTTATCGGCTACCACTGACATCATGGTCGTGAGTACGGTTTCTGCACTTAAGCTTGATGCTGGAGCAGGCGATGTTGGCACCGTTTGCACTTGAACTTGTGCAGCCACTGGCGCTAGCTTAGATTGCATATAATCAACAATCTCGCCTAAGGTGCGGCACTCTGCTAAGTCTTCTGGGTTGAGTTCTGGTAAGCCTGGTAGCTCATCTTGCACTGTGCCTAAAATCTCGACGCGCTTGATAGAGTCAATCCCTAAATCGGCTTCCATGTCCATGCCAAGTTCAAGCATTTCCGTTGGGTAACCGGTTTTGTCGGCAACCACTGACATCATGGTGGTTAACACTGTTTCCGCGCTTAAGCCTGATGCAGGTGCTGATGTTTGGACCGTTTGCGCTTGAACTTGTGCAGCCACTGGAACCGCTGACAGCTTAGATTGCATGTAATCAACAATCTCGCCCAAAGTACGGCATTCCGCTAAGTCTTCAGGGTTGAGTTCTGGCAAGCCTGGTAGCTCATCTTGCACTGTACCTAAAATCTCTACGCGCTTGATGGAGTCGATGCCTAAATCGGCTTCCATGTCCATGCTAAGCTCAAGCATTTCAGTTGGGTAACCGGTTTTGTCGGCAACCACACTTAGCATAGTGCTAAGTACAGTGTCTGCACTTAAGCCTGACGTTGATGCTGCTGATACTTGTGCTGGTGTGCTAGTCGTTTGAGTCGATGTAGAGGCCGGCGCTGATGATAATTTAGATTGCATGTAATTCACAATCTCACCTAGGGTGCGACACTCGGCTAAATCTTCAGGGCTGAGCTCTGGCAAGCCTGGTAACTCATCTTGTACGGTACCTAAAATTTCCACACGCTTGATGGAGTCGATGCCTAAATCGGCTTCCATATCCATGCCAAGTTCAAGCATTTCAGTAGGGTAGCCGGTTTTGTCGGCAACCACAGTCATCATAGTCTGTTGAACTTTATCTGCTGACAATCCTGTAGATGCACTTGCAACAGATGCCGTTGCTGGCATAGATGCTGTTGGTTGAGTGACCGCTTGTGGCGTGACAGACGGTTGAGCAGCTTGAGCCTGAGGACGTGGTGATACAACCGCTGGTGCAAGTACTTGTGTAGCAGGAGCTTGGGCAATCACTGGAGCCACTAAAGGTTGTGTTACTGCCACCGAAGATTGAACAACGTGTCGTGGTGCGGCCGCGGTATTGGCAAATGCACTCACTGGCGCTGTCGGTGCTTGACCTTGTAGCATGGCCAATGCAGCCTGGCTAGTTTGTGCTTGTAAGGTTAAAAATTGTGTGTGGCTTTGCAGTGTTTGCGCTTGATGCTGGTGGAATAATTCCATTGAGCGTTGCAAGCTTTCTGGGATAGCAACCCCTGATGAGGCCATTTGCGCCTGGGCCGTCATCAAATGATTAAAGGTATCGCCATACTGTTGTGGAATAGCTAAAAACTGCTGATGTAATGTTGCCGTTTGTTGTTGAGCGGCAAAAAATGCACTTAAGCTGTCGTTGTTAACAGCGGCATTGGCATGTACTGGTGCTTGAGCTGTTGTTTGGCTAGTGTGTGCTAGCGGTGCATTCGTTTGTGTAAGAGGCGCTTGATCTGATGCTGTAGGTGCACTGGCCACTTCAACGTATTCGGTTTTGATCACTTGTTTTTCCACTATTTTTTCCACAATCTTCTCGACAGGCACTTCCACTGTCTTGCTGGTGACTTCGCCGTTTTGCAATGACTTGTTCATTTTGGCTTGTGTGCTTGGGCTGATGTAGTTGCTTGCGGTGAGCTTAACGTTCATTGGAGACACTTTTGCAAGTTCAGCTATTGGTGCTTGATAAGGGTCAACCTCAGTTAATGCCACACCTAATACCGCTAATTGCGTTGCCGCTTGACGCAACTGTGTATCACTGCTGCCTTTAGGGTTAGGATTTAGGCTGACAACAGTGACCGCTTCTGACTTGTTGCCTAATGTCGCCTCAACCAGTTTTTGTAAAATGTTTTTAGGTCCAAATTCAACAAATACACGTGCACCGGCATCGTACATGGCAACGAGTTGCTCACTAAAACGTACCGATTGCAGCATATGTTCGCTAAAGGCCGCTTGAATCGCTTTGCCATCGCTTGGGTGAAGTTGACCTGTGCCATTGGCATATAACGCCACTTTAGGCTTAGCAAACTTAACCTTGCTAATGGCTTTAGCAAATGGCTTTTGCGCGTGGGCGACTAACGGGGTATGGAATGCACCAGACACTGGCAAGGCAATCGCTTTAAAGCCTAACTCTGCAGTAATGGCTTTAGCTGCATTAGCACAAGCGTCTGTAGGGCCAGCAATCACTAATTGCGTTGGCGCATTGTAGTTAGCAACTTTTACTCCATCAAAAACACTGATGCAGTTTTCTAATTGGCTTACTCCTTGTTCTGCTGCTTGTGGCGGAACAATAATAGCGTACATGGCGCCAGGGTCTTGATCGGCTGGCGTCGCAGCCATGGCCTGGCCTCGAGCAAATGCCAACTGATAATAATCGGCCTGGTTAATCACGCCTGCAGCACATAATGCTGACAGTTCACCAAAACTGTGGCCTGCGACCATATCAGGGCTAAAACCGGCTTGAGTGAACAGTGCATATTGACCCATGCTAACCGCACCAATGGCGCTTTGTGCATAGGCTGTGTTGGTTAAGGCGGCTTGTTGCGCAGCAATACCATCGGCCGAAAATACCGGAATAGGGTACATAATTTGCGACAATGGTGTTTGCTTATGCTTAGCAAATACTTTGTCTGCAAGCATGACTTGTTGGCGCATTTCAGGGTAGAAACACGCAAGCTCGGTGGCCATGTTGACGTATTGTGCGCCTTGACCCGCGAACAGTGCCGCCACTTTGGGCTTAGCGCCTTTGTGTACTAAACTGGCGCTACGATAGCTTGTGCCAGACGGCAATTGCCACTGTAGATCTGTGTTGCTACTTAACTGCGCCAATGTTTGTGTTAACTGCGTGCTTAAGTCTGCAATGGAGGCAACGACTAACCCTAATCGCGCGGCTGTTGGCGCAATGTCAGAGATAGCAAAACGCTGTCCAAGCTCGTTTAGTACCAGCTCTTGAGTATTGGCTTGGCTGATATCAATGGCGTTGATTTCAGTTTGTAGTTCAGTCAGTTTAGCTTGCAAATCGGCTTTGTTATCAGCATGAATTAACAGGTTTTGTGGTACCGCGCGTTGACGATATTTGTCATTACGGGCGTGATCTTGACGATACTCTTCCAACACGATGTGGAAGTTAGTGCCACCAAAACCAAACGAGCTAATTCCGGCGCGGCGCGGTGTGTCGTCAGGGCGAGGCAACCATGGGCGAGTTTCGGTGTTGAGATAAAATGGTGAATCATCGATACCCAGTTTAGGATGTGGCTCACTCACGTTAATCGTTGGTGGCAAGACTTTGTGGTGCAATGCTAATGCCGCTTTAATTAAGCCAGCCGTCCCAGCGGTTGATTTGGTGTGGCCCACTTGTGATTTAACTGAGCCTAGGGCGATGTGCTGGAAGCTGTCGTTGTCTTCAGCAAATACCGATTTTAAGCCATTAAATTCGGCAACATCACCTGCAGCGGTACCTGTACCGTGTGCTTCAATGAGTCCGACTGTATGTGGCGCAAAACCGGCATCATCATAAGCGCGTTTTAATGCTTTGGCCTGGCCTTCAGGGCGGGGTGCATAAATACTCTTAAACTTACCGTCTGATGAGGCACCAATACCTTTAATGACTGCATAAATTTTGTCGCCATCGCGCTCAGCATCTTCAAGGCGCTTAATCGCCACCATGCCAATGCCTTCACCAATCATCATGCCTTTTGAATCGATATCGAACGGTTGAATCGTTTCATTGGTGGTAAACGCTGGGGTTTTTGAGAAGCTCATGTACATCGACGGTGAGTTGTCGGTACACACGCCGCCGGTGATCATCATGTCACTGCGGCCTTCAACTAATTCAGTAATGGCCATGCGCATGGCCGCTAACGAGCCAGCACAAGCCGCATCGACCACACAGTTCATGCCGCCTAAGTCAAAACGGTTAGCAATACGGCCAGCAATCACGTTACCGAGCGACCCTGGGAACGAGTTTTCTTCCCAGTGGATATATTGGTCTTGAAACTTCTTGATCAGCATTTCGCTATCTGCGTCACTAATACCACTGTTTTTGAATACTTTTTTGAGTACAGGATATTGTAGGCGACCACTTAAGCTGTGATTGATTTTTTGTCCGCCGCCCACGCCCAGCGTAATACCAATACGGTCTGTATCATATTGCGCATCGACACCAGCGTCGGCTAACACTTCTTTGGCAACCACTAATGACAATAGCTGTGAGGTATCGGTTAATTCTAAGATGTTAGGTGGCAGGCCAAATTCCATTGGATTGAAATCGACTTCAGGTAAAAAACCGCCTCGTTTACAGTAGCTTTTATCGGGCGCAGACTTATCGGCATGGTAATAGTCATCTACATTCCAATGGGTGTCTGGAATATCCACAATCGCGTCAATTTTTTCGCTGATTAAATCCCAAAATTTATTCAGATAACGTGAATTGGCAAAGATGCTCGCCATGCCGACAATGGCGACGGGCATGTCTTTTAAACGTTTATTTAAACGCTTGTCGATATTACTGGATTGGCTCATATGAGTCTCCGTTGGACAACTGAGGTTCAGTTATCTGGTGTTGGGATGCAGCTGCATTCGCGGCTGATTGACTTGCTCCAGGAAAACGAGCAAGAAAAGTGTGATAGTTACGTACTAATAATTTTCGTAGATAAAACGGTCCGTGCTTTAGCACATAAGCCATGTAGCGATTACTCGCCTGGGTATGGCTGTCTTGATAAATATCTAGGTAAACCCAGTCAGACTTAAAGTCGACCCCCAATAAAACAGAATAAGCTTGTTGCTCTGTGAGTTGCGGGGGGATGCTCAAGGACACCACCTGTACTACGTTGTCATGATCTGGACTCGGTAGTGCCAAGGTGTCAGCTAATGTCTGAGGGTTTACGGTATACGTTTGAATATTGGCACCCTGAGTGATAGGGAGCTGATTGAAGAATTTTTCTGGCACAAAAGGGCTATCAAAGTCATCGAGTTTTGATACCCCAAAACGCTTTAAACAGCGCGCTAGGCCTGAGCGAGACACATTAGGATTAATAAACTTTTGCGTGACGGTTAACAATCTGTCTAATGGCATTTTGAGTTGATAACGCAGCCCTAACATCACGTACTCTTCCATAGGTGACAACGTGGTGTTTAGTTTGTGTGGAGTATTTGGGGTGTTATCGATTGAGTCACGCTTACGCCATTTGCGCACAGTGGCTTCGCTGATATTTAGAATTTTAGAGAGTTGACTGACGCTATAATCGGATTGTTGAATAAATTGACGCATCTCTGGCGTGGTCGTCGCATTACGGTGGTTAACCGTTTTTGGACGTGGCCGAACCTCAAGAGAGTTGGGTTCTGGATGTGAATTTATCTTTTTTGTCATCTAGACAGGGGTTCCAAATCATTATTGGGACGTTCGCTCGCTAGACTCACTCAAGTTAGCTCAAATATCCATTTATGCGTATTAAGAACAAGCAGATTACCTGAGGTTTCACCTCGATACAATCACCCGAGACTAAAAAGCGTGAACCATGTAAATAAATTGTTTGATTTCGCGATAATAGACCGCTCTCAAGCAGCCATTAGCATACCAACATGAATGAGTGCCTAAAGCGATGTTGATGGTGATATTTATGTATGCCGAGGGTGTTTAGTCGGTATTAATGTATGAGGCATTGGTAATGTCTAAAAAATATTACAGATAAAAAAAGCAGGTAATGAGACTATCATCACCTGCTTTTTTATTGCCTAAAGTCAGCGGGTAACGCTGATTAACTTGGGAAGAAGTCGATGGCCCAAATGGTGGTCATTACGGCAACACTTTCAGCTGGGAAAGTGATTGAACGTAATACCAAGGTTAACTGGCGCTCTAATTTAGCGTCATTTAGCTCGCTAGATTTAATGGTCACCTTGTTGATACTGCCATTGGGTTGAATGACAATTTCAAACATCACTTTGCCTTTTAAGAACGGATCTTTTCTTAAGGCGCGGTTGTAGAGTGAATAAAGCCGAGATTTATTCGCTTCTAATGTGCGCCTTAATGCCGCCTCAGATCGTTGCCCACCTTGACTGGCCTGGCTGGCTTTTTCTGTTGCGGCGCCCTGACTGGCTAACACTTCCTCTTTAGCGAGACGAATTTGTTGAGTTTCGTTACCGCTAAGTGCCCCTGACGATACAGTTTGGCTAATGGCTGACTTTGCCAAACTGTCGGTTTGCTTATTGGCCGCCCCAGCTAATAGGTCACGTTTTACTTTGACTTCTTGGCTGGTGGTTTGGTCAAGCTTACGCTGCGCCGTTGGGGTAACATCAAAAGCTTCGCGCATTGAAAATAGTTCATCTTTCATGGCGGCTAAGCCTGATGTGCTGGCTTTTTCTTTGGCTGCCTCACGGGTTGTGGGCTGCACAACTTGAGGTTTTACCACGGGCTCTACCGGTTTCTCGACGACCTTTTCTTCTGGCGGAGCCGGTTCTGGCTCAGGCAGAGGCTCAGGCTCTGGTGGCTTCACTTCAGGTTTAACCGGTGGTGGTAGCTGCTTTTCTTGTAAGATGATTTTCGCCAGTTGTGGCGGCACTTGCTCTTTCACTTCACGCGGCAGCTCAACTTGTTCAAGCATTGGCACGACAACGGCAAACACCAAATAAACCAGCAGCAATAGCCACAAAATCTGTTTAAACAGTTTGTCTTGTTTACTGGGTTTAAATAAGTCGCCTAAATCATTGAAGCTATTACTGGTGTGCTGATTAAATTGAGTTGTTCCAAGGGTCGCAGCACTCATGTTAGCTCTCCCCATCGGCTTGTTTAGCTTGTTGTTCAACCGCTAACGAAATATCACGATAACCGGTTGCTGCACAGGCTGCCATTATTTGCTTTAACACCACATAAGGTGTTGCCGCATCGCCAATAATGGTGACTGCGCGGCCGTTTTGTTGTTCGGTTTCACTCAGGTCTGTACGTTTACTGGCTTGATAGGTCAGCTCGGTGGTTAAGGAGTTAATAAACTCAGGGTTTTCTTGTTCAGTGAGTCCTTGTCCATCTTCACTTTTTTGCCATATAGCCCGATCTTGTACTAACACTGTGTCGGCGATAACTGTGATAACAAGGTTTTCAACGGGCAAGGTTTCAGCTACAGAGACTGGCAAGCTGAGCTTTTCGATATTTTGCAATACGCGCACTTCAGACTGATTCACAATTAAGAAAAACACCAAAATCGTGAAAATATCCATTAAGGCGACAAGGTTCAGCTTGCTACCTGCTTTTAGGCGCTTGTGATGTTTAACTAATCTGCGGCTTCTGGCCGATTGTTTCATCATTGCTTAGCTCCTATTGGTTGTCCAATAGTGACCTGTGCCCCTGAGTCACTAACAGCGGGAGCATCACCAAGCGAGATCATTGGAAATAACTCAGCATCAACCAAATTAGCTGCAACTACGGCTTTAAACGATCGCACTGTGTCCATGGCCGACACGATGGTTTGATAGTCTATTGCTGGGTCGAGCAGTAGTACGATGTCGTTTTTCTCAATACCTTGCTGTTGAAACGTTAACTTTAAATCTTGCAGGTACACCGACAGTGCTGCGAAGTCGTAGCCTGTCTCTGTTATGTCAAATTGTTTAAGTGCCATACCCGCCGGATAGTTAAGGGTTAAGCGGCTAGGGGTAATCACCAATTCGAGTATTTTGGGTTCTAGTTCATCTTGTGCTTGTTCAGCTTCTGACAATACCGGTAGCTGTAAGTTAAGAATGCGCACTTGTGAGAACACCAAACTCAGCAGTAACACGGGTACTAACACGATCATTAAGTTCATAAATGAGGTGATATCCAGTTCTGCATCTTGGGTATTTGGGCGACGGTGGCGTCTCATACTCATTAGCCTCGGTTGTTATCCGTTTGCTGCTTAAATGACAACGAATTAAGCAGTTTGATGCCTGCCATTTCAATTGAGTCAACAATGGTGGCCGTTTTAGTTTGTAGGCTCGAGTGAAATAAAATCAGTGGGATAGCGGTGATCAAACCAAATGCAGTGGTGTTCATTGCAACTGAGATACTTGAAGATAATAAGTTGGCTTTTTCAGCTGGGTCGGCGCTGGCAACGGCCGAGAACGCCGCAATTAAGCCCATAATGGTACCTAACAAACCGAGTAACGTGGCGATATTCGCCAGTGTGGCAATAAAGGGCGTGCGTTTTTCAAGGCGCAGCATGTATTCCATCACGGTTTCTTCCATGGCGTATTCAACATCTTCACGGCGACTCGCGCTTGAGATACGCGCAATACCTGAGCGCAATACGTCAAATACTGGCGCTTTATGATTTTGCGCATGTTGACTAATGGTATTGATATCACCTGTTTTTAGCGCATTTTTTATCAGCGCGAAGGCTTGCTGGTTGGTGCGATGAGCTGAGCTTAAATATAACCAGCGCTCAATGGTAATGGCCAACCCGACCACTAACACTAACGCGATAGGGTAGATAAATGGGCCACCATTTTGTAAAAACGCAATGATATGGTCGGTAAAACTCATGTGATGTTCCTTCTATTTTTGTTGTTTGAGCTCATAGCATTGATGGCTTCATGGGCTCAGTTATTTTGTTTGCTGTTGATTCTGTTTTTAATGTAATGCGTAGTGACTCAGGGCTATCTATTTATTTCTTACTGTTTTTGCTGCTATTGGCAAAGTCTCTCACCTGTTGCCTAAATGCTTTGGGGTTAATGGGTTTAAATTGAGGTAGGGTGAGCCGCATATCTTTGTTATTAATATCTATTGGATTGGTTATTCCTTGCCACGGCATAATGTACAGCACTTTAGGCTGCTCTTGAGAGCCCGTCACTTGGCTTTGGATCACCACAGGTTTGTTATTTGCAGCCGCAGAGCTCGTCGTTTTTGATGGGCTAGCCGCAGGCGTTATGTTGTTTGTGTCGACCTCATTGGCTGAGCTAGATTGAATCGCCATAGCCCCCAAAATGAACATCAAAGGTAATCGTTGCAGCACTTTTATTGTGTTCATCTTAGCCTGCTCCGTTGGTGTTACCGGGTAGGGTTAACCCTGCACGTTTAATTTTAATTTCGACGCCAGCAAGCCAGCGTTTTGCCTGTTCATCGTCTGGTTGATTGGCTAAATAAGCCAAATAAAACTGCCTTGCTTGTAATAATTTACCGCGATAAAGCTCTAATAAAATCGCTAAATTGAGTTGAGCTTGTGGATACTGAGGCCACAGTGTTAATGCGCTGATATAACCTTGCTCAGCTTGAGCGTATTGGCCATTTTTTCTGGCAAGGTTGGCCTTAATTTGGTGCGCGTATGGATTATTACTGTTGGCTTTAATCGCCTGTTCTAACAAAGTGTCAGCTTGAGCAAACGCTTGTTGATTAATAGCGATAAGGGCTTTGTTGACATAAGCGCCCGACAACTGCGGTTGGGCTGCGATAACGTCGTCAAACAGGCTATTGGCGCTTTGCCATTGCTGGTTTTTCATTGCATTAATGGCTTGTTGGTATTGTGCTAATACCGCAGCGGGTACTTCGGCTAAGCGTTGCGGCGCTTGCTCCAGGTAGGCATTGCGTGTATCTGTGCTACCAGCAATATCACTTAGGCTGTTATTAGCACCTTTGCTATTCAAATTGACTAAATCGACAATGTCTTTATCCGCCGCATTCACTGAAGGTTCAGAGCGTGTTTGAGAACTCAAATTATTGCTGTTTGGCGCGGAGCTGCAACTTGCTAATAAAACCACACTGAACAACCCAAGTAATGCGCTTTGCATGCGTGATGAGGTTGATAATGAATTAATGAATCGCATCGATAACCTCGTGTGTTAATTCTGATTTTTGGTACAGGGCAGGTGACATCTCTGCTAGACGCAGAAAGCTCTGGTCTATCCATTGATCAATAATGTCTTCCCATGCCCGCTGGGTGTTACTGATGTGAATGTCGATGGCTTTTTCTTCAAATGGGTAAGCAAGTTCTTCAAGTAAAATCTCATATTCTTCTAAAGCTAACTCATCTAAATCACTCGGACGTTGAGAATTCATCATGTCGCTTGCCAGTTGACGATACATTTCTGCCAAATTATAAGTAGCATGTGGCACATATTTAGCTAATTGAAAGTCGAGCACTTGTTGATAATAACCAATGGCTTTTTTCATAGCGTCTTGTTTGCTTTTTAAGCTTTTTTGCAGTGGCGCATTGAGCTTAATCGCCGCAAAACTGCGTTGCTCAGCTTTGCCTAGGGCAAATGCAGCAATTGAGGCTAGCTCGACCTGGCGTGCTTGAATGGCGTTTGCATCACTTTGCAGTTGCTGGCGATCAAAGCTGAGTATTTGCCTAAACCAATAATATTGTTTGTTGGCTTCACCACTTTGGCGATAAAACTCGCTCATTTTAAAGCGTACTTCTTGAGCCACATCAAACGGTTGCGGGTAGGTTTTTGCATAGTGTCTAAAGGTGGTAAGAGCGTTACCGCGATCGCCCGCTTTTAAATAATATTCAGCAGCGGTGTATTGTGCCTCACGCTTTAATGCTCCCGGTTGCTCGTTAGCCACAATAATTAATAACTGCTCTGCGGCTAAATCCCACTGCGCTAATGCTTCATAAGATTGAGCTAACTTTGCTGGAATGGCCGCACTAAACTCATGGTTTGGATGTTGGCTTTGAAATGGCTTTAATACGTCTACTGCTTCTTGCCAGCGTTGTTGTTCAAGCAATAAATTCGCGGCGTCGAGTTCGGCGTTCATCGCATATTTTGATTCTGGTACCACTTGCGCGACGCGTAATAATTGGCTAACCGCTAATTGAGGCTCGGTTTGTTTAACGGCTTGCGCCTGGAAGTAAATACTTGATGCGAGCAAGTTACGCATTTCTGTCCAGGCACTGCTGCCGCTAGCTGTGTATTGCAACGCTAGAACATAGCCGTCTTCTGCTTGAACATATTGCGCTTGTTGGTAAAGGCTGTTGGCATAAAGTTGGCTGACAAACTGGACTTGTTTACGGGCTGAGTCTGACAAGGGAATGGCCGTTTGTGCTGCGCTAGAGCTTGCAGTCAGTGGTGCAATGCCATGAGCTTGTAGGACAAAATCAGTAAAGTATGCCAACTCGCCGAAATCTTGGTTATCAAATGAATATTGCGCGGCATTACTGGCCAATTGCAAAGCGCGTTCATCTTGTGGGTATTGATTGATAAATTGTTTATCTAATTGATTCCGCTTGGTCAATAGTGGCGTCAGATCACTTGAGCTGCGTTGGCTGTCCTTTGTTATTAGCTCACGGATAGTCACCGTAGTTGCGTAGGCCGATTGTTGCTGGATTTGGCTTAAGGCTGTTGATGCCTCAGCGGGTGTTGAGCTATATGCAATGCTGTAATAGCTGTCTAGCGCGGCTTGATATTGCTCGGCCTCAAAGTTAGCGTCGGCAAATAAGTATTGGTCATGAATAATGTCTTTGCTGAGTAATGGCTTAGCTTGAGGCAATTGGGCCAGTTGTAAATAGGTGTTTAACGCAGTGGCCGCTTGCGCAAAGGCACTGATACGAGTATTGCCTTTTTGAGTTTGAGCCTCGGCATATAAACGGCGGCTGTGCTCGTCACTAAAACTCAGTAAATTAGGTAATAATTCACCTTGATGAGCTGTTGAAGCATTTAGCCAAAATGCGCTGTTTAAGCCATATTGGTTTACATAATCATTTTTGAGCTTATGCATGGCGGCAAATTTGCCTTGACGCTGATAAAGGTCAAGCAAGTCGAGTGAAAATCGCGCCGCCCAAATATGATTAGGGGCAAAGTCGATATAAGCCTGGTAAGTTAGCTCCGCATCGTAGTCGAGCTTTTTGTCGAGTAAAAAGGTGGCCAAATTAGCAAATAATACATGCTGGTATAAATCAATATAAGGCAGTGACTGATTGTCTTTAACCAAAGTGACTAATGACTGAGATTGCAGTTGTTGGCTTAATGAAATACTCAGCACTCTTTGGGTATCGATAGCTAAGTTTTGCGCGCGGCTGCCCAGTTTTTCAAAGGCAAAATTATCAGCCGTTAATCTAGCTATATCGGGGTTGTTTTGTTGGCTAGCAACCAGTGCTTCAAACACTTGTAAAAACGCGTTATCGGCATTGGCAAGTCGGTTGAGCTTAAATTCAGACCAGCCAAGCATGTACAGGCTATTAAGCTGGTATTTTTGATTATTACTGGCGGTTAAGACCTGTTTGTAGGCTTGAATGGCCGCTGAGTAATTTTGTAAATTGTAATAAATCTCACCGCGCCTAAAGTTGAGCTCGGCCAAATACTCTGTTTGTGGGTATTGGCGCAATAGCGACTCAACCTGTGCCAAACTGGCGTCTAATTTACCTTGTAAATCCAGCGCTTTAGCTAACTGATATTGAATGTGCTCGTTTTCTGCTCTTTGCGGATAACGCTGTAATAACTGTTGGTATTGCTCAATTAATTGCTGTAATGCCGCATCGTTTTGGCTCAGTTGGGCCAATACTTGGCTGTCAGCTTGCGATGGGTCCGTTAGCTCATCACCTAAGTCTGCATAAGATTGGGCTTCAAAGGATTCGGTGTTAATTTGCGCCAGGCGATATTCCACATGAGTACGCACTTCTGGATCGGGCTCTAAGGTCAATAATTGTTGATAAATCCCAGCCAAAGCGGCACTTCGTTGCTGTTGACTCATTTCAACGGCGGCGACTTTTTTGCTAGTGCTTTTATTGGCTAAATCGCTCAAGCTGGCCCGTTTAGCTTGCTGGGTATAATCTGATTGACCACTGCTAAAGCAACCCGATAACAGCATGCCACTCATCACAATGAGTGCGCTTGATACATAAGATGAGGCAGACATTAGTGCGATCCTTGTGAAGCTGTATCAACCGCAGGCGATGGATTTATTGGTGCTCGGTCAGCTTGCGACATTTGCTCTAATACATTGGCCATTTGATGGCGGGTGGTGAGAAGCAGTTGTTGTAAAGTATATTGCTGTTGCTGGGTAAATATACTGATCTTGCCGCGGATTTCTCTGCTAGTTTTGAGATTCAACGCTTCGATATTAAAGGTCATTTTATTGATGTCGGTTTGTGTTTGTTGTTGGCGCACGTCAAAGTCAGACAACAAACGTTTATTAGTGGATAAGTCACTAAACCGACTAGCTTGCAGCTCAAGCAATTCGAGTTGTTCAGTTAATTGTTTGAGGCTTTGCTTATGCTGCCAAAGTCGCTGTGGGAATGAGCCTTGTAATTGCCATTGCAACACGCCTTTTATTCTATCAAGTCGTTGCTGTTCATCATCTATATTGCGTTGTTTTGCCAATGTATTAAGCGTTGTTTGGCTAGCGTCGATCCGTGTTAACCACTGTTGTTGATTTGGATCGGCAAATACCTGCGCGTTTTGTTCAACTTCAGCCTGGGCGATCACTTCCGCTATACGTTGTTTTTGCGCTGTTAAGCTTAGAAGCATATCGCGATAAGCCAGTTGTTTTTGTTGTTCAATCACCTTGGCCTGACGCTGGCGGTTTAACGTTAATGTGTCTTTAAGCCATTGGCTGTTAGCTTGCTGAGTGTTGACATTGTCACTGAGTAACTCAAGGCTTAGCAGGGTTTGATAATCGTTTGTTAGCAAAGGATCTTGTAAGGCTTTTTTAAGCCAGGGGGCGTCGGTGTTAAAGCGTTGGGTTAAGATAAGCGCGAGTACATCTGACTTTGGTGTTAATAAGGTATTTTGCTCATCTTCAGCCTTAGTGGCAAAGTCCATGATGTTTTTGCTGTCGTTGAAGGTCTCGCCGAATTGTTTAATCTCAGCAATTTTTTGCAAATATAATTGCTCAGCTTGCTGATACAAGGTTAAGCCCTGTGCTAACGATTGTTGTTCGCTCACTTGATTGGCGCTGAGCAACGCGGCTTGCCAGGCTAAATTTGAATAAGGGTATTGTTGTTGCAATAACGCCAGTAATTTAAATGACATGTCGTATTGCTGTTGCTGCTGGGCTGAATAAGCAAACAAAAACAATGCCGATTCGGCATAGGGACTTTGCTGCGGGAAATCGCTTAATTCGTTATAGGCTAAATCGTATTGTTGGTTCGCTACATACAATTGTGCCAGTAGTAATTTGGCGTAGTCGTTAATTGCTTGCTGTTGCAATAGGGCATCTTGCACTTCAGGTTTGAGCTCGTCGTTGGCGTCAAAAATATCGGGCTGTGCAAAAGGGTTAAACAGTTTTTGCCAAAAGTTAACTTCAGGAGCCTGCCATTGCTGCTCTTTAAGCTCAATTAATATGGGGTGAGCTGCGTTGTATTGTTGTTGATCCATGTGCAATAACGCTTGGTTTAATGCAATGTAAGCGGCAGATGAATTAGTCGGTAAAGTGTTTTCTTCTGTATTGGCTTTTTGCTGTACCTGGGCGGTTAACGGCGGCGTGTCCGGCCAATAAGCTAATTGGCTTAATACATGATATTGCTCAACATAGGCAGGCAATACTGTGGTTATTCTGCCTAGGGTCAGCTTAGCTGTTTCAACGTCGCCTTGATCAATTTGTTGCTCGGTTAATTGCAGTAAAGCAATGAGCAGTAGCTCTTGCGGTGATGTGGCCGATTTTGCTTTGCTGTTATGGGTAGCCGCATTGGCTTGGCGTTGCTCAAAACGCGTTAAGGTTTGTGTTGCTTGGTCGTGTAATCCAATCGCAACCTGCAGGCCTGCCTCAAACAGTTGGCTGCGATCAGAATCAACCCCTTGGCGTTGACGATTTAAACTAATTTGCCTCAGTGCAGACCCATAATCACCAGCGAAGTAAAAGTACAAGGCTTGACGATAAAACTTGTCTTCTAAATCTGTGGTTTTTGCTGATTGGCTTACTGTTTCTGAGGCCTGTACGTCTGCTGTATTGAACATGAGCAAACTGCCAGATAGCATAACGACACAAGCTAAACCTCGTGCAAATTGATTGCTTAGTTGAGTAAGACTAATCTTAAATAATGCAGTGATAACGACCATTATGATTTACAACACCCACTGTTCGACTTTGATATCAGCGCGATAGCTTGATTCACTGTCTTCAACTTTAAGCTCAATCATTACGGTTTCATCGGTTTTATCGAAGTTATGGGTAATGGCGCGTTGTACTGTACGACCTTCTGCATCGTTACCGGTAAAAATGGCGGTAAGCAGGTGCGGGCCCATTTTTATGTTTCCCAAATAGATGCGTTGAATGCCGCCTTGTTCTAAGGCCTTACGTTGGCGTTCGGTATATAAAAAACCGCTAACATTATTGTCGTCAATTTTAAGCTCAACACTGTCGAGTTTAAGAAAACGCCCTACATCAACTGACACAAAAACCGCAATTTGAGTGCTGGCCGGAAACAGTAAATCTTCTTCTAAAATAAACAAATCGCGATTGAGCTTTAGCACCTGGCTTTTAATGTCTTCAAGCTCTGATGCCAGCGCGCCTTTATTAGCGTCTTCAGCATGCACTGGTATAGATAATAAGCCTGTAAGCAGTGCAGTGACAGCAAATAAGCGGGTTAAAAATGCACAAGATTTACGCACGGTAGTCATAGGGTTAAGGCCTTGGTAATTTCGTTGTAAGATCAATATTTTATCGATAACGTTAAACACAGACATTAAAAGTACACGCTAACAAAGGCACGGATCACATTGGCTGAAAAACCATAAAAAGGTTCGCTACCGACTCCGCCGTCTGCGGTGGGGTCCCTAAAATTATTGTACTGAAAGTCGATATAATCCCACTGTAAGGATGCCTCTGAGCGAGTATCGCCAAATGACATCGACGCGGGCAGCATATAGGTGATCCCTAAACCATAGGTTATGTCGCTAAAGTCACTTAACTCTTTGTCGCGCGCCATATAATTTTGCGCGTCACGATAGGGGAATAAATCGCTGTAAAACTCAGCTTGAGTTTGCTGGTAATAACGTACTTTTAGCTCTAGTTCTAAACTGTCACCAATGGGGTGACGATAACCTACTTCAACGTCGCTGGCGGTGATTTCCCAACTGTCGTTAAAATGGCGGTAATGAAAAAACAGCGCAGCCCGGTAAGGTAAAAAGTAACTGGCCGATAATTTTGCCGCAAACGAATTGCGGGTTTCTGGATAGACTTCGGCTTGATACCCCACACCCGATGGAATGCTGTTGTCGACATAACGCACGGTGCGATAAGGATTATTTAAGTAACCACTGTCGGCAATGGCCTCAACGTTGAAACTGGCTGTGAGGTTACGTGTTAAAATTTGATTAATGCCTGCGCGAATTCGATATTGCTCGCTTTGTTCTTCAAAGATGTCATCGCCATTACGCTTAATCTCGTTGTCGCCGTAAGATAAACCCAAATTAAGATTGGTTAAATCACCAAAGGTGTCTTGCGACACATTGATGCTAAAAGATTGGGCTAAATAATCGTCTTCATTACTTTGGCGTAAATTGAGTGACATTAAGGTTTTGTCGTACAGGTATTCAACCCCGACCTGGCCTTCATGGCGTTTTTCGGTGTACGGACTGGCGGTGCTGACCACATCAACAGAGGCGGATGAAATGCTGTCCATATAATAGTAGGCGGTAATCGCGACCGATTCTGAGGCTTTTTTTCGCAGCATGACGGACGGACCATCAATGGTCATTCCGCCACCTTCGTAGCTGTGATAAAGCATATCGGCGCGGTCCGGATCGAGCACAGCGGCTTGCGCAGTTAAGGCGCTAATGCTCAGGCACAGTGCCGCAAAGAGTTTAACGCTGTTATTAAGCAAATTAGTTACAACCACAACCACCTCCTCCGGTGCCTTCAGCGCCACGAGCTGATTCACGCCCTTCAAGGACGTGCGCCACATGCATGCTGGCACTAGGGTGACGATTCATGCGCATAATTGGATCAGCCAGGTTTTGACGCTCGTAGGGTTTAACCCAGGGCTCAATGCCCATGCTCGAACAACCGCTCAGGCCGACAATGCTTAGCAGTGCGATGCACTTTAGCGATAAGGCGGTGAGGCGAGGTGAAAAGGTGAATGTCATCATCGATTTACTCTCTGATCAGCTGTTTAATGGCCGCGGCGTATTTTTTGTCATAACCGTCTTGATAACCTTGAAACACAAAACGCACCTTACCATCACGATCAATTATCACTGTGGTGGGCATGGCTTCAACCTGATAGGTTTTAGACAAGGAGTTGGTTTGGTCAAAAAAGATTGAGAAGCTCAAATCAAGATCGGCAAGAAAATCTTTACCGGCCTGGTTTTCTTGCTCAACGTTGACGCCCCAAACTTGCACGCCTAACTCTTGATATTTGTCTTGTAACTTTTGCAGCACAGGCATCTCTTTACGGCAAGGGCCACACCAGGATGCCCAAAAGTTGATTAAGATAATCTCACCGCGCTGTTCGGCTAAGTTAAGGTTAGTGCCTTGCTGGTTTTTTAAGGTGAAGTCGGGCGCTGCGTCACCAATAGTGAGCGCGTGTGCTTGCATCGACAACATCTGTACCGACAATAACAATGCACCTAAGGCAATAAGACATTTACCGCTAAATCGACTGAACAACATTGAGTTTCCTTTTGGTTTTTCTTTTGTGTACTGATTTTGCATCAATAACACTTAAAAATAAAACGACACACCCGTAGCAAAATTGAGGTTATGCGTGGTTTTAGATTCGCCGGTAACCTCGGTGTTAAACAGGTAATCACTCATGCTTAAATCCCACGCTATCCAGTCGGTTAAAAACACGCGATAATTGGCGGTTAAGTTAACGGTAAATTGCTCGTCACCGGCAAATTCTGTGTTGCCGCCGCCTAACTCAACGGAAAAGACACTGTTAAAAACGGTATCTTTACTGAAAAATATTTCGCCAGGTAACATGTTATAGCCAATGTTAAGACCGTAATAAGTCAGTTCACGCTCGTCGTCAGTTAACAATGGCGCGGCATTGGCCAGTTTTTCAAAACTGGTTTCACCGGCTTTAGCCTGGGCGTAACGCGCTTTAACATAAAAATGTTCGCTGATGTGATAACCCACATGTGCGCTGACCCACGGGCTTGACTCAAAGTCTTCAATCGACAAAATGCCGCCTTGAATACCCACTTCAAAATTTTCTGTGTCGAGCAGGTCGTCAAGCACATCGCGGCGCTCTACATCCGCTTTAACAGTGTTTGGTGTGTCATCTGCTGCAAAGGCAACTGAGCTTGGGGTTAATGCGCTAAACGCCAAGGTGCTGGCGGTCAGTAACGGCATTAAAAAAATACGCTGAATCCTATTTTCCATGTTTGGATCTCTTCATTTTCATCTCGGTCGGTTAAGGCTAACGAGAGTTTGTATTCGGCGCGTAATATAAAGTTACGAGCAAGGTGATATTTAACGCCTGCAGCGGCGCTCATTAGCGTGCTGCGACGTGATTCGGTGTCGGCTAAAACACTATGAGGTTCGGTATTAATGATCCCAGCGCCAACGCCGATGTAAGGCACAACAAGTAAATCGGGTATTGGGTGACTTAATAACATCACTTCAAATACATCACTGTCTGAAATGCTACCCAATGCTTTACCCGCTGATAACTCAGCGCTAAAGACGGGAGTAAAGGCATAACCGGCAAATAAATTATAAAAGTTAGCGCCTTCTAGGTCGCCGTACATCACCCCAACGTCGAATTGACGGTTTATGACATCTTGTTCAGTGATTTGCATGGCGCTAATCGCTTGACCGTCTTGAGATAAGCCCAATAAATCATCTTGATGAAACCAGCCTTCAACACCGCGTTTGTCTTTTACTTTTAACCAGGACGTGCGCTTAAGTAACACGCTGACCATCTCGTTTTTTTCAATAACCGATACCACAGGGTAACCCGCGCTCGGGCCAGATCTGAGTTCAACAAAAGGTACGTCGATACGTAAACTTGGGTTGTCGTTAGCCTGTAATAATGGGCTTAAGCACAAAAGTGCCAATAGCAGCCAGGTGTTGCGTATATAAGTCTGCATAATTCCTTATCGCAAAGTCTATTGCGCCAACGTTGAGGGTTGGCGTTTGCTTTGTTAGTCCTGTGAGTAAAAAGGCGTGTTGTAATATTGGGCGCCAATGTCTAACCATTCGTTGAGCAATTTGAGCTCATCTGCCGACAACATGTTTTGGTGAGTGGTGTTGTTCATCACCTCAAAAAATGTGTTGCTTGAGCGAGCGCCGTTAGTCGACAAAATGGCGGGTACATTGACCGTGGTTAACACTGGAATAGGATTACCATCTGCGTCAAGAATGAGCTCGCCATTACTGTCGACCTGATACACCACGTTGCCGTCAGCATCGAGCACTTCAATTAACCTGTCGATTAAAATGCCGTCGACTTCTTCCTGCTCAACATCGTTAAACAGCAGTTCGCGGTATGAGGTTAAATGGGCTGGCTCGTCGCTAGACGCTGAACTGACTAATGACAATTGCCCTGCAGGCACCTGAGCTGCGCCGTCGGCATCGACAATATTGTGGCAACTGGTACAAGTGTTATCGGCAACGATCATTTGAGTTGCTGTGTCGACAAAAGGCCTTGCAAGATCCCACAGAGGTTGAATGTGCTCGACATAATTGATTTGTATGCGGCAATACGCGGTCCAGTTATCAAAACATTGGCTGCCATTTGGTGCTGGCGTGGCTAAATTGCTGTAGTTGTAATCAATGCTTGGATTGACCGCAGACAATACTGGGTTGGTCCATATATCGAGATAGGAAAGACCCGCATTTAATTCTGCAAGGCCATTGACCATTTCATCTGCCTCGGCCATGGTTTGCCCTTGCTCAGGAATAATATTACTGCTGGCATTAGGGTAAGCAGAGCCGCCAATCGCACCTGAGTTAATACTGGCAGCTTGTGCATCTAGTCGGCCGTGAGGCAATTGACTGTTAGCGGTATGGCAACCGACACACTCTAATGTTTCACCAGGCATTAAGGTAATCCATTGGCGATGACGACCGCCGATACGCTGGCCATTAGCATCTAATACGCTGATGGCGAGTGGTACGTTGGCTGGCACTTTAATTTTCACCGAGCCATCGGGTTGAATAGGGCTATAACCTATGATTTCGCGCATGAGTTGGTTATTACTGCGGCCAAAATCAGTGTTGGGAATATCACGCACCTGATCAGGTGGCATGGGCACACCACGAACAATGCGTAAAAAACGCGCAGGTAAATTAGCCGCAGGCGTTTGAGATGGGTCACTTAAACGGCTTATCCCACCACTATTGGTTGTACTGTCAATGCCGTCAAAGTCATACACGCTGCGAATGTGGATTGAGCCTGCTAGCTCCTGGCTAAGTTGTGAGTCGAGTTCATTACCGACCACTTTATCGGCAATAAAGCTTTTAGGCTGCGCGCTAGGTTGCATCACGACCGACTCTGTTAGCACAGTACCTAGGGTCGTTGTCGCGACTAATTGTTGGGTATTATTAGCATTATTAAGTAACCAGAGTTCGTACAATGGATCAGCTTGAATCAAGTTTTCATCGGCCAGTTGTTCAGCCGTTAACTGGCCGCAAGCACGGACAACATCATTGACTATCACTCGGCATAAATCCCAGCTCATTAAATAACGTTGGCTGCTGTCGGGAAGCGGAAATAAGTGATTCAATCGACCGGTTTCGGATAACGCTGTTGAGAATGAAAATTGAAAATCAGACAATACGGCGTCAGTAATGGCATTGTCCTGAGCACCTGATGTGGCAGTGGCTTGCTCTGCATCAATATAGTCATCAATGTTAATCACCACAGGACGCTTTTGAATCACGCTATCATCTTGTGAGGTGAGCAACATCAAAATCTCGCCGCTAGGTAATTGTTGCGGTTTAACAAAATCAATTGATTCAGTTTGACCATCGACACTCAGTTGGTGCGAATGCCAGCCAAAAACCAGTTCGTTGTCGCTGCCATCTGGGTTCATGCGGTACAAATTGACCCCATGGTCTGCGCCCATTCGGTCCCAACGGCTATAAAGTATTTTACCGCTTTGTAGCACTAGCGGATAAAAGTCGTGGCTTAAATTAAATGTCAGCTGTTTGATGCCGTTGCCGTCTGGGTCCATCACATGGATATTGAAGGTTTCATTGGCGCGGCTTTCATCTAAAGCAGTGTATTGCGGTTTGCCTTCGTCGAGTAAAATGGCGCGCGATAAACGCTGACGAGTTGAGGCAAAAATAATTCTGCCGTCAGGCAAAAAGCTTGGCATTAAATCATCACCTTGCTCAGCCGTAACATCGCTAGTTATCACGCGTTCTAGGGTTTCATCGGCAACGCGATAACGCCATATATTCCACTTGGGCTGCTCATCATCGTCGGCATCGTCAATTTCAGGGGCGCGAATGGCCATCAGTAATTGCTGGCCGTCGTCTGACACAGAGATATCACGGATATCAATAAGCTTATCTTCACCAAATAAACTGGCCGTTAAGTTGGTGGCTGGTGAGTCGGCAAAGGCATTACGTTTTATCAGTAACTGAGCGCCCGGATTAAAATGAGCGGGATTGAAAGTGTCAAATTCTGCTGGGGGTTGATCGACAGCGGCTAAAGTGCGCTCGATATACGCCACCGGATATTCCACAAGCACGGGATCAGGCTGTTCATCTTTAATTGCTGTTTCAGTATTACATCCTAGTAACAATGCAATAACTGTAAACATCATTATGTTATAGCCTGAGGTCGGCCTCATTTGTTTTCCTTAACCATCATTATTATTGTAAGAGTTTTAGCCAATCCCGATTAGGCTTGACATTATTGCCTTGTAGGCTCAGTGTTTCAAGGCTTTTTGTGAAATAGTTTCAATACTTTTTTTTGACGGTTCAAGGCACTTTTTTGGCGCCAAGTTATTGGCTGAGAGTGTCAAAAAAATTAACAAAATAAAAACTTTTAATATTGCCCGTTGAATGATTTAATCAGCACCATTCGCCACCATCACTGCTTAAAAAACACTCAAACCAAGTGGGAGTAACAACATTTGCTCATTAAAAGAGAATGTTGATAAAACAAATAAGCAGTGCGGCACCGCAACGTCAGTTTACTGCAAGGCAGTCAAGTGTGAACAAGGAGACAGTATGAAGGATCGGCTTCGTACGATAACAAGCTTGAGCTTATTATCTAATTTTAGAACAATCATGCCGCTGAAACACGTCGTTAATGCATTGACTATTGGCGTGTTGAGCTTGTTGTCTGTGAATGCGGCAGCAGGGAGTTTAGAGCAGGCAAAACAATTACACGACCGTATTGCCGGTGTTGCTGCCTCAGAAGCGACGTTACAGAGCATGGCGACGTTATTAGATGATGGCAAACCGATAGAAGCCGCTTATCTGGCGATGGAAACCCCAGCATTTTATTCAACCACACTTAAGTTATTTGCTACGCCGTGGACCAATATTGAACAAGATATTTTTGCGCCATTAAATGACTATTCTGCCACTGTCATTGGTGCCGTTAGAGATGATGTCGATTTTAGAGAAATCTTACAGGCTGATATGGTGTATGTAGGCAAAAACAGTTTAAATTTACCTGCTTATAACCGTAATGATAATGCCCATTACCAAGCATTAGAAGACCAATTTATTGATTTAAAAGATGGCCTTGAGCGCACCACGCAATCAAGTCTAAACGGTTTACCTTCGTCAGCCACCGCCGGCGTGCTAACCAGCCGCGCCGCGGCCAAAGAGTTTTTTTATTTAGGCACTAATCGCGCCATGTTCCGCTTTACCCTAATGAATCATTTATGTACCGATTTAGAACCGCTTAAAGACAATACCCGTTCAACTGACCGTATTCGCCAGGATGTGAGTCGAAGCCCTGGTGGTGATAGTCGTTTGTTTATTAATAACTGCTCAAGTTGTCACAGCGGCATGGATCCATTAGCTCAAGCATTTGCCTATTATGAGTATGAATTTAACCTCGATCAGGACCCAAGTGGTGAAAGCGGTTCAATTGCTTATAACACCAGCGGTCAAACCGATCCCGACACGGGCTCTCGTGTACAAGGTAAATACCATATCAACTCAACAAGCTTCCCTTATGGTTTTGTGACGCCAAATGATAATTGGCAAAACTATTGGCGCCAAGGGCCTAATCAAAAACTGGGTTGGGATAACAGCTTATCTGGGCAGGGTAGTGGCGCCAAGTCGTTAGGGCAAGAGCTGGCTAACAGTAATGCATTTGCACAATGCCAAGTGAAAAAAGTCTTTAAGTCAGTATGTTTGCGTGATGCAGAAAGCCAGGCCGATATTGCGCAAATTAGTGCAACAACAACCTCTTTTAAGCAGAATGCTTACCAGCTTAAGCGAGTGTTCGCTGAAGTTGGCAATTATTGTATGGGAGAATAGGCATGAAATTTTTAATGATTAAACGCCTTGTTATTGTCTCATTATTGTTTGGCTTAAGTGCTTGTGGCGGTGGGGATGTAGAAAAAAATCCACCCGCTCAGCAAACCCCAACCTCTAACGTATATACTGGCCCTGCCGCGGCAACCGCCGATATTCAAAAGTACAAAACGTCATTGTGGGACAATATATCGACTCAGGATAAATGCGGCGCTTGTCATACCGAAGGTAACCAAGCCCCTTATTTTGCCAGCCGTAATGATGTTAACGACGCTTATGCCGCTACCAACCCGTTGGTTGACTTAACCGACCCAAAAGCTTCGCGTTTAGTCAGTAAAGTCGCTGGTGGCCATAACTGTTGGTTGGCCAGTGATTCAGCTTGCGGCGAAACCATGACTCAGTGGATTAAGTTATGGGCTGATGACCGCGTGAGCACAGCCAATACTATTGAGCTAACAGCACCTGTCATTAGAGACCCAGGTTCAAGCAAAAACTTCCCCGATGACAGCAGTTTATTTAGCCAGCATGTTTATCCGATTGTGCATCAATATTGTGTCTCTTGCCATAGCGAAGGCGTGCAAGCGGCGCAATCACCTTTTTTTGCCAGCAACGATATCGAGCAAGCGTATGAAGCCGCAAAAGGGTTGATGAATTTAGATACCCCAGCACAATCACGATTAGTGGTTCGCCTAGGTTCGGAGTTTCATAACTGTTGGAGTAACTGTTTAGACGACAGTATTGTAATGCGCGATGCGATTATGGCGTTAAGTGATGGCATTGAACTCGATGAGATCTCACCGGATATGGTGGTGTCTAAATCGTTACGGTTAACCGACGGTATTACCGCATCAAGCGGTGGTCGTTTTGAAACTGACGTGATTGCGCTGTACCAATTCAAAACCGGTGAGGGCGCCATTGCCTATGACACCTCGGGTATTTCACCTGCGGCAAATTTAACGCTCACGGGTGATGTCGATTGGTTAGGCGGCTGGGGATTGTCATTTACCAATGGTAAAGCGCAGGCTAGCACCGCCAATAGCAAAAAATTGCACGATTTAATTACCGCAACGGGTGAGTTTTCAATAGAAGCCTGGGTGACGCCCAATAATGTGACTCAAGAAGGGCCTGCCCGCATCGTCACTTATTCAGCAGGTGATGACGCGCGTAACTTTACCCTTGGGCAAACCCAATATAATTATGATTTTATGCTCAGAACTGAAGCATCAAGTACCAATGGTGAGCCGGCCTTAAGTACGCCCGATGCCGATGAAGTATTGCAAGCGACGTTGCAGCACGTAGTCATGACTTACAACGCCACTAACGGCCGCAGTATTTATGTGAACGGTCAGCTGATTGATGTGGTTGATGAAGATATTGCCCCATTAGCAAATTGGGATGACAGCTTTGCGCTAATTTTAGGCCGTGAAGCGTCTAATCAACATGTATGGCAGGGCGATGTCCGCTTATTGGCTATTTACAATCGGGTTTTAGCGCCTGAGCAAGTGCAGCAAAATTATGAAGTGGGCGTTGGTGAAAAGTTCTTTTTACTGTTCTCAATAAGCCATCTCATCGATTTACCTAATACTTATGTAATGTTTGAGGTTAGTCAGTTCGACAATTACAGTTATTTATTCAGCAATGCTGCGATTGTAAATATTGACGGCACGCCAGTGAGTGACAGCTTTGAGGTAAAAGGCTTACGTATTGGTATTAATGGTAAAGAGAGCGCACAAGGCCAATCCTACGCAAATCTCGACTTGTCGGTATCGGCAGGGCAGGGACTTGCAGAGCCGTTTTCTATCTCGGCACTTGGCACCATTATCGCGCTTGAAAAAGGCGCTAATCAGGATGAGTTTTTCTTAACCTTTGAGCAATTAGGTGAGCACAGTAATGTGGTGCTACCTGGCGTATTTGTTACCCCTGCAGAGGTGCCTGCCACGACTGAGTCAGCTCAAGTGGGTGTGCGTAATTTTGCTGAAATTAATCACAGCATGAGTGTGCTAACCGGAGTGGCGCAGCAATCAACCAAGGTGTTTGCCACTTATGAGTTGGTTAAACGTCAATTACCTAGTCTTGAAAACATTGAAACCTTTATTTCAGCACAGCAAATGGGCATCACCCAATTAGCAATCGCTTACTGCGACTCGGCAATTGAAGATAATACCATACGCAGTAATTGGTTCCCTGATGTTGATTTTACGGCGGTGCCAAGCGTGGCATTAAGTGCGGCTGATAGAGGTAACTTGCTCAATCCATTAATCAATCAATTGATGCCATTGTCATTGAGTAACCAACCTAGCCAGAGCGATGTGTATGCAGAATTAGACAGTTTGGTGACAGGCTTGTCGGTGTGCAGTGGTACGTGTAATCCAGAGCGCACTCGAACCATTGCTAAATCAACCTGTGCTGCGGTATTGGCCAGTGCTGTCATGCTAGTGCAATAGGGGCCGCAGATGATAAATATATTAACAACCGCGCAATTGAGCTTTGTTCAATTGATGCATGCACCACTGAACAGCACTGCATTTGTTGCCGTAAAACAGAGACAAAAAGGATCCAACAATGACTAAACCAAAACATCTTCATCCAGACAGTCCATTGTTGTTTGCCGACCACCGTAAACCCATGACTCGACGAGAGTTTATTTCAACGGGTTTATACAAAGGTGGTGCGGCGGTTGCGGGATTATCTTTGTTTAGCATGTTTGCTAATCCTAACAATGCACATGCGGCATTGTCGCCAGATCTTGAAGCATTAAGAGGTTCTTGCGGCATTAGCGTTCAAGGTGCGGGTAAAATTCCGTTTATTAGTTTTGATTTAGCGGGTGGCGCTAACATTGCGGGCTCAAATGTGCTCGTTGGCGGCGCGGGTGGTCAGCAAGACTTTTTATCTACAGCTGGTTACAACAAGTTAGGTTTACCGGGTGATATGGCTCCCTCAATTGCTAATCCTAATGTTGGCATGTCTGATTTTATCAATACCGATTTAGGCCTAGCATTTCATTCTGACTCGGCGTTTTTACGCGGTATTTTAGAAAAGGTTTCATCAGACACGGCATCAAGAATTAACGGTGCAGTGATCCCTAATCGCTCAGACAACGACACCGGTAATAATCCACACAATCCTATGTATGCTATTGCGGCAGCAGGCGCGAATGGCTCGTTAATGCCGTTGGTGGGCTCGCGTAATTCTGACTCGGGCGGCAATTCAATGGCGCCAACCAGTTTTATTGATTTAAGCATGCGACCGACCAAAATTGACAGACCGTCTGATGTCACCGGTTTGGTAGATGTGGGCGACTTATTTAGTTTATTGTCGCAACGTGATGCTGTGGCAGTAATGGAGAGTATTCAACGCATTAGCGCGCAAAAAATGGCGGCGGTGAATACCCAGGTGACCCGAGGTGATGTGATTAAAGATTTAGTTAATTGCGGTTATGTTAAAAGCGCTGATTTAGCAGATCGCTTTGGCGACCCTTCAACCCTAAATCCGTTATTAGACCCAGATATTGTGGGGCCAGGTGGCATATTTGGCATTAACGAGTTTGATTCTGAATCAGAGTTTCAAAAAACAGCATCGATTATGAAGCTAGTGGTGAATGGCTTTTCTGGCGCGGGTACGGTCACTATGGGTGGGTTTGATTATCATACAGGCGAGCGTGCAACCGGTGAGTTACGCGATTTACGAGCAGGGCGCTGTATGGGAGCCTGCTTAGAGTATGCTTCACGTCGTAATATGCCGCTAATGTTGTATGTGTTTAGTGATGGCTCAGTTTCAAGTAATGGCCGGATTGATGACTCAATGGAAGGACGTGGTAAAGGCGAATGGACGGGTGATAATTCTTCAACCGGAGCCTCGTTCTTTTTGGTGTATAACCCATCTGGCAAGCCACAGTTAATGGGTGGCACTACCTCGCAAATGGCCCAAAAACAACAAATCGGTTTTATGCGCTCTGATGCGTCAGTCGATACCGCGTCTGCGCCGTCTGCTAATAACGTGAATTTGTTAGTGGAAACGGTACTGCTTAATTACATGGCATTACACGGCGAACAAGGTCAATTTACCTCCGTAGCCCCAATGCAAGGGTTAGGTAATGCCACTATGCTCGACTCGCTAACCGCGTTTCAACCGATAGTGTAGAGAGTGTGACAGCGCCAGAATGTTGTACTGGCGTATTAAAGACACTTTTTGATATATCGCTAGCTCGCATGGATGCGGCTGAATCACCTCAAGTGCAAACGCTTCTGTGACACGCTGCGAGTACATCCTTGTAAGCTCGGCCATGACGTCCATGTCATGGACGGTCACAGCCGCGCTTGCACTCGAGGCTCTATTTCTTCGTTGCTGGCTGTGTATCGGCACAGATGTGTAGCTAAATTGGCTCATGGATGTGGCAGAGTCACCTCAAGTTCAAACACCTCAGTGACACGCTGCCAGTACATCCTTGTAAGCTCGGCCATGACATCCATATCATGGACGGTCACAGCCGCGCTTGCATCCGAGGCTCTATGCCTTCGTTGCTGGCTTTGTATCTGGACAGATATGTAGCCTAAATATTGGCTCATGGATTTGGCTGAATCACCTCAAGTTCAAACGCTTCTGTGACACGCTGCGAGTACATCCTTGTAAGCTCGGCCATAACGTCCATGTCATGGACGATCACAGCCGCGCTTGCACCTGAGGCTCTATGTCTTCGTTGCTTGCTGTGTATTGACTCTAAAGTGTAGAGAAATAATGGCTCATGGATGTGGCAGAATCACCTCGAACAAAGGGGGGATTTTACCCCCCAAGCATCACATGCTGCGCATGTAAAAAAATCAAAAGCGTTAAAAACAAAATCAACATGAATACTTTTATGTGGCATGTACCGATTTTATGTACAGGTATAATGGTTTTTCACTGGTTTACGACAAAAATGATTAACAGTCGTTCTTTAATTGTATCGGTTTATCAATTGAGAAATCGTAATTGTCTGATATTGTTATCTTTAGTTTTTTGTAAAATGAAGGTGAATTCTACTTTACGCGCAAGCACGGTTTGTTTTTGTCGGTTAGACATAATTAATTGCTTTACTTCAGTAAGATAGCAAATGTAGGATGATATTAATCAATAACTTAAGCTGCCGAATTTAAATTTATTTGGCCGTTCAATAAGCTGTTAGCCATAAATAGGATTTAGCATGAAAGCAAGGTTTTTGCCCCCTAGAGAAAACTATTCTGGTAATTTACTTTGGAATAAAGAAAGCTTTTCGACTAAGAAAGCTGAAATAGAGATATCACTTAATAAGCTAAGAGAAATTGGGTATTGGGCTAGTCAATTTCCTGAAGGGGATGGTGTTACTTTTAATATTTATGATGAAAAAATCATTAGAAATAATGAAGAGATGTTAGAAGATTTTATCCTGTGTTTTGATTGGGTTGATATTGATAAAGGCATTTCATCTGATTCAAATACCGAGTTAGCAGACTTAGAAAGTGATGATCGTTTATTAAAATGTATCGTAGTTGTTCCTTTGGATAAGATATACATTCAAGAAAAAATCCACTTAGATAAATATACATTTTTCTGTCGAAAAGAATTTGATCAAGAACCTTACGAGCGATATGGAAACTTCGACTGTGAATATGTTCAGTTTGAAGTTGATCTAAATTATAAAGATCTACTAAGGCTCAATAAAACAATGGATCATAATGACTACGTTATTAATAAATGTTTAGCTCTCGCTGAGCATGCACTTGATATTGTAAGGTTTTCTCATAGTTCATTTAAGGTCAAAGAGTTTACCCCAAATCCAGCAGGGCAAATGAGCAATGGATTTTATTCTGTGAATATTATTCCCATGGAGCAAACCCACATGAAGGCATTTGAGCTCAGTGGGATATCAAGACCTATTTCTGTAAGTAATAATTGGCTAGGGCCCCAAGTGGATGGGTTTTATGTTCCAGGTATTCAATATCTTTCTTATATTTATAGCAATGATACCAACAATGAAATTGCAAAATCGGTGATTTCAGCTTTAAGATCATGTCGTCAATCATTCTATTCAATTGGTTCTGAGTCACAGTTTTTGAACTTGGTATTTACGCTAGATGGGCTAACTGATCCTGTTGGTAATGGATGGAAACATCGAACTTTCATTGCTGCATTATTATCTAAAGGTTCTGCAAATGCATTTGAGAGTAAGCTAGAGAAATACGATTTATTATATACCGATGTAAGAAATAAACTGGTGCATGAAGGTAAGGATTTTTATGAATTAAATGAAGATCCTGATGATTCTTGTGAAGAGATGTTTAGTTACATAAAAGATGTAATTGAGTTAATTGCTGATAAAGTTTTTAATACTAGAAATGATATGGAAACTTATGCTATTGGTTTGCTAAAAGATCCAATTTATATAGCTAAATATACTGCTGTAATTAATCGCGTATCTATAGCCAGAGGGAAAAGACCACAAATACCTGCGTGGTAAATGGCTAATCGGGTAGTCGGAGGTATCTAGCCTCCAGCCCCCACACCACCCTGCATGCGGCTCCGCACAGGGCGGTTCATTTAGAACTCCTAACTCACTTTTTGGTTAGGATAATGAACTGCGATCCATCCATCTCTTAGTGAA